>NZ_JBEXXQ010000077.1:0-41405 GCF_040630525.1 Streptomyces sp. NPDC005799
CATCGGCGCCGGAGCCGCCCTGCTCGCCTTCCTCGTCGCCACCTTCATCCCCCGCCGTCAGCCGGCGGGCCGTACAGAGGGCGGGCGAGGCGCACGACCCCGTCGTCGTCGAGGCGGATCAGTTGGTCGGCCTCAAGGGCTTCGAGGTCCCCGAGGGGGAAGTCGTCCAGGGGGAGCGGCAGCGGCTCCGAGAAGGCCAGCCGGGCGAGAGCCTCGCTCCGGGGGTGTTCCAGCACCCGCGTGCCGCGCTCGCGGACGGTCGCCGTCAGCGGGAGCGGACCGCGCCAGGTCCACTGGTCCGTCTCCGGGCAGCGGGTGAGAAGGCCGCGTTCGCGCAGGGCGTCGACCAGGTCGCGGAGCAGGCGCAGATCGCCCAGGGACAGGTGCAGCAGGCGGTTGAGGGTCAGCGGCTCCAGGGGGCCGCCGAGGCCGGCCGCGAGGAGGTGCTCGGTGTCCTCCCGGGGCAGCGGCTCCAGGGCGAGGCGGGGCAGCAGCTCGCCGGTCCACAGGCGGGAGACGGCGCCGGGGCACGGGACGTCGTCCGCGGCGACGACGATCAGACGGGTACGGCCGTGCACGGCGAGCTGGTGAACGAGGGCGGCCGAGGCGTCGTCCAGGAGATGGGCGTCGTCGATCAGCAGCAGCCGTACGCCGGACAGGAGGTGGACCGCCCGGTGCAGGGAGACCGTCTCGGGCAGCAGGTGGGCGAACGCGGCGAAGGGGATGTGCCGGGTCTCGGGCGTGCCGGCCGCGCGGGCCCGGTCGCTGCCCCGGACCGCCTCGGTGACCAGGCGGGTCTTGCCGCGGCCCGCCGGGCCGGTGACCACGATGCCGAGGTGACCGGCGGTGAGGGCGCGGCGGATCAGCTCCAGCTCGTCCTCGCGCCCGGTGAACCGCCAGGGCAGTTCGAGGGTCTTCGCGTCGCGTTCGAAGGTCGTCACGGGAGTATGAGTGCGCGTACTCAGCCCTGATACAGGGTGACTTGAGTAGACCCCGACTCAGGCGCCCGTGACCCTGCTCACGGCAGTCTGTTCGGCATGACCGGACGCTACTGCAGCCTCGCGCCGCAGTCGGCCCCCGCCTTCACCGCGGGGCTGACCGCCGAGCGGCTCAGTGCGCTGGTCTCGGGACACCGGATGTGGGTCAACGGCACGGTCCTGCACTACTGCTTCTTCGACGGCGACAGCGACGCGTCGGTCATTCCCGTACCGGGGACCGGGTCGGTGCGCCGGGTGTCGTGGGTCGGCACCTCTCAGCAGCGGGACGTGGTGCGCGCGTGCTTCCAGGAGTGGCGGGACCTCGGCATCGGCATCACCTTCGTCGAGGTCGGCGACCGCTCGGAGGCCGAACTGCGGATCGGCTTCCAGCTCGGTGACGGTTCCTGGTCGGCGGTGGGCCGGGACGCGCTGCGGGCCGGGCAGCACGAGCGCACCATGAACTTCGGCTGGGACCTGACCGCGCCCGGGGAACGCGGGACGGCGCTGCACGAGATCGGGCACGCGCTGGGGATGCTGCACGAGCACCAGAGCCCGTTCGCCGGTATCCACTTCGACGACGAGGCCGTGTACGCGGATCTCGCCGGCCCGCCGAACTTCTGGGGCCGGGACAGGACGTACGTCAACATCCTGCGCAAGCTGGACCCGGACGAGGCCAACGGCTCCGTCTGGGACCCGCAGTCGATCATGGAGTATCCGTTCCCGGACGGGCTGATCCTGGAGCCGGAGCAGTTCCGCGGTGGTCTGCACCCGCCGGGCACGCTGTCTCCGGCCGACAAGGAGTTCGCCCTGCGCTGGTACCCGCCGGCCGGTGCGCCGCTGCCGCCGGCCCTGGAGCCCTTCCGGTCCGTGCCGCTCGGTCTGGGGCCGGGCGAGCAGGCCGACTTCTCGATCGATCCGCAGGAGACCCGCGAGTACACCGTGGGCGCCTTCGGCGCGAGCGACACCGTCCTGGTGGTCTTCGAGGAGCGGGACGGCGAACCGCGCTATCTCGTCGGCCGGGACGACGGCGGAGAACCGCACAACGCCACGATCAGGGCCCGCCTCGTCAAGGGCCGCCGCTATTACGTCCGGGTACGTCTGTACTCCGCGTGGGGTCCGGGGGAAACAGCGGTCATGTGCTGGTAACGGCACACGACCCGCACCACGCGGTCGGCTGGACCACAGTCCGGCGCCGGGGGAGGGTTCGGGGACGGTCACCTTCGGGGGAGGGAGACCGTCCCCGACCCGTGTCGTCCGACCGGGAGGGATGAGCGGCGCCGTACGGTGACGGCATGCGTGCCGCGTACATCGAACAGCTCGGCTCCCCCGACGTCATCCGTTACGGCGTGCTGCCCGCGCCGGTGCCCGGTCCCGGGGAGGTGCTGGTCGACGTCCGGGCCACGGCCGTGGACCCGGTGGACGGCTTCGTACGCTCCGGGCGTTTCGGGACGCCGCTTCGGTTCCCCTTCGTCATCGGGCGGGATCTGGTGGGCACCGTCGCCCTGGCCGCGGAGGGGCCGCGCGGCTGCTGCGTCCCCGCGCTGTGGAGGTGCTGCCGCTGAGCGCGGCGGCGGAGGCTCATCGGCGCATGGAGCGCGGCGAGTTGCACGGACGGCGCCTGGTGCTGGACCCGGCGGCCGGCTGAGACCGGCGCCGGGTCAGGGCCGCTGCTGCCGGATGCGCTGGGCGACCGCGCTGTTCTCGGTCTCCCACCAGGGTCGTACGAGATCCGGCGAGGGCTCGGCCGACTCCGTGGGCGCCGCCGGGACCAGTTCCGTGGCCAGGCGCCGGTCCAGCGCGAGGGTCTCGGCGCGCTCCGTGCGGGCCCACTGGACCAGGATCGCGAGCAGGAAGGGCAGCGCCACCAGTTCGGCGATGCTGATCATCGCGCCGCCGCCGAGCTGCTGGTCGTGGCGCACGTCGGGCGACCAGGCCGGGGCGTGGTGCAGGTACCAGGCGCCGGCGATCAGCGTGCCGTGGGTCATCACCACGATGCCTGGTACGGCGTCGATGATCCCGTCGAGGAAGACCAGCGCCGCCCGCACGGGGTGGGTGCACCACGCGGGCAGGGTCTCCTCGCGGGTGAGCACCGGCACCACGAACAGGCTGCCGGCGAGCAGCAGATGGAGGTACATCAGCTGGTGCAGCCAGCCGTCGCGCAGGGCGGTCTCGAAGTACGGCGTGAAGTACACCGTCAGTTCGGTGGCCAGGACGAGAGCGGTGCTGACCAGCGGGAAGGTGAGCAGGCGGACCACCCGCCCGCTCATCGCGCGCCGCAGGCGCCCGGCGGCCGGTTCGGGCAGGGCACTGACGGCCAGGCGCAGCGGGTCGCCCAGGGCCAGGCCGAGCGGCGCGATCAGGTCCAGGAGGATGTTCTGCACGGCCGCCGGCCAGAACAGCACGTGGTCGTAGACGGCGAGGGCCGACATCGTGGCCACCACGAGGGTGCCGAGACCGAGCAGCACGAACGCGGCGAGTCGCGCCGGCGGCCAGTGCTCGCCCCGCCGCCGCAACCGCAGCACGCCCCAGCCGTACAGGCCGCCGAGCAGGGCCACTACCAGCACGGCGGGCACGTCCGGTTGCCACAAGGACAGCAGCCGTCCCACGGTGAGCTCCGGTGGGCTCGACATCGCGCACTCCCTCCACGGCATCCGACCAGACCCGGCCAGGGACTCTACGCCGCGCGCGGACGGCCGGGCGGACGGCGGCCGGTGCGGGGCCGGTCGTCATACCGAGCTCTTGCCGAGTCCTTACCGAGACGCACACAGCGACCAGTTCAGGCCAGAGATCGGCTACGCTGACCGCCGACCTCAGGGGGAGAGATGATCAACGGGCGTCGGCTGCTGGTCGCCGGAGCGACGGCTTTGCTCGTGGCGGGGCTGGGGGCGTGCGGGGGCGGGTCCGGCGACTCCGGGCAGAGCGGCACCGCCAAGACGGCCCAGGCGAGCCCGGACGGTGTCCGGGGACTCAAGGACACCGTCCGCCACGTCTCCCGGAAGACCGCCTACGCCACCCGCCCCCATCTCGTCCGGACGTGCCGGCCCGCCACCCGGCAGGTCCGGCACACCTCACGGTCGGGCAGCGGCACCCACCGGACGACCCGCGTCTGGTACACCACCGAGCACTACCAGAGCTGCACGAAGGTCCGGAAGGGCACGGAGAGGTACCGGCGGGTCGCCCGCCCCGAGCGTTGGTGCGTGCGCCTGGACGACGTGAACGGTCACACGGCGCAGGACGACGTCTGGTACCAGGTCGACCGGCAGACCTACAGCCGGGTGCTGGACGCGGACGACCACGCACGTGTGGGTTTCGTCCCGACCGGCACCGGCTGCTGACCGTCACCGTCGGCGCCACTCCCGCGCCAGCAGTTCGTAGGACCGCACCCGGTCCGCGTGGTCGTGGGTGATCGTGGTGATGAGCAACTCGTCGGCGCCGGTGGCCTCCTGGAGCTGTTCCAGCCGGTCGGCGACCCGGCCGGGTGAGCCGACGAACTGCGTGTCGATCCGGTCCCGCACCAGTTCCCGGTCCTCGTCGCTCCAGACGTGGACCCGGGCCTCCTCCGGCGTGGGGAAGGGGATGGCGCCCTCGGCCGTGCGGATGCTGCGCACCCACAGGCCGTACCCGGTGGCCAGTTCGCGGGCGGTGGCGTCGTCCTCGGCGACCACGACGTCGGCGGAGACGCTGACATAGGGCTTGTCCAGGACGTCGGAGGGCTGGAAGGAGGAGCGGTAGCCTTCCACCGCGTCCAGGACCGTGGCCGGGCTGACGTGGTAGTTGGCCGCGAACCGCAGGCCCCGCGCGCCCGCGACCCGGGCGCTCTCGCCGCCGCTGCTGCCGAGGATCCACAGGTCGACCTCGGCCCCCTCCCCCGGCACGACATGCGCCTCGACGCCCTCCGGGGAGCGGTAGCGGCCCTCCAGCAGGGCGAGGATGTCGTCGATCTGCTCGGCGTAGTCCTGGGACTCGGCCCCCGGCAGGAGGAGCAGCCTGCGCTGCAGGGCGATGCGGGGGGAACCGAGGAGGCGGGCGAAGGAGAAGGGGGGCGGGATCAGCAGGCCGTTGGGGGCGCGCCCGTCGACGACGGGGGTGGTCGGCACTCCGGCGGGCCTCTCGCCCGGCGGACGGCCGCCCGAGCGGCCCAGGCCCAGGTCGAAGCGGCCCGGGTGCACGGCGTCCAGCAGACCGAACTCCTCCACCGTCGACAGGGCGGTGCGGTGGCCGAGCTGTACGGCGCCCGAGCCCAGGCGGATCGTGGAGGTGGCCGAGGCGGTGAGGGCCAGGACGACCGCGGGGGACGTGCCGGCGACGCCCGGGTTGAGGTGGTGCTCGGCGAACCAGTAGCGCGCGTATCCGAGCCGTTCGGCGTGCCGGGCCAGGTCGACGGAGTTGCGCAGGGCGTCGGCGGGTGTCGAGCCGGAGGAGACCGGCACGAGGTCGAGGACGCCGAGGGGGATGTCAGACACGCGCCGCCTCCTCGGGAAGGACGGGAGCCCAGTCGAAGGGCGGGTCCGGGATGTCCTTGCGCAGGGTCGGGGCGACCGCCGACTGGAAGAGTTCGAGCGAGTCGCGGTGCCGGCTGTCGGTCAGGCCGCCCGCGTCCGCGTGCAGATGGACGACGGTGTGTCCGAACTGCTCGTGGTAGCGGTGCACCTTGTCGATGACCTGCTGCGGGCTGCCGATCAGGGCCGAACTGCGCTCGACGAAGTCCTCCAGGGTCTCGAAGACGACCGGCAGTCCGGCCTTCTTGAAGAACGCCAGGTTGGCCTCGAACAGCGGTCGGTAGGCGGCGAGCGCCTCCTGCGAGGTGGGGGCGACGTAGATGCCCGCCGTGCCGGCGCCGACGGCGATCCGCGCCGGATCGTGGCCGTAGTGCTCCCAGCGCTCGCGGTAGTGGCGGATCAACTCGGCATAGGGCTCGATGGGGTTGGTGACGTTCGCCGAGAACAGCGGATCGCCGTAGCGGGCGGCCAGGTCCACCGACTCCTTGCTGGTGGCGCTGCCGTGCCATACGCGCACCGGCCGCTGGTAGGGGCGCGGCCACACCTCGGCGTCGGTCAGCGGAGGCCGGAAGCGGGTCGCCGCGGTGACCTTGTCCTGGCGCCAGATCCGCCGGAACACCTCGTAGCTCTCGGCGTTGCGGTCCCACTGGTCCTCGGGCGTGACGTGGAACAGGTCGCGCTGGGCGGCGCCGTTGCCCTTGCCGATGATCAGGTCGAGGCGGCCGCCCGACAGGTGGTCGAGGGTGGCGTAGTCCTCGTAGGCGCGCACCGGGTCCAGCAGGCTGAGCGTGGTGACGGCGGTGAACAGCCGGATGCGCCGGGTGAGGGCGGCCACATGGCTCAGGACGACGGTCGGCGACGAGGAGATGAACGGCCGCTCGTGCCGCTCCCCCACGCCGAAGCCGTCGAAGCCCAGTTCCTCCGCGAGCAGGGCGTTGTCGAGCACCTCGCGGAAACGGTCGTGGGTCGACTTCCGTGCGCCGGTGACCGGATCCGGCCGGTGGACGATGAGGGTGATCGCCAGGAACTTCACGACGCGACCCGGTCGTCGGCGGCGTCGGGGTGCTCCAGGCCCAGGTGGTGGCGGAGGGTGGGGCCCTCGTACTCGGTGCGGAAGACGCCCTGCTCCTGCAGCAGCGGGACGACCTTGTCGGCGAAGTCGTCCAGGCCGCCCGGGGTGATGTGCGGGACGAGGATGAAGCCGTCGCTGGCGTCGGCCTGGACGTAGTCGTTGATGGTCCCGGCGATGGTCGCCGGGGAGCCGACGAAGGTCTGCCGGTTGCCGGTGTTGATGACCAGGTCCCGGATGGACCAGTTGTTGGCGGCGGCCAGTTCGCGCCACTCGCGGGCGGTGGCCAGCGGGTCGCGGTACATCCGCACCTGGGCGCGGCCCTTGGAGATGTGGTCGTCGCTGACGTCCGGGTCGATGTCGGGCAGCGGCCCCTCCGGGTCGTAGGAGGACAGGTCCCGGTTCCAGACGAACTCCAGGTGCTTGATGGCGGTGGCCCCGCTGACCTGCTGGCGGCGCACCTCCCTGGCGAGTTCCTCCGCCTCGGCGTCGGTGTCGGCGAGCGCGAAGGAGGCGGCGGGCAGGATCAGCAACTGGTCAGGGCGGCGGCCGTACTTGGCGAGACGGTTCTTGACGTCCGTGTAGAAGGCCTGGCCGTCGGTCAGGGTGGCGTACCGGCTGAAGATGGCGTCGGCGGAGGAGGCGGCGAACTCCCGGCCCTCCTCGGAGTCGCCGGCCTGGAAGATGACGGGGCGGCCCTGCGGGGAGCGCGGGACGTTGAACTGGCCGTGGATGTCGAAGTGCTGACCCGTGTGCACGAAGGAGCCGGCCTTCGCGTCCCGCAGGAAGACGCCGGTGGCCTGGTCGGCGATGATCTCGTCGCCGTGCCAGGAGTCGAAGAGTTCGTTCGCGGTGGCCAGGAACTCCTTGGCGCGGGAGTAGCGATCCTTCTGCGGGAGGAAGCCGCCGCGGCGGAAGTTCTCGCCGGTGAAGGCGTCCCAGGAGGTGACGACGTTCCAGGCGGAGCGGCCGCCGGAGAGGTGGTCGAGGCTGGCGAACTGGCGGGCCACCTCGTAGGGCTCGTTGAAGGTGGAGTTGATGGTGCCGGTCAGACCGAGGTGCTCGGTGACGGCGGCGAGAGCGGCGAGGATGGTGAAGGTGTCGGGGCGGCCGACCACGTCCAAGTCGTAGATCTTGCCGCCCTGTTCGCGCAGGCGCAGACCCTCGGCGAGGAACAGGAAGTCGAACCTGGCGCGTTCGGCGGTCCGCGCGAAGTGCGCGAAGGAGTCGAACTCGATGTGGCTGCCGGCCTCCGGGTCGCTCCACACGGTGGTGTTGTTGACGCCGGGGAAGTGCGCGGCCAGATGGATCTGCTTCAGCGGCTTGCTGGTCATGTCGGTGTGGTCCTTCCGGCTTCAGGCGGCGGCGTAGCGGTTGGCGGGGCGGGCGAGACCGAGCAGGCCGCGCAGGGTGTCGGCCTCGTAGGCGGTCCGGAAGACCCCCCGGCGCTGGAGTTCGGGGACCAGGCCGCGGGTGACCGCGGGCAGGTCGTGCCCGGCGACGGCGGGCCGCAGCCGGAACCCGGTCAGACCCTCCGCCGCCAACTCCTGCAGCAGATCGGCGAGTTGGGCGGAGGTACCGGTGAAGACGCGCGCGTCGCTGGTGTACGGCTCCCCCGCGAGGGCGTCGAGACGTGCACGGCGGTCCTCCGCGGCGGACTGCTCCTCGTCCAGGAAGACCACCAGGTCACCGAAGACATGGAGGAGTTCACCGGCGCGTCCGGCCGCCTCCTGCTCGGCGCGGATCTCGGCGACGATCGCCCGGGCGTCCCCGGCGTCCCGCGGGGTGACGTAGCCGACGTCGGCCTGGCGGGCCACCAGGCGGTAGGGCACGGTCTGGTGGGCGAGGGCGGTGACCAGCGGCTGGCCCTGCGGCGGACGCGGGGTGATGGAGGGGCCCTTGACGCTGAAGTGCCTGCCCTCGAAGTCGATGTAGTGCAGCTTGTCGCGGTCGATGAACCGGCCGGTGGCGACGTCGCGGATCTCGGCGCCGTCCTCCCAGCTGTCCCAGAGCCGACGCACCACCTCGACGTGGTCCGCGGCCTCGTCGAAGAGGTCGGTGAGCCGTTCCTGCCCGGCCGGGCTCCGCAGTTCGCCCAGGTCGATCGGCGGGAAGGTACGGCGGCCGAAGTGGTCGGCCTCGTGGGGTCGGGCGGAGATCTGCACCCGCAGACCCGCGCGGCCGGTGCTGACGTAGTCGAGGGTGGCGATCGCCTTGGAGATGTGGAAGGGCTCCGTGTGGGTGGCGATCACGGTCGGGACCAGGCCAATGTGCCGGGTCAGGGGTGCGATGCGGGACGCGGTGAGTACGGCGTCGAGGCGGCCGCGTACCTGGTCGGTGCGGCCGTCGAGCTCGCCGAACTGCGAGGACTGCAGGCCGAGTCCGTCCTCGAGGGTGACGAAGTCGAGCAGGCCGCGTTCCGCCTCGGCGACCAGGTCGGCCCAGTAGCCGGCGGTGAACAGGTCCCGGGGGCGGGCGACTTGCTCGCGCCAGGAGGCGGGATGCCAGCCGGTGCCGTCGAGGGCGACGGCGAGGTGCAGGGGGGAAGCGGGAGTTGCGGACACGAGGGTGCCTTCCTGGAGGTCCGTACGAGATCGCCGGCCCGCGGGAGTCGGGGCGCACGGCGGCTGGGGAAACGGGGTCAGGAGCTACAGAGGGAGCCGGCGACGCGCTGGAGGTCGATGTGGGGCCGGGAGTGGAGGCGGACGGCGCGCGCTACACGTGTCATGTGTCGCACCTCCGTCCGCGTGGGCCGAACACTCGCCTTCGACAAGGACAACGGCACGGCTATGCCGTTTCTTCCAGGGCGGCGGCCCCGGTGTGCCGGACGAGCGAGAAGACGGTACGGCGGCGCAGGGTGAACCCGATCGACTCGTACAGCCGGATCGCGTTCGCGTTGGTGGCCGCGGCGTGCAGGAAGGGGCGTTCGCCGCGCTCCTTGATGCCGGCGGCGACCGCGCGGACCAGACGGGTGGCCAGGCCCCTGCCGCGGTGGGCGGGGTCGGTGCACACGGCGCTGATCTCCGTCCAGCCCGGCGGGTGCAGCCGCTCGCCGGCCAGGGCGATCAGCCGGCCCTGGTGGCGGATGCCGAGGTAGGTGCCCAGTTCGACGGTGCGGGGCAGATAGGGGCCCGGCTCGGTGCGGGCGACCAGGTCGAGGATCTCGGGCACGTCGTCGGGGCCGAGCCGTACGGCCTCGGGGTCGGGCTCGGCGCGCAGGGCGGTGTCCACGAGCTGGACGCCGTGCCCGGTGCGCACGACCTCCCAGCCCTCCGCCGCCTCGGTCACGCCCCGTACCGCGGCGGTGCCGCCGGGGCCGACGAGTGCGGCGAGGTCGGCCCAGGCGCGCGGGTCGTCCTCGTCGGAGAGGGCGTGGAAAGGGGCCACGTCCGGCTGGTAGCGGACGGCGTGGCCGACGCGTTGGGCGAAGCGGGCGTGCGGACCGGTGAGCGCGGCCCAGGCAGGATTGTCCAGAAGGTGCGAGGAGTTGGCGTCGAGGGCGATGACGGACATGGTGTGGCGGTCTCCGGTGTGCGGCTCGGGATGTCCGGCGCGGGGACTCCACCGCGGAGCGGCGGCGGAGCCCCCGGCGCGCGGTGGTCAGGAGTTGTCGAGCGGCAGTCCGGGCGGGTTGACCTCGGACTTGGCCACGCCCTCGTTGGAGAGGTTGTAGGCCTTGAGCCACTCGGCGTACTGACCGTTCTTGATCAGGTAGTTGATGGCGTCGGCGAGCGGCTTGGCCAGGCCGCTGTCCTTCTTGGCGGTGGCCGCGATCAGACCCTGCAGGCTGGCACCCGCGCCCGAGTAGGTGCCCGCCGTGCGCGTGGCGTTGGGCGTGTTGGCCACTTGGCGGTTGTGGTAGGCAAAACCGGGGTTGGGGCCGAAGGACGCGTCGATCTTCCCGCTGTTCAGGGCGAGGAAGGTACTGGTGCTGTCCTGGAAGTACTTGACGGTCAGCTTCTTGCCCTCCTTGGCGAGCTTCGCCTTCCACTCCAGGAGGATCTTCTCCTGGTTGGTGCCGGAACCGACGGCGATCGTCTTGCCGGCGAGGTTCTCGTAGTTGCCGTCGAAGTTCCAGGTGCTCTTCTTCGGAACGATGAAGGCCAGGTTGTCCTGCCGGTAGGAGGCGAACTCGTACTTCTTCTTGCGCTCCTCGGTGTCGGTGACGTTGGAGAAGGCCACGTCGACCTTGCCGCTGTCGATGCCGACGAAGAGGTTCTCCCACGTGGAGTTCTTCACCTCGGGCTTGAGACCGAAGACCGCTGCGACCAGACGGCCGAGGTCGGGCTCGGAGCCGGTGAGGGTCTTCTGGTCGCTGCCCACGTAGGCCAGCGGCGGGAAGCCGGCCGGCAGTGCGCCGATGCCGATCTCCAGCTTGCCGCTCTTCCTGACGGCCGCGGGCAGTTCGCCACTGATGGACTTGACCTCGGAGACCTTGATGGACGTCTGCTGGGCGGCGCCGTTGGAGACCTGGCCGACGACGACCTCGCCGGTCTTGGCGGCGGCGTCGGTGGAGGTGGCCGCGTCGCTGTTGCCACCGCAGGCGGCGAGCCCGGTGGCCAGGGAGGCGACGGCGGTCGCCGCGGTGATGCCGCGTATCAGGCTGCGTCGGGTGAACTGGGTGGGCATGGCCGATCCTTGTCGCTGGAGGTGATGAAGGTGGTGTGGGGGGAGATCTGAAGGCGCGGCCGGTCAGAGGACCTTGCTGAGGAAGTCCCTGGTCCGCTCGTGCCGGGGGTTGTCGAGGACCTCGGAGGGCGGGCCCTGCTCGACGATCCGGCCGCCGTCGATGAAGACGACCCGGTCGGCGATCTCTCGGGCGAAGCCGATCTCGTGCGTGACGATGACGAGGGTGGTGCCGCTGGTCGCCAGGTCCTTGATGACGGCGAGCACCTCGCCGACCAGTTCGGGGTCGAGGGCGGAGGTGGGCTCGTCGAAGAGGATGACGCCGGGGCGCAGCGCGAGGGCGCGGGCGATGGCGACCCGCTGCTGCTGACCGCCGGACAGCTGGCGCGGGTAGGCGCCGGTCTTGTCGGCGAGGCCGACGCGGTCGAGGAGTTCCCGGGCCAGTTCCTGGGCATCGGTCCTGCCGAGGCGGCCGGTGGCGACCGGGGCCGCGGCCACGTTGTCCAGGACCGTCAGGTGCGGGAAGAGGTTGAAGTTCTGGAAGACGAAGCCGATCCGGCCCCGCTGAGTGAGGATGGCCCGCTCGCTGAGTTCCTTGAGCCGGTTGCCCTGCCGCTTCACGCCGATCGGTTCGCCGTTGATGCTGACGTGGCCGATCTCGGGCTTCTCCAGGTGGTTGATGACCCGCAGCAGGGTGGACTTGCCGGAGCCGGAGGGACCGAGGATGACGGTGACCTCGCCCGGGCGGACGGTGAGGTCGACGCCGTCCAGCACCCGGTGGGTGCCGTACCACTTGTGCACGTCGTGCACCTCGACCGTGGCGGCGTCGACGTTCGCCAGGGCCTCGATGGTGTCGGTGGTCATACGGCGGCCTCCCGGCGGATACGGGCCCGCAGCTCGGTGAGAGCGGTGCGGAGCTTCTGCAGCGGCGTCGGCGGCAGGGTGCGGGTGGCACCGCGGGCGTAGTGCCGCTCGACGTAGAACTGGATGACGGAGACGACGCTGGTCAGGATCAGGTACCAGACGGTGACGACCAGCAGCAGCGGCACGATGTCGCCGGGATAGGTGGAGCCCATGGTCTGCGCGGAGCCGAACAGGTCGAGCAGGGAGACGTAGAAGACCAGCGAGGTGCCCTTGATCAGGCCGATGAGCTGGTTGACGTAGTTGGGGATGATCGAGCGCAGCGCCTGCGGAAAGACGATCTTCCGGAACTGGTAGCCCTTCGGCAGGCCGAGCGCCGCGGCCGCCTCGTGCTGGCCCTGGTCGACGGAGAGGATGCCGCCGCGGACGACCTCGGCCGCGTAGGCCGCCTCGTTGAGGCTGAGGCCGATGACGGCGATGGCCATGTCGGTGGCGAGCTTCGTCTCGTCGAAGGAGAAGAAGGCCGGACCGAAGGGGATGCCGACGCTCAACGTCTTGTACAGGGCGCTGAAGTTGTAGAGGAAGAGCAGCACCACGATGAGCGGGATGGAGCGCAGGGCCCAGATGTACGTCCAGCTGACCGCGCGCAGCACCGGACTCCTCGACAGCCGGGCCAGGGCGAGCAGGATGCCGCCGAGGAGACCCAACACCGCGCTGTAGGCGGTGACTTCGAGGGTGATCACCAGGCCGTCGAGGATGGTGGGGCGCAGGAACCAGTAGCCCCAGCGGTCCCACTGGTAGAACGGGTTGGTCACCAGGCCGTGCACGAACTGGGCGACCAGGACGAGGACGACCGCGGTGGCGATCCAGCGTCCGGGGCGTCGCAGCGGCAGAACTCGCTGAGCGGTGAGGGGCTTTGACGGTTCGTCGGCGGCGGACGTCGGCGCAAGCGTGACGGTGGCGCCAGGGGGTTCACTCATGGTGGGCTCCGGCTGGGTCGGACACCCCGGACGGCGCGGCGGCATGCGGCGGCGGACGCGACAGCGGGGTACCGGGGGCGGGAAGGACGACGGCACACCGCGTCGCGGTGTTCGTCAGGGGATGCGGGGGCTGCGGGAAGAGGTCAGCCCCGACAGCGGGCACGGCCCGATGCGGTACACAGTGCGCTGTTCACGCGGAGCAGATCGACGGCGCGATCGGCGACGAGAGGGTTCGGGTACGGCTGTACGCAGCCCTGTGGGCGGCACGTGGCCGTCCTGGGAGCTGCGTACATGGCGTCACCGTCACTGTTTCCGGCCCTGCGGGCCTCGCGCTTACCGAAAGGTCATCCGGTCCGGTCGTCACCTGGGGCACCCCACCGCGGTGCGAGGGTTGCCGGTCAGCTAGCCAGGGCTTGTCGCTGACGCTCATGACCGTTCTGGTTGCTAGTTAAAACAATTGCCCGAACGTATGTCAACGCCCGTCCACCAGGTGGAACGGCTAACGGGTGGCGTGGGCCGCCCAGTCCAGGATCCGTACGGCCGCTCCGGCGGCCTCCAGGCCCTGGCAGCGGGCGTGGTGACGGCGTTCGATGCCGTCGAGGTCGAGGTGGCCGCCGAACGCCGGGTGGGCGGCGAGCCGGCGGGCGTAGGCCCACAGGGTGGGATGGTCGGCGATGCGCTGGACGGCGGCGGCGTCCAGGTGGTTGCGGTGCACGGTGTCGAGCTGGACCAGCGCGGCCCACAACTCGACGTCGGCTGCGGTGACTTCGTCACGGATCAGGTAGGTGCGGCCGGTGAGCCAGCGGTCGAGTGCGCCCAGGGTGTCGAGCAGGGTGGTCAGTGCCGTGTCACATACCATCGCGTCCTCACCGGCCGACCCGGCCCGTTGCGCCGCCTCCTCGATCCCCTCCCGGCACATGCGCTCCACGGCCTCGATCTCCGACTCCGCGCCGCACGGGTGGAGGGAGGTACCGCCGGCGGAGAAACGGCGGGCGAGGTCGCGCATGATGTCCGGCGCGTGGGTGCTGACGATCCGTCCGGACCAGTCGTCGCTGAGCACCGGTCCGACGGCCGGTCCGCGGTAGCGGTGGGCGCTGGCCTCGTACAGCGGCCGCAGGGCCGAGTGGCCGCCTTCGGGGCAGTCGGGCACGGCGGGCAGCCGGGTCACCGGACAGACGGCGTCCAGGCCGAGCAGGCTGTGGGTGACGGCGATGCGCAGGCCGTCGGGACAGGCGGTCGACAGATGGAGGCGGTAGCGGCCCGGAACGGCGTAGTGGCCGCTGCGCGCGTCCCGGCCGATGCGGCCCCGGAAGGCGGGCGCGGGTCGATCGGTGGCGTGGGCGGTGGTGTGGGCGACCGGCGGTGCGATGGTCATGACTCTCCCCGGGAGCGGGCGCGGACGTACGCGCGGCGGAAGCGACGTCGGGCGGGCGGGAATGGGGCGGCGGTCCTGGGAGCAGGGCTCACCCGTGCGCGCCGGACGGGCGCCCCCGAGGGGGCGGTGTCGGCGCGGGAAGGGCCGCGGCTCAGCCCTGGGGCCTGATCGCGCTGCAGACTCGCAGCAGATCGATGTGACGGCGGGAGGTCAGAAGAGGCGAACGGACCACGCGGACGGTGACCGGTTCAAGGCGCCTCATGTTTCCCTACCTATTCACTAGGATTCCCTCAGTGAGTGTCGATCCGACCGCGAACCACGTCAAGAGGGGCGTCCCGCATGGCGGACGCCCCGGTGGACTTTCCCGGTGAGGTCAGCGGAGATGAGCGGTGTCGATGGTCGTGTACTCGCTTCCGACGGCGGTGACCAGGATGTAGCCGGGGTTGCCGTTGCGGTCGACGTAGCACGTGAGGTAGTGGACGGCGGTCACGGTCTGCCGCACGGGATTCTCCGCCACCGCCTTGCGGCAGTCCGCCGCGGTGGGAAGTTTGTCGGAGTTCCAGGAGGCCAGCTTGCCGTTGCTCGCGGCCAGGAAGCCGCCCGAGACGTAGATGGCGTCGGTACTCGTGCCCGCCGGGACCGGCGGGGTGTGGCTGAAGTCGTAGCCGGTCGGCGTGCCCCCGGGGTCCATCATGCGGAACCCGCGGACCAGCGCGGTGGAGACGGAGGGCTGCGGGCTGGACAGCGCGGCCGAGGTCGCGAGACCGCCGCCCCCGAGGAGCGTCACCGCGGCCACGCCGGCGATCACGGGATGGGCGGAGGCCATGCCGAGCAGCGGGCCGATGACGGGGACCGAGAACTTCAGATGGGTGTTCTTCTGCGTGACCGTGGAGTGGTCGCCCGCCGTCACGGTCGCCGTGGGCGCGTAGTCCCGGGAGCGGCGGCGCGTGGCCCTCTGCGGTGGCAGGTAGGTGTTGTGCTGGACGTTGCCGTCGCCGGCCTGGGCGCCGTTGGTCCGGCTGTTCCTCATCATGGCGGTGCTTTCTGCGGCCCGTGGGTGTCGGTCGGGCGCCTAACCGAACGTGTTGTGCTGGGTGTTGCCGTCGCCGACCTGTACGCCCCGGGCCTCCCGCAGATCGACCCGGTACGTCCCGGGCGGTCCCGCGTCCGGGGCGGTCAGGGCCAACAGCCGCCGGGCGTGCTCCACGACCTCGGCGTCCACTGCACCGGCCAGGACCAGGTCGTGAGCAAGCCCTTCGGCCGATCCGCCCGGCCGGCGCTCCAGCAGCTCGATGCGTTCCAGGGCCCCGGGCCTGCCCGCGAGCCGCCGCACGAGCGCCTGCTTCAGGGCGGCATAGCACTCGGACACCGCCGACGAGGCGGCGCCGCTCAGACCCGCACCCACCCCCGCGGTCAGCGCCTGCGCCACCAGTGTCCCCGGGTCCATCCACCCACCTCCGTACGGCTTCCTCGGCGGCACCCGGTGACGATCACCGGCGTGACGACACGAGGAAGCTATCGGCGGGTCGACCGGCTCCTCGGGGCTTGAGCGGAGTCGACGGATATCGCACGACCGGCGGCGGGACGTCGCCGTTGTTCGGCCGTTTCCTGCCCGGCGATGCCCATTCGGCACCGTCGGGACCGTCGTCCTCCCCAAGCCGGCGGCCGGACCGCGGAGTTCAGGCGCCGGCCGTCAGCCACGGACCCGATGCGGACCGACAGCCGTGAGCCCGGGAGCCTGCGGACGCTGTCACCGCCGCCGGTGTGCCCGGCGGGCCGGGGTGCTGCTGAAACCGGGCTCAGTGCAGGTCGGCGCCCGCCGGGCTGTCGTCCGTCAGGAAGCCGCCCGACTGGTGCTGCCAGAGCTTGGCGTAGGCGCCGGCGGAGGCGAGGAGTTCCTGGTGGGTGCCCTGTTCGACGATGCGGCCGCGGTCGAGGACGACGAGCCGGTCCATGCCGGCGACCGTGCTCAGCCGGTGCGCGACCACCAGCGCGGTCCGCCCCTCCATCAGCCGCCACAGGGCTTCCTGGACGAGGATCTCGCTCTCGGAGTCCAGTGCGCTGGTCGCCTCGTCGAGCAGCAGGATCGGGGCGTCCCGCAGGATCGCCCGGGCCAGCGCGACGCGTTGGCGCTGGCCGCCGGAGAGCTTGACGCCCCGCTCGCCGACCATGGTGTCGAAGCCGTCCGGCAGGGCGTCGGCGAACTCCGTGACGTGCGCCGCCCGGGCCGCGCGGCGGATCTCGGCGTCGGTGGCGTCGGGCCGGGCGAAGGCGATGTTCTCCCGCAGCGTGCGGTGGAACATCGCCGGGTCCTGCGGCACGTACGCGATCAGGCCGCGCAGATCCGCCTGGCGCATCCGGCTGATGTCCTGGCCGCCGATCAGGATGCGGCCCGCGTCGATGTCCATCATCCGCAGCAGCAGCCGGGTCAGCGTGGTCTTGCCCCCGCCTGAGCGGCCGACCAGTCCGATCCTCGTGCCGCTGGCCACGGCCAGGTCGAGACCTTGGAAGAGCGGTTCGCCGCCGCCGTGGGTGAAGTCCACCCGCTCGAAGCGGACGTCGGCCGGTCCCGGCAGCAGCGGCTCGGGGGACGGCGGGTCCAGCACGGTGGGCGGGACCAGCAGCAGTTCGGTGAACTGCGCGGCCTCCGTCATCGAGCTCTCCAGCCGGCGGTAGATCTGGTTGAAGTCGAACATGATCTTCGTGGCGTTGGTGTAGTAGGTGAAGGCGACCACGACCGCCTCCACGCCGTGACCGCCCCCGCCGAGCGCGACCGCGAGCAACAGGCCCAGCACATTGGTGAGGACGGACATCGGCGCGACCAGGGTGTCGATGCGCAGATTGCCGTAGTCCCACGACCGGAGCATGAGCCGGCGCGAGTGGGCGACCCGCCTGCGGTGCTCGGCGGCCTCGCGCCGCTCGGCGGCGAAGGCGCGGACCGTCTCCATGTTCATCAGACTGTCGGCGACATGGCCCGACACCCGGGCGATCGCCTCCTCGCGCTGGTCGACGATGGCCTGACGGCGCCGGATCAGCGGCGCGACGCACACCGCCGTCACCGCGATCATCGCCAACAGCCCGACGACGAGCCACGGTTGGTAGCGCCACAGCACCACCGAGCCGAACAGCAGCGGTACGAGGCTGCCCACGATGTTGAAGGTGAGGGTGTCGGCGAACTCCTCGAAGCGGGAGGCGAAGCTGAGCACCCTCTTGGTCAGCGCCCCGGCGAAGTTGTCGTGGAAGAACGCGGCGTCCTTCGCGAACAGTTCGTCCAGACCGAGGACGTAGAGGTGCTCGATACCGAGGGCGTCCAGACGGTTGAGGCAGTGCAGCCCGACGCGCCACACTCCCTCCGCGAGCAGCATCACCCCGGCGAAGACGAGGACGTACGGCAGGGTCGCGCCGAGCCTGATGCCGTGGTCGTCGGAGATACGGGCGACGAGCTTGGCGACGACCAGCGGCGCCAGGTAGTTGAGGCCGATGTTGCCGAGGGCGGGCAGCAGCAGCGCGGGAACCGTCATCCGGCGCAGCCGGGCCAGTTCCCGTCCGTAGTAGCGAAGTGCGAGAAGCACTGAGCCCCTGCGCGGCGTGGCCGCGCGAGCATCGGGTAATCCCATTCCCATCCTGAGTGGTCGCGAGTGCGGGCAGGTCAGGCATGGGAGTGTCCCAAGAACAAACCCACCCGGTCCAAGCGTTTTCCGGGCAGACCCGTGCAGGGACAGAAAAAACAGCGGGCCTGCCGTCATCGGCAGACCCGCTGTGAAACCGTCGGGACGACAGGATTTGAACCTGCGACCCCTTGACCCCCAGTCAAGTGCGCTACCAAGCTGCGCCACGTCCCGGTGCCTCTCGCGCGGTGACCCGTGCGATCAGGCAGGTCGACTTTACCGTACGCGGGACGGTGTTCCCGCCGGGCCCGGTGGGCGTGGCTCCGGGCGTCAGCTCGCGGTGCCGGACGTGACCGTCCGCGGCTCGGCCTCGGCCTCGGCCGGGACGGAGGCGGCCCGTGCCGTGGGGCCGGGGCGCCCCGCGCGTGCCGTCGGCACCAGCAGGGCGGCCAGGGCCGCCGCCAGGCACAGCACCGCCAGCAGGGCGAAGCCGTGGGTGTAGCCGGAGGCGTACGGCAGGCCCGAGGGCTGGAGGTGCCCGGTGACCAGGACACTGGTCACGGCCGCGCCGATGGAGCCGCCGATGGTGCGGATGTTGGCGTTCATCCCGGTCGCGGCGCCGGTCTGGGAGGCCGGGACGCTGCCGACGATCAGGTTGGCCATGGAGGCGAAGGCCAGACCGATGCCGAGGCCGAACACGCCCGAGACCAGGGCGACCTGCCACTGCTCGTCATGCCAGGCGGCCAGCAGTCCGAGGGCGACGGCGCCGAGCGCGGCACCGGTCGTCAGGAGGGACTTGGCGCCCACGACGGGCTCCAGCCGGCCGCTGAGGATGCCGGAGATGAACATGGCCACCAGCATCGGCAGCATCAGCAGTCCGGACGTCGTGACGCTCGCGCCGAAGCCGTATCCCGCGGAGCTCGGCGTCTGGACGAAGCCGGGCAGGAAGGACCACAGCGCGTACATGCCGGCGCCGAACAGCAGGGCCGCGGCGTTGGTGGTCCACACGGCGGGCAGCCGCATCACGCGCAGGTCGATCAGCGGGGTGCGGGAGCGGGCCTCGGACAGCAGCCAGGCGGTGAACAGCACGACCGCCGCGGCGAACAGGCCGACGACCCTGATCGAGCCCCAGCCCCAGACGCTCGCCTGGCTCAGCGGCAGCAGCAGCGCCACCAGCCAAGCCGACAGCAGACCGGCGCCGAGCCAACTGACGTTGCCCTGGGCCCGGTTGGGCGACTCGGGGACATAGCGCAGGGCGATCAGCGCGGTGATCGCGACGACGCCGACGGGTATCCAGAACAGCCAGCGGTAGTCGAGGGCGGACACGATCGGGCCGGCCGCGACGATGCCGACGCCCCCGCCCGCGGCGATGACGGCGGACAGGTTGCTGATGCTGCCGCTGACCCGGGAGACCTCGAACTCGTCGCGGATGATGCCGAAGGACAGCGGGAAGAGGGCGCCGCCGACGCCCTGCACGACGCGGGCGACGATCAGCACGCCGATGGTCGGGGCGAGCGCGGCGAGCAGACAGCCGGCCAGGACGACGAGCAGCACGGCGACGAGGGTGCGCTTCTTGCCGATCAGGTCGCCGACGCGGCCGAGGATCGGGGTGAAGACGGAGGCGGACAGCAGGTAGGCCGTCATCACCCAGGTCGCGGTGGACTGCGAGGTGTGCAGCGCGTGCTGGACGGTCGGCAGGGCCGGCGCGATCAGCGACTGCAGCATGGCGAACACACCGGCGCCGGTCGCGAGGACCGCGAAGGTGAGACGGGTGGACTTGCGGGGCATGGACGTGCCTCTCCGAACGAACGGGGTGCGGCCGGGGTTCTCTGGCCACGGTCGTACGGGCCCGGGGCGCCGGTGGGGCGGCACGGGCACGCCGACGGCCGCGGTGAGCGGTCGCGGAAAGGTTTGGTGGGCGGATGAGCGGGACGCGTTGATCCACGGCGGACGCACCCGCACTGCTAAAGTGGAGGTACGCCTCCACTGTATCGGAGGCACTCCTCCGTTTCAAGTAGCGGAGGTGACCCTCCGTATCAGTCACGTTCAGGAGGCATCCGTGACGTTCCCCGTCGGCGAGATCGTGGCGTCGCGGCGGCCGCACCGAAAGGACGCCGCACGCAACTACGACGCCCTGCTGGACGCGGCCCGCGAGGCGTTCGCGGCCCATGGGGCGGACGCGTCCCTGGAGGACATCGCCCGCCGCGCGGGCGTCGGCATCGGCACGCTGTACCGCAACTTCCCCACCCGCCGGGACCTCTTCGAGAGCGTGTACGCGGACGAGGTCAACGAGCTGTGCCGGGTCGCCGGCGAGGTCGCCGGCCTCGAGCCCTGGGACGCGCTGACGACGTGGCTGCGGCGGTTCACCGACTACATGGTGACCAAGCGGGCGGTGCGTGAGGCGCTCAACGACGAGTCGGAAATCTTCCAGGCCTGCCGGGAGTCGATGTACGCGGCCGGCGGACCGCTGTTCGAGCGGGCCCAGGAGGCCGGTGAGGCCCGCAAGGACATGGACTTCATGGACCTGCTGCGGATGGTCGCCGGCATCACCGCGACGGCCTTCGACGACGACGCCCAGCGCGATCGCGTGCTCGCCATCGCCCTGGACGGGGTCCGCGCCACCGCCCGCTGATCAGACCCGTGAGCCGAGGATCCGGAACACCCCCGAGGGCCGAGCGCCGGGCGCCGGGCGCGGAGGTGCAGTCGCAATCGCGCGGCAGGATCGTGCCGCCGCGCAGATCGCGTACGACGGTGCGGTGCACGGAGTCCGGGGTGGCTCGGGCGGTCCGGTCCTGGCCCCGGCAGGTCCACAGCACCGGGGTGCGGCCGAGGCGCCGGGCGGCGAGGTGTGCGGCGGTGGACATCACGCCGCAGGGCGCCGGAAGAGTCTCGACGGGCGTCCGGTGAGGGCGCGACGGTGTCGCGGGCGGGGGTGAGGCCCTCGTCCGGGCCGGCCACGGAAGGTCCTGTCACGTCCTACAGGACGTAGTAGTCCGGCGAGTAGGCTGAGGCGCCGGGCGACCAAGGACGGTGAGGTGCGGTGCGCGACCGGAAGGGCGAGGCATCCGGCAGGCGGGCCCGCGGTGAGCTGGAGAGCGGTGTGCTGGCCGCGCTGTGGGCGGCCGACAGCGCGTTGACCGCCCGGCAGCTCCTGGACCGGCTGCCCGGCGACCTCGCCTACACCACCGTGCTGACGATCCTGTCGCGGCTCCACGACAAGGGGATGCTGGTCCGCAACCGCGCGGGACGGGGCTACGCGTACGCGCCCGTGCGCGACGAGGCCTCCCACACCGCCGAGCAGATGCACGCACTACTGGAACACGGCTCCGACCGCGAGGCGGTGCTCAGCCGCTTCGTCTCCGAACTCTCACGTGAGGATGAGGAGTTGCTCCACCGACTGCTCGCTCGGAGCAACGCCGGACGCGCCGACGGGAACGGTTCGACGACCGAGGGACCCTGAGCCGGCGCGGATCAGCCCCTGCGTCCCCCTTCCCCGAGGTCGCCGACGGGTCGTCGCCGGTGGCACACGTCGGCGTGCTATCTTCCCCTCCACCGATCAGCAGGAATCCTGATGATTGGTGCCCTCAAGCATGCCCTCGAAGGGAGCCGGTATGTCCCTGTTGGCCCGGCCCGCGGTGGCCGTCGTCGCCGCCAGAACCATGCAGCGCCTGACCCGGCTGGCAGACCGGCGATCCGGCGGACGCGGGTCCGCCGCCGCGTCCCACGCGAGGTTCCCCGAATACCCGCGCACCGTCGACGAGTTGACCGTCCCCACGTCGGTCGCTCCCGCCCGCGCCACGGTCTACCGGCCGGCCACCGGGGGGACACCGCCCGTCCACGTCAACTTCCATGGCGGCGGGTACGTCGTAGCCCTGACGGAGATCGACGACCCGCTGTGCCGCTTCCTCGCCGCCGAGGCGGGCGTGGTCGTCGTCAACGTCGACTACGCCGTCGCCCCGCAGCATCCCTTCCCCGCGCCGCCCCGGCAGGCGTACGAGATCGTCCGGTGGGTCGCCGAACACGGCGCGGAGCACGGCTGGGACGGTGCCCGGCTCACCGTCGGCGGACAGAGCGCCGGGGGCGGCCTCGCGGCGGCCGTGGCACGGCAGGCGCTGGAGGAGGGCGGCCCGTCCATCGCCCTCCAGGTCCTGCACTATCCGCCGCTGGACCTGGCGACGAACGCCCGCGAGAAGCACGGCGCCGCCGCCAAACCGGTGCTGCGGCCCTGGATGGCCGACGTCTTCGACACGTCGTACGTCCCGGACCCGGCGTCGCGCACCGACCGGCTGGTGTCGCCCGCACACCCCTCGGACACGGCCGACCTGAAGGGAATCGCACCGGCGGTGGTCATCACGGCCGAGCTGGATCTGCTCAAGGCGGAGGGCGCACGGTACGCCGACCGTCTGCGGGCGGCGGGAGCGTTGGTGGAGTACCGCGATGTACCGGGCGTCGATCACGGATACGACGCCTCGGACGACCAACGGGCCCGGGAGACCTATGCCTTGATCGCCCGTCACATACAGGAGGCGGGGGCGGACGCCTAAGGGATCGGCCCCGGTGCGGCGGCCCGGGAAGCGTTCACGTCCCTGGTGGACGTCGCCGTGCCGGACCTGGTGATCGTGACGGGTCAGACCGCCGCCGCCTCCGCGATGACGGCGGCGACCCGCTCGGGCTGCTGGACCACGAGCATGTGGCCGGCATCCGGCACGGTGACCATCCGCACGTGCGGGCAGGCCTCCAGCTCTCTCCGCTCCTCGTCGGTCAGACCGATCTCGTCGCGGCCGCCGCGCACGACCCACGCCGGGACTGCGGCCTCGCACAGCCGTGGGACCAGTGCCGGATGGCGGCCCAGGTACTCGTAGTAGCGCCGTACGATCCGGCGGCAGACGGCGGGATCGTTGGCGGCCACGTCCGAGAGCAGCTCCTCGGCCCGGTGCGGGGGCAGTTCCCGTTTCATCGCCTTGGGCATCAGTTTGAGCATGCCCGTCCAGGAGGCCGGCCCGAGCAGCGGCACGCGGCCCACCGCGTTCAGCACCGTGAGGAACGTCGCCTCGTCCGCACGCGAGAAGGTCGGCGACAGCAGGACCAGCGGTCCCTTGAACCGTCCGGCCGCGGCCATCTCGATGGCCACGTTCGCCCCGAGACTGTGCCCGACGACGATGTCACAGTCGTTGTCGGCCGCGAACCGTGCCATCAGCTCCGCGTAGTACTCCATGCTGACGTCCCCGGGCGCCCGCGTCCCGGCGAATCCCGGCATGGTCACGGCGACCATGCCCAGCCCGGCGAGCGCGGGTTGGGCCATCACATCGGCGTAGAACCCGGTCGAGCACAGCCCGCCCGGGATCATCAGCACCCGGTGCACCGCATCGACGGGCCCGGCCCGCCGTACGTCCCATCGCTCCGTCATACCCCGAGCGTGACTCCCCCGACGCCCTCCCGCATCCCGTGTGCCCCATGGGCCGGCGTCGTGCCTGTGCCTCCGCGGTGGTCAGTGGGTGACGAGCAGCTGCTGGTCGGTGGTTGCCGGGGTGGGCGACCTCGGTGTGCGCGGGGCCGCGATGCCGATGAAGAGCATGGACGAGACTCCGGCGAGGGCGAAGGCGGTGAAGCCGGCGGTCGGGGGTCTGCCCAGTTCACCGATGTGCCGGGGTCTCCTCCGCCGCGCCGTGTCGCCTGCGCCCTGCGTGCCCCCGGCCCCAGTCGGCGTTGCCGGCGGCGAGGAGCCGGCCGCCGAGCCACGGGCCGAGGACCGCGCCGAAGCGGCCCATGCCGGAGGCCCGGCCGACGGCGGTGGTAGACGCCGGCGGCGGTCAGCGCGAACCAGATCGCCGAGACGCGCGGGGAGCCGAACCTGTCCGTCGCGCGGCCGGCGACCAGCATGCCCACGATGCCGCCGAGGATGAGGACGACGACGAAGGTCAGGGCGTTGGTCAGCTCATAGCCCTCGGTTCGCATCAGGGTGGGCGGCCAGGTGGCGACGCCGTACACCAGGAGCAGTCCGCCGAAGGAGGCGCCCGGCCGGGGCGGCTCAGCCGATCGGCGGTGTGCCGTGCGTGTGGAACGACTCGATGGTCCGCAGCCCCCAGGCCTGCCCCTTCTTCCGCTCCTCCTCGGTCCAGGTGATCAGCGGCCAGTCGGGCGCGAGCACGAGACGGGTGAGCGGGTTGCACAGCTCGATCCGGTTGCCGCCGGGCTCGTAGACGTAGAGGAAGAACGTCTGCTGGATGGCGTGCTTGTGCGGCCCGGTCTCGATGAACACGCCCGTGTCGATGGCGAGATCGGCGGCGCGCAGGATGTCCTCGCGGGTGTCGGTCGCGAAGGCGATGTGGTGCAGCCGGCCCGTGCAGGCGGTCCAGTCCTCGGTGTAGACGACGTCGTACGACTTGTTGCCGAAGGTCAGCCAACGGGCCGCGATCCGGCCCGAGTCGAGTTGGATCTGCTCGGTGGGGCGGGCGCCCAGGAGGTGTTCCTGGAACTCGGCGCCTGCCAGCACGTCGGCGGCGAGGAAATTGACGTGGTCCAGGCGGCGTACCCCCACACCCCGGTTGGGCTTGGCCTGCGGCTGGTTCTTCAGTGCCGGTTTCAGCTCGTCGGGGGCCCGGTAGTGCTCGCTCTCCCAGTACAGCGCGTGCTCGTGTCCGTCCGGGTCGGTGGTCACGTACAGCTTCCCGAGTCCGGGTTCGTCCTCGACCCAGGTGCCGCTGCCGCCCGCCGCCTCGATCGCCTCGACACGGCGGTGCAGGGCCTCCTCGCTGGAGGAGCGCAGGGCGAGACGGCCGATGCCGGGCTGTGCGCGGGCGGTGAGGACGAGGCTGTGGTGCTCGTAGTCGTCGAAGGTCCGCAGACGGACCGTGTCGCCGTCCTCGCCGTTGACGGTGAGGCCGAGGTAGTCGGTGAAGAAGGCGACGCTGGCGTCCAGGTCGGGGGTGAAGAGCTGGGCGTGGCCGATGTGGGCGATGTCGCCGAGCGGCGGAGTCATCGCTGACCTCCTCGGGGGTGCGGGGGGACCGGTGCCGTCCCGGCGGAGCGGGGGAAGACGGTGCCGTCGAAGATCTTGCGCGCGGTACGGACCACGGCGGTGCGGCGGGCGCGGGGCGGCCCGTCGGCGGTCGTGTCGAGGCTGCTCTCTATGTCCAGGAATCCCGTGGGGTGTTCGATGCGGACGCGGTCGCCGCCCGTGTCGACCTCGGCCACTTCCGCGCCCACGCCGCCCTCGATCCGCAGCCCGGCGGCCACGCTCGCGGCGCCGAGCACGCCGATGGAGGTGTGACAGCGGACCGGGATGAAGGTCCGGGTGCTCACCGCGCCGCCGTCCCGGGGCGGGGCGAGCAGCGTCAGCTTGGGCACGGTGGTGTCCGAGACGTCGCCGAGGCCCATCAACCGGCCTGCTTCCAGGCGGATCTCCCGCAGCCGGTCGGCGAGGGCGACGTCCTCCTCCAGGTCCTTGGGCGTCTCGTAGCCGGTGACCTTGAGGGAGGAAGCCGCGATGAGCACCGTCGGCATGCCGTTGTCCACGCAGGTGACGGGCACTCCGGCGATCTCGTCGCGGACGTTGCCGGTGGGCAGCAACGGCCCTGCCCCGGCCGGGAATTCGATGACGACCGGTGCGGCCGTCCCCGGCACGCCGGAGATCTCGGCGCCCCCCGTGTAGTCGACGCGTCCGCCCGGGGTCGGGAAGGTCGCCGTCGCGCGGTCGCCGGAGTTGACCATGCGGATACGCACGGAGGTTTCCCGCTCCCCCGCCGGTACGAGCCCGCGCTCGACCGCGAAGGGACCGATGCCGGCGAGGATGTTCCCGCAGTTCTGACGGTGGCTCACCACAGGCCTGTCGACGGCGACTTGAAGGAAGAGGTAGTCGACGTCCGCCTCCGGGTCGGCGGAGGGCGAGACGACGGCGACCTTGCTGGTGAGCGGGTGCGCGCCGCCCAGGCCGTCGATCTGCCGCTCGTCCGGGCTGCCCATGATCCGCAGCAACAGGGCGTCCCGCTCGGCGGGTTCGACGGGCAGGTCGCCCGCGAGGAAGTAGGCGCCCTTGGAGGTGCCGCCGCGCATCAGCAGACAGGGCACCCCGTCACTCACGGCCGCTCCCCCTCGTACTCCTCGAACGTGCGGTACTCGACGCCCAGTTGGCTGAGCTTCTCGCGCAGGCCGTAGCGGTCCAGGCCGAGTTGGCCGTCGAGGAAGGCGGCGCGCGAGGCGGCCTCCTTGGCCTCGCGCGCCTCCGACTTCTCGGCGGTCTCGCGGGCGCGTTCGCGGGGGACGACGACCACACCGTCGTCGTCGGCGAGAATCACGTCGCCCGGGCGCACGACCTGTCCGTCGATGGCGACGGGGACGTTGACCGAGCCGCCGGTGGCCTTGACGGTGCCTTGCGCGCAGACGGCCCGGGCCCAGGCGGCGAAGCCCATCTCGCGCAGCTCCTGGGTGTCCCGGATCCCGGCGTTGATGACCAGCCCGCGCGCCCCACGCCGATGCAGGGCGGTGGCGAACAGCTCGCCGAACATGCCGTCCGTGGACGGCGAGGTGGTGGTGACGACGAGGAGGTCGCCCGCGCCGCACTGCTCCACCGCCGCGTGGATCATGAGATTGTCGCCTGGCCAGCTCAGCACGGTGACGGCGGTGCCGGCCACTCGTACGCCCTGCTGGATGGGGCGGATGTCCGGCCCCAGCAGGCCGGTACGGCCCATCGCCTCGCTGACGGTGGCCACCCCGAACCCGGCCAGCGCCTCGACGTCCTTCGCGTCCGCCTTCGGCGGGTTGGTGACGATCACCCCGCTCATGCCAGCTCCTTCGCGATCTGCGGGAACGGCCGCATGAACGCCTCGGCCTTGGTGGTGTGCGCCAGGCCCAGGTTCGGGCCCGCGTTGCGCTTGAGCTGGACGCCCCGGCGCACGGCGAGGTCGGAGTAGTAGTCCCCCAGGTGCTGCTGGGCGCCCAGGCACTCCATCGCCCGGCGCTTGGTGTCCCACACCTCGGTGATGTCGAGCAGGACCTCCGGCCGGAAACCGCTCATCTCGGGCTGGTGCGGCTCGAAGTAGAAGACCGGCGGGGCGCCGATGATGTCGCCCTCGCCCGGGTAACCGATGGCCTGCGCCAGGATGCGGGCCTCGAGGGCCATGCGGTTGGCGGCCGGGTGATCACCGTTGTAGGGGTCCTCGGTCGGGTGGGTGAGCACGACGTCGGGCTGGACCTCGCGGAAGACGGCGACGAGCCGGTCGGTCAGCTCGGCCGAGGCGGTCAGCGGGTAGTCGCCGGCGTCGAAGAAGCGGACCTCGGCGCCGAGCACGGCGGCCGCCTTCTCCGCCTCCTGGCGGCGTATCGCCTTGATCTCCTCCAGCTTCCTGCCCTCGCGCCACGCCTTGGCGGACTCCCCGCGCTCGCCGAAGGTCAGACAGGCGATGGTGACCTTCTCGCCGCGGGCGGCGGCCAGGGCGATGGCGCCGCCCGCCCGCCACACGAAGTCCCCGGCATGCGCGGTGACGACGAGGGTGGACCGTGGGGCGGCGGACACGGTGTCTTGGGTCATTGCTCGAACTCCCCTTTTCCGGTGTGCGCCCGCCGTCGCACGTTCAGTCGCGCAGCGCCTCGATCACACTGGTGAGGTGCGCGCGGACGGCCGCCTCGGCCGCCTGCGGGTCCCTGGCCCTGATCGCCTCGATCATCGCCAGATGCTCCTTCAGGGAGTGCTGCGGACGGCCCGGCCGCAACGCCAACTGGAAACGGTGACGGACCAGTTGGGCGTTGAGCCGCTCCAGCAGGTCGACGGCGGTGCGCTGGCCGGAGAACTCGCGCACCTTGGCGTGCAGTTCCTGGTTGAGCTCGGAGTAGGTCACCGGCTCACCGTCGGCCACGGCCTTGGTCATCGCCGTGCCCAGCTCGGTCAGCTCGGCGAGCTGCTCGTCACTGGCCACGGCGGCGGCCTTGGCCGCGCACAGTCCTTCCAGGACCATGCGGCACTCGGTGATGGCGACCGCCTCCTCGACGGTCACCACCCGCACCCGCGAGCCGCGGTTGCGGATCCGCTCGACGAGGCCCTGGGCCTCGAGATCGATGAGTGCGGCACGGATGCTGGCCCGTGTCACACCGAACTGCTCGGCGAGCTCGTTCTCCACCAGTCGCTGTGCCGGTGCCATCTCGCCGTGCAGGATCGCCTGCCGCAGCTGCGCGAGCGCATGCTGTTTGGCCTGCTCCCCGGTGCTCGGACGGGCTTCGTTCGGCATCGCTGCCCTCCTGAGTGAGCGCGGGTCGAACCTAAAACCAGTCCGACAGAATTGTCAACAATTTTGTACGCCATATTGCACGCACGGGCGGTGCGGACCATCACCCATTCCCTTGCTTAACTCAATCAATCTCTTCTATGCTTGCGTAAGTCAAGCAAAAACCTGTGTCCGGAGGCTCAGCCATGTCCAACGCCCTGACCCGACCCGCCGACGCGGGGGCATCCGCCCCGCCGAAGCAGAACGCCGTGGTGGCGGTCCTGGCCCTGGCCGGCATCGTCGTCTCGCTGATGCAGACCCTGGTCATCCCCATCGTCCCCGAGCTGCCCACCCTGCTGCACGCCTCCGCGTCGAACACCGCCTGGGCCGTCACCGCCACCCTGCTGGCCGCCGCCGTGGCCACCCCGGTCGTGGGACGGCTCGGCGACATGATCGGCAAGCGGCGCATGCTGCTGGTCAGCATCGTGCTGCTGGTCTCCGGCTCCGTGGTCTGCGCTCTCGCCGACTCACTGGTCCCGATGATCATCGGCCGCACCCTGCAGGGCCTCGCCGCGGCCGTGGTGCCGCTGGGCATCAGCATCATGCGGGACGCGCTGCCGGCCGACCGGCTGGCGGGTTCCACCGCGCTGATGAGCGCCTCGCTCGGTGTCGGTGGCGCGCTGGGGCTGCCGGCCGCCGCGTTCATCGCCGACAAGTGGGACTGGCACATCCTGTTCTGGACCTCGGCCGCGCTGGGTGCCGTCGCCCTCGTGCTGGTGCTGGTGATCGTGCCCGAGTCCACGGTGCGCACCGGCGGCCGCTTCGACCTGGTCGGCTCGTTCGGACTGTCCGCCGGTCTGGTCTCGCTGCTGCTGGCCGTCTCCAAGGGCGGTGACTGGGGCTGGACCTCCGGCACCACGCTGGGTCTGGGCGCCGCGGCCGTGGTGATCCTGGCCGGCTGGGGCTTCTACGAGCTCAGGGCCGACCACCCGCTGGTCGACCTGCGGACCACCGCCAGGCCCCAGGTGCTCTTCACCAATCTGGCCTCCGTCGCCCTCGGCTTCTCGATGTTCGCGATGTCCCTGGTGCTGCCGCAGCTGCTCCAGCTGCCCACCCGGACGGGCTACGGGCTGGGCAGCTCCATGCTGACGGTCGGCCTGGTGCTCGCCCCGCAGGGCCTGGTCATGATGGCGATGTCCGCCGCGTCCGTGGCCGTCACCAGGGCCAAGGGCCCCAAAGTCACCCTGATGATCGGCGCGCTGATCGTGGCCGCCGGTTACGGCCTGAACATCGTCCTGATGAGCGAGGTCTGGCACCTCGTCCTGGTCTCCTGCATCATCGGCGCCGGCGTCGGCTTCACCTACGGCGCCCTGCCCGCCCTGATCATGGGCGCGGTCGCCCCCTCCCAGACCGGTGCCGCCAACAGCCTCAACACGCTGATGCGTTCGCTGGGCACCAGCTTCGCCAGCGCCCTCGCCGGTGTGATCCTGGCCCAGATGACCACCGACTTCGGCGGCCACGCCCTCCCCTCGGAGAACGGCTTCAAGGTCGTCATGGCCATCGGCGCCGGAGCCGCCCTGCTCGCCTTCCTCGTCGCCACCTTCATCCCCCGCCGTCAGCCGGCGACGCCGACGGCGGCCGAGACGGACAAGCAGACCGCGACCGAGACCACCAAGGCCTGACTCCCCATCAACTGCCCTACCCACGGCCGCCGTTCCCTCATCGGGACGACGGCCGTCCAGCTTGGTCAGGGGTTGGGCGGCGGCCACGGGCACGTCGGCTTTCGGCACGCCGAGCTCGGCGAGGGAGAAACCCGGGACAGTCCAACTCCGGGTGTCAGCCGAACCAGACGACCAGCCGCACCTGCTCGTCCCCGTACTCGGCCGCGAGGCCCCGCATGGCGCTCCACACCTGGGACCAGCATCCCTCGTTCGGCGGCGCGAGCATCCGCGCCGTGAGCAGGACCGGCCGGTACACCGCGTCGTCCAGCCGCACCTGGCCGCCGGGCGGCCACTCGGCGGGGGCGAGCAACAGGTCTCCCCCGCCGAAGGTCCTGGCCGCAGCCTCGCGTAGGCCGGGAGTCACCCGTACCACCTCATCGCCCTCCGGGCCGCGTCTGAGCGCCCGGTTCCAGGCGGGCCGGGCGGCGAGCGGCGCGTCCCAGTCCACGGCGCGGACCTCGGCCCAGGTGGCGTAGGTGTGGCTGTACTGGTAGTCGCCGACCGCCGCCTCCCGCACCTCCTCCGAGAGGTCGTCCGGGATCCCGCGCTCGGCGAAGAGGGGGCGCTCCACGTCTCCCGTTCCGCGCACGCCGAACAGGCACTCCCAGGCGTCGTAGTCCCGCGGAGGCCTGAGGTCCAGCAGATCGGCCTCGATCTGCCAGCGTCCGTCTGCCGATCTGCTCTCGATGGCGCCGTCGATGTCCGTCCCCACGGGGGAGGACCTTACAGTGAAGTGGGTCACTTGATGACGGCATTGGCGACCACGACGACCACGCCCAGCAAGGCGTCCCCCACGCCGGTGAGGGCCGACACCGGCCAGGAGCGGCGCGACCAGCGGGCGGTGACCAGGCCGAGGGTGAACAGCAGCACGATGTTCAGCACGAACGCCGCGTACTCCACGCCCTTCGGCGGCCACCAGCCCCAGCCGGCGCCCGCGAGCAGCAGCACCGTCGGGAGGACGGCCGTGACCAGCGGCCATTCCTCGGCGAGGGTGCGCAAGGCGTCCCAGCGGCGGTGTGGTTCGCGTTCGGCGATGTAGTGGGCGTAGCCGTGCGCGAGGGCGGAGGCCAGCGCGGTCACCAGCAGCCACAGGGCGTCGTAGCGGCGGCCGGCGCGGGAGGTGTGGCCGTACTGGGAGAGGGCCGCGACCATGGAGCAGGCCAGGACGGAGCCGTAGACGCCGCCGAACAGGACGGTCTCGCGGGTGTCGTGCCGGTGCGGCCCGGAGACGGCCGCCGTGCTCTGCGCCATGCCCTCCACGATCACCCGGTGCCGTGCGGCTCGCCAGTCGCGACGATGTGTCCCTTCACCTGGGCGGATACCGCACACACTGTCCACGGCCCGACGCCCCCGGGCCTCGCTAGGGTCGCCGCATGACCCACAGTTTCGTCGTGAACGTCCCCGACGCCGAGCTCGAACCCGAGCCCCTCGACCCGGAGCAGATCGTGTCCGGGACGCCGGAGGTGACCGGGAAGGTCGTCTGGGAGTCGGCGGACGGCCGGCAGCTCCGCGGGATCTGGCAGATCACCCCGGGTGTGGTCACCGACACCGAGGCGGACGAGCTGTTCGTGGTGGTCAGCGGCTCGGCGACCATCGAGGTGGAGGACGGGCCGACGGTGACGGTGGGGCCCGGGGACATGGCCGTCCTGCGTGCGGGCGACCGGACGAGGTGGACCGTGCACGAGACGTTGCGCAAGGCGTACGCCATCACTCTGTGAGCATCCGTACGCCCTTGACGAGGGCGTCCACGACGTGGTGCGGAGGCGTGTCGGGGACCTCCGGGTCCCAGCCGCCGGAGCGCACCGTCCGGGCGGAGAGCGGGAGTTCGACCTGGACGCCGCCCCGGCGGGTCAGGTTCACCGGATTGCGGGCATGCAGCCCGCGCAGCGAGCGCGGGATCTCGTCGAGGTCGGTGACCGGGTCGAACTCCGGTCGCAGGGCGCTCAGCCCGGAGGCGAGCAGCCGCGCCGCGGGCCGGTTGCCGCCCCCGAGGAAGACCGAGCGGGGCGTCGCCGGGCGCATGTGGCCGTGCAGGGAGACCGTGAGCGAGACGTGGTCCAGAAAGCTCCTGAGGAGCGCGCAGTGCTCCACCGCCATGCGCGGGGAGGGGATGTGCACCGGCCGGCGCGCGCCGGGCTGGGTGAAGACCAGGCTGGTGGCGCCGCAGCGGCCCGCGACCGACCGCGCGAGCTCGGCGGTACCGCCCTCGTTGCTGCCGTGCAGGGCGAGCAGTCCGATCTCGCCGCCCGGCGTCAGGGTGGCGAGCAGCCGGACTCCCTCGATCTCCACCTCTTCGGTCACCGCGGTCACGCGCGGCCTCAACTCGTCGCCTGCGGGGGCATGTTGTACGGGGTGACCACCTGGATCGCGGACGGCAGGGTGGGTCCGGCGGGCGGCAGGGCGTCATGGGCGCGCATGACGATGTGGCAGGCCTCGCGCATGTCCTGGCGCAGGTCGTGGTGGAGGACGGCGGAGAGGCGGTGCTCGCGCAGCAGGCGGGTGTTGTCGTGGTCGAGGTCGTGCGCGACGAAGACGGCGCACTCGCGGCCCAGGTGCTCGAAGGCGCGCAGGGTGGCGATGTTGCCGCCGCCGATGGAGTAGACGGCCCGGATGTCCGGGTCGCGTTCCAGGGCCGCCCGTACGAGGTCGTACTGGGTGGCGTCCAGGCCCTGGCCCTCGGCGATCTCGACCAGCGCGCGCTCGGGGTGACGGGCGCGCATGACACTGCGGAAGCCCATCTCGCGCTCCTCCTCGTTGCGGAAGAAGCCGCTGCTGAGGCTGGTGAGAACGTTGCCGGGCCGGTCGCCGAGCCACTGGCCCATCAGGTACGCGGCGGTCGCGCCGGCCGCGCGGTTGTCGATGCCGACATAGCCGAGGCGGGCGGTCGCGGGCAGGTCGGTGACGAGTGTGACGACGGGGATGCCGGCCTCGGCGAGGCGGGCGACGGCGGCGGTGATCTCGGGGACGTCCGGTGCCTTGAGGATCACGCCCTGCGAGCCGCGCCGGGCGATCCGGTCCAGGATCCGCGTCAGCTCCGCCACCGGGCCGGTCTCGCGGAAGTGGAAGCGGGAGCGCACGACCGCCGGGTGCAGCGAGGGCAGTTCGGCCTCCAGGGCGGAGCGCACCGCGGTGGAGAACCGCTCCGGGGTCTGCATCACTATGTCGATCATGAAGGTGCGGCCGAGCAGTCTGACCTGGGTGCGCTGGCGGTCCAGGTCGGCGATGGCCTGCCGGACCTCCCGCACGGTCGACTCGCGCACCCCGCCCCGGGCGTTGAGGACCCGGTCCACCGTCGCCTCGCTCAGGCCCGCCTGACGTGCGATCTCCCGGATCGGGAAGGGATGGCCCATGCGGTGACTCCTCGGGTCTCCTTGAGGGGTTTTTGATGGCCGCCTGCTGGTTGTTCGACGGGTTTGTGCTGACAAGAATGGCAGCGCTGAGTCGCCCCTGTCACCGAGAGGACGCAGATGTCCTTCACCGCCGTACACCGCCGTGCCTGGCTGTCCGAGCAGGACTGCGACCTCGACTCCTTCCGCGCGCTGGTCGAGCGGACGGCCGATCCCGCGGACTATCCGCACGCCTCCGGGGTGGAGCGGAACGTCCTGCTGTACGACGCCGGGCGCCTCGGTGCGGCCGGGGACCGCCGGGACATCCAGGAGGAGCTGGTCAGGGCGCTCACCGACGGCCCCGGCGTCGTGGTGTTCCGGGGGGCGTTCCCCGACGGGGCGGTGGTCGACCGGCTCACCGAGGTGTTCGACGCGCTGATCCGCGAGCAGTACGCGGCGGGCGCGACGGCCGGCGACCACTTCGCCAAGCCCGGTGCGAACGAGCGGGTGTGGAACGCGCTGGAGAAGGCGGCCCTCTACGACCCGGCCGCGTTCGCCGACTACTACGCCAACCCCGTGCTCGCCCTGGTCTCGGAGGCCTGGCTGGGCCCCGGCTATCAGGTGACCTCGCAGGTCAACGTGGTCAACCCGGGCGGTCTCGCGCAGACCGCGCACCGCGACTACCACCTCGGCTTCCTCTCCGACGAGGCCGCCGCCGCGTATCCGGCGCATGTGCACCGCCTCTCCCCCGTGCTCACCCTGCAGGGCGCGGTCGCGCACCGCGACATGCCCGTCGAGTCGGGGCCGACGCTGTACCTGCCCTTCTCGCAGACGTACGAGCCGGGCTACCTGGCCTGGCGGCGGCCGGAGTTCCAGGCGTACTTCAAGGAGCACCACGTCCAGCTCCCGCTCGCCAAGGGCGACGCCGCCTTCTTCAACCCGGCGCTGTTCCACGCCGCCGGCACCAACCGCACCACGGACGTACGGCGCATGGCCAATCTGCTCCAGGTGTCCTCGGCCTTCGGACGCGCGATGGAGACCGTGGACCGGGAGGCGGTGACCAACGCCGTCTACCCGGTGCTGCTGCGGCGCAGGGCGGACGGCGCCGACGCGGCCTGGCTGGAGAACGTGATCGCCGCGAGCGCCGAGGGCTACCCCTTCCCCACCAACCTCGACAGCGACCCGCCGGTGGACGGCCTCGCCCCGCCCTCGCAGGCGGACGTCGTACGCCAGGCGCTGAGCCTGGGCTGGACCCCGCGGACCCTGCGGGACGCGCTCCGGGCCGGCGCCGAGCGGCGCACGAGCTGAAAGGACAGCGGACACCCATGGGACTTCTCGACGACAAGGTCGTCCTCGTCAACGGCGGCAGCCAGGGCGTGGGCGCCGCCATCGCGCGGGCCGCCGTGCGCGAGGGGGCGGTGGTGGCCGTCACCGGCCGGCGGCCGGAGCCCGGCGAGGCGCTGGTCGCCGAGCTGACGGGCGCCGGCGGCAAGGCGATGTTCGTGCGCGCCGACCTCGCGGACGCCGGGCAGGCCAAGGCCGCCGTGGAAGACGTGGTCGCCGCGTACGGCCGGATCGACTGCCTGGTCAACTCCGCGGGACTCACCTCCCGGGGCACGCTCCTCGACACCACGCCGGAGCTGTTCGACCAGCACATCGCGATCAACCTGAAGGCGCCGTTCTTCGCCATGCAGGCCGCCGTCGCGGACATGGTCGCCCGAAAGGCGCCCGGCACGGTCGTCAACATCATCACCTCCTCGGCGCACGGCGGGCAGCCCTTCCTCGCCCCGTACGTCGCCGCCAAGGCCGGTCTGATCGGCCTGACCCGCAACGCCGCCCACGCCCACCGCTTCGACCGGGTCCGCGTCAACGGCCTGAACATCGGCTGGACGGCGACCGAGGGCGAGGACGCCACGCAGAAGGCCTTCCACGGCGCCGGCGACGACTGGCGCGAGCAGGCCGCGGCCAGGCTGCCGATGGGGAAGCTGGGCCAGCCCGACGAGATCGCCGACTTCGTGGTCTTCCTGCTGTCGGACCGCTCGGGCGTGGTGACCGGATCGGTGATCGACTGGGACCAGAACGTCCTCGGCGGCCTCGACTGACCTCCTCTCCGCCCACGACAACCGCTCACCGACCTCCCCTCCGCTCGCAAGAACCGTTCAAGGAGCTGCAACCGTCATGCGTATCGGCATTCTCGGCCTCGGCCGTATCGGCGCCTTCCACGCCGAGACCCTCTCCGGGCTCGACGTGGTCGAGTCGCTCGTCCTCACCGACCCGTTCGCGGACGCCGCCAAGTCCGCCGCGGAGCGCTTCGGCGGCGAGGTCGTGGACTCGCCGGAGGCCCTGCTGGCCGCCGGTGTCGACGGCATCGTGGTCGCGGCCGCGACGGACGCCCACCCCGGGCTGATCCTGGCCGGCGTCGAGGCCGGCATCCCCGTCTTCTGCGAGAAGCCGGTGGCCAGGACGATGGCCGAGGGCGTGCGGGTGCTCAAGGCGGTCGAGGGCACGGACGTGCCGATCCAGATCGGCTACAACCGCCGCTTCGACGCCGGTTTCGTCGCCGCCCGCGCGGCCGTGCGCAGCGGTGAGCTGGGCACCCTGCACACCGTGCGCTCGACCACCCTGGACCCGGCGCCGCCGCCGGCCGCCTACATCGCCGCCTCCGGCGGCATCTTCCGCGACTGCAGCGTGCACGACTTCGACATCATCCGCTGGGTGACCGGCCGCGAGGTCGTCGAGGTGTACGCCGTCGGCGGCAACCGGGGCGCCGAGTACATCAAGGAGGCGGGCGACGCCGACACCACCGGCGCGATCCTCACCCTCGACGACGGCACCATCTGCGTGGTGTCCAACTCCCGCCACAACGCCCGGGGTTACGACGTCCGCATGGAGATCCACGGCTTCAAGGACTCCATCGCGGTGGGCCTGGAGGACAAGCTCCCGCTGCGCTCGGTCGAGCCCGGCGTGACCTTCCCGGCGGGCACCCCGCACGACTTCTTCATGGACCGCTTCACCGAGGCCTACCGCGCCGAACTCACCGCGTTCACCGAGGTCGTGGCCGGGAGGACCCCCTCGCCGTGCACGATCGCGGACGCCCTGGAGGCCGGCTGGATCGCCGACGCCTGCACGCTGTCCCTGCACGAGCACCGGCCGGTGACGATCGCCGAGGTCCGCGCCGGCTGACGGGCACCGGCCCGGCTTCGCCGTTCCGGGTGCCGACCGGCGTCAGGCACCCGGAACACCATCACGTCTCTCCACGTATGAGCAAGGGATGGATCACGTCCCGCCTACCGAGGAGCGACGACCATGAACGCCGGCCAGAAGCCGATGTCCCCGCCGTACGAAGGCACCGCCCGGCACCGCAGCGCGGTGGTCGTCGGCGCCGGACCGAGCGGCCTCGCGATCGCCCGGGAACTGGAGCGCGCCGGGCACCGCGTGACCGTGCTGGAGGAACAGGACACCGTGGCCGGCAAGTGCCGCAGCGTCGACGTCGACGGGCACGCCTACGACCTCGGCGGCCACATCTGCACCCCCATGTACGAGCGGACCGCGCAGCTGGTGGCCGAGCTGGACGTCGAGACCGAGCGCACCAGCCGCTACCGCGTCCTCGACGCCGAGGGCCGCGAGGCCGCCCGGCAGGCCATGGCGTTCCTGCGCGACGACGCCCTCCCGCGCTACCGGGCCCTGCGCGCACGGGAGTTCCCGCACATCGCCGAACCCGGGCTCGCCCACTCCGCCCGGGCCCTGGCCGCCCCGGTCGCCGCATGGCTGGCCGAGCACGGACTGCGGTCCATGGCCGAGTCGTTCGGCACCGGGTACACGGCCGCCGGGTACGGCTACCTCGACGACGACGTGCCGGCGCTGTACTTCGTCAAGTACGCCGAGATGACCGGCCTGTTGTCCCCCAGGCCCCAACTCCTGGGTCACTCGGGCGCGTTCACCGTCGTGGGCGGGTTCGGCGCGCTGTGGCGCCGGGTCGCCGACGAGCTGAAGGACGTGCGGTGCGGGGTGCGCGTGGTGTCGGTCGAGCGTCACGCCGAGGGGGTGCGGGTGCACACCGACTCCGGGCCGGTGTCGGCGGACGCGCTGGTGCTGGCCGTCCCGCTGGACCGGATCCTGCCGGTCCTGGACGCCACCGAGGAGGAGCGCGACCTCGCCGGACGCGTCCGCTCCAACGCCTACCACACCACCCTCGCCTCCGCCCCGGGCCTGCCCGAGGACGCCTTCTACTTCCTCGGCAGCCACACCGCGAGCCGCGAGGCGACGGGCCACTGCGTCTCGTACCACCACCGCTACCCGGGCAGCGCTGTGCGGACCTTCTACTCCTACGGCCGTCCCGAGGAGGTCTCCGCGCTGCTGCGCGAGGACGTCGCCGCCCTCGGCGGGCGGCTGGAGCAGGTGCATCTGCGGCGCGCGTGGGCGTTCATGCCGCACTTCGCCGGCGCCGACCTCGCCGACGGAGCCCTGGACCGGCTGGAGGCCCTCCAGGGCCGGGCGAACACGTACCACGTCGGCGGTCTGCCCGCCTTCGAGCTGATCGAGTCCACCGTGGCCCACGCCCAGGACCTCGCCCGCCGGCACTTCCCACCGGCACACTGAACCCGCAGCAACGGATCAAGGAGGATCACCCGTCATGAGCGAAGCGGTCGCGGAACCCCTGCGCATCGGCGTCCTGGGCGCCGCGCGGATCACCGAGCGCGCCCTGATCGACCCGGCCCGCGCCGCCGGGCACCGCCTCGTCGCGGTGGCCGCCCGCGACCGGTCCCGGGCCGAGGTCTTCGCCGCCGAGCACGGTGTGGAGCGGGTCGTGGACTCCTACGCCGACCTGCTCGCGGACCCCGAGGTCGAGGTCGTCTACAACCCGCTCGCCAACGGTCTGCACGGCCCGTGGAACCTCGCCGCCCTCGCGGCCGGCAAGCACGTCCTGAGCGAGAAGCCGTCGGCGAGCAACGCCGAGGAGGCCGCCGAGGTGCGGGAGGCGGCGGCGAAGGCCGGCACGGTGTTCATGGAGGCCTTCCACTACCTCTTCCACCCGGTCACCCGGCGCCTGCACGAGATCGTGGAGAGTGGCGAGATCGGCGCACTGCGCCGGGTGGAGACGCTGGTCGCGATCCCCGCTCCCCCGGACACCGACCCCCGCTGGTCCCTCGCTCTCGCGGGGGGCGCCGTGATGGACCTGGGCTGCTACAGCCTGCACGCCGTGCGGATGCTGGCCCCCTGGGCGGGCGGCGCCCCGCGCCTGGTCTCCGCGCGGGGCGGCGAACGGGCGGGGGCTCCGGGCGTCGACGAGTGGCTGGACGCCGAGCTGGAGTTCCCGGGCGGGGCGACCGGCTCGGCCCGCTGTCACATGGCCTACGACGAGCTGGAGATGAGCTGCCGGATCATCGGCACCGAGGGCGAGGTGAGCGCCCCGAACTTCGTGCTGCCGCAGCTGGACGACCGGGTGGTGGTCCGGTCGGCGCGGGGCGAGCGGACGGAGCGGCTGGGCACCCGGTCCTCGTACACGTACCAGCTGGCGGCGTTCGCGGCGCGGGTGCGCGGTGGTGCCCCGTTGCCGCTGGGTCCCAAGGACGCGGTGGCGACGATGACGCTGATCGACGCCTGCTACCGGGCGGCGGGGTTCCAGCCGCGGCCGCGCACCGTGACCGGCGGCTGAGATGGGGGCCGTCATCGCGCCCGCCCGGATCACCGACATCCAGCAGGCGCTGGCGGATCACGACCGCTACTGGGGCGGGCGTGACCTGCGGGCGCTCCATCTGCTGCCGCTGGTGCACGAGTTCGGGGAGACCTGTCTGGTGGCCCGCTCGGAGGAGGGCGTCCTCGGCTATCTGATCGGCTTCGTCACGCCCGGCGGCACGGGGTACGCGCATCTGGTCGCCACGCGGGACGACGCCCGGGGCACGGGGCTGGGGCGCGCGTTGTACGACGCGTTCGCCGCGGCCGCGGGGCGGCAGGGCGCGGTGCGGCTGAAGGCGATCACGTCGGTGGGCAACGAGGGCTCGATCGCCTTCCACCGCAGCCTGGGTTTCGGCGTGCGCGTCGAGGAGGAGTACAACGGGCCCGGTCAGCCGCGGGTCGTGTTCACCCGCGCGCTCGGCTGACCCGGTACAGCGGCGGCCGTTCCACCAGCTCCACGGGCACCCGGCCGCCGTCCTCCAGGGACCGTACGCCCGCCTCGCACACGGCCGCGACGGCGTAGCCGTCCCACACGCCGGGACCGGTGACCTCGCCGCGGCGGGTGGCGTCGACCCAGGCCTGGACCTCGCGGTCATAGGCGTCGGCGAAGCGTTCGACGAAGTCCTGGGCGATGGTGCCGCCCCAGCGGCCGGCCATGTTGGTGACCAGGGCGTGGCCGTCGCCGACGCGGGCGGTGCCGCGTTCGCAGACCATCTCGGCCTGGACCTGGTAGCCGAAGCCGCAGTTGACGAAGATCTCGACGTCGACGACGGCGCCGCCGTCGGTCTCGAACACCACGAACTGCGGGTCCTGCACCGCGTCCGGGGCGTTCGCGGAGGGGGTGGGGCGCAGCACCGTGACCGAGGTGATCTCCTGGTCCAGGAGCCAGCGGGTCACGTCCATCTCGTGCACCACGGAGTCGTTGATCAGCATCTGGCTGGTCCAGCCGGGTGGGCTGGCGACGTTGCGGTGCCGGTTGTGCAGCATCAGCGGCCGGCCCAACTGCCCTGTCTCCAGAAGGGCCTTGAGCCGCTGGTACTCGGCGTCGTAGCGCCGCATGAAGCCGACCTGGACCCGGCGGTGGCCGAGGCGCCGCTCGGCCTCCACGATGCGCAGGGCGGAGGCCGTGTCCGGGGTGAGGGGCTTCTCGCACAGCACGGGCAGATCGCGCTCGAGCGCCGCCAGCAGGGCCGCCTCGTGGGCGGGTCCCGGGGAGGCGATGAGCACGGCGTCGACGTCGGCGGCCGCCATCGCCGCGGCCGGGTCGGTGTGGGCGGTGCAGCCGTCGACGCGGGCGGCGACGGCCTTGGCGCGTTCCGCGTCGACGTCCACGACCGCACTCACCCGGGCCCCGCTGGTGACCTCCTGGATACGGCGGACATGGTCGGCGCCCATCTTCCCGGTGCCGATGACGGCGACGCGCAGCGTTTCGTGCCGGGCCATGGTCGTCCCCTCCGGGTGGTCAGGCGCCGCAGGACCTCAGGAACGTGCGGGTGCGCACCGCGATGGGCAGTGGCTTGTCCGGCTCGCACGGATACATGTCCTGCTCGACGATGGCGAACAGCTCCACGCCGAGCTTCTGCGCCGCCTCCAGCACCTGCCCCAACTCCGGTACGCCGGAGGGCGGTTCGCACATCACCCCCCGCGCCACGGCGGGCCCGAACGGGGTGCCCTCGGCCTGTACCCCGGCCAGGATCTCCGGGTCGACCTGCTTGAGGTGCAGATAGCCGATCCGCTCGCCGTAGGTCTCGATCAGCTTGACGCTGTCGCCGCCGCAGTAGGCGTAGTGCCCGGTGTCCAGGCAGAGGTTGACCAGCTCGGAGTCGGTCGAGTCGAGGAAGCGCTCGACGTGGTCCTCGGTGTCGACGTGGGTGTCGGCGTGCGGGTGCACGACGATGTCGAGACCGTAGGCCTCCTTCACCTCGTACCCGAGCCGCTCCATGCCCTTGGTCAGGTACGCCCACTGCTCGCCGGTCAGCTCCGGCGGTTCGAGGATCTCGGCGGTCTTGTCGTCCCGCCAGAAGGACGGGATGACGACCAGGTGCCGGGCGCCCATCGCCTGGGTGAGCGCGGCGACCTGGCTGACGTGCTCCCAGGTGGCGTCCCAGACGGAGGGGCCGCGGTGCAGGCCGGTGAAGACGGTGCCGGCCGACACCTTCAGGTCCCGCTTGGCGATCTCCTCGCTGAGCCGGGCCGGGTCGGTCGGCAGATAGCCGTACGGCCCCAGCTCGATCCACGGGTAGCCGGCCTCGGCGACCTCGTCCAGGAAGCGGTCCCAGGGCACCTGTCGCGGGTCGTCCGGGAACCAGACGCCCCAGGAGTCGGGGGCCGAGCCGACCCGGATGCGGTCCAGGGCGCCGGCCATGTCAGGCCTTCCCTTCCGGACCCGCCGCGACGGGTGCGGTGAGGTCTGCTTCTTCGGGGAGTTCTTCGACGTCGACGCCGCGGACCTGGCTGAGTTCGTGTTTGAGGGCGGCGAGTTCGGCGCCGC
>NZ_JBEXXQ010000078.1:0-39802 GCF_040630525.1 Streptomyces sp. NPDC005799
ACCACCGTGCGACCGCAAGGCGCGTCGTGGGCCGGGCCAGGTTCAGCGCTTGACGGCCTTCTTCAACGCCCGCGCGCGCCGCACCACTCGGCGCGCGGTGGAGTTGTGCGGCAGGAAGGCGAGCCGTTCCGGGATGCCGCCCGGCAGGCCCAGCGAGGTGAGCCGGCGGCGCCTGAAGTACCGCTTGGTGCGCGTTGCGAGGTTCTTCGACAGATAGCGTTCCGCGTCCCGGCGCAGCGACGGGTAGATCTGCGGCTGCATGGCGAATCCGACCGCCTTGACCAGGCCGTCCAGGGTCTGCGCGGGGATCGTTTCCTCGCTCTTGCGGCCCTCCAGGTCCGGGATCAGCGCGTCCGCCAGCACCGCCGGGACCCGGTTGCTGTTCTGGTACGGCGTCAGCCGCTCCAGGAGGGGCTCGGTGCCGATGCGGGCGACCGGGAGGTCGTAGAACGCCGACGCCGTGAACAGCGCGGTGGAGAAGCAGCCCACGACCAGTGAGGGCGGCGACTTCTCGAACAGCACCTCGGCGAGGACGGGCATGTCGAGCACGGTCAGCTCGACGCCCAGCTTCTCGGCCTCCGCCTCCAGGGCGCGGCTGTAGCGGGCCGGTGCGGTGGGGTGCGGCTTGAACACGATCGCGCGGTGACCGCGCTCGACGGCCCCGCGCATCATCCGTACGTGCAGGTTCTCCTCGTCCTCGGGGGAGAGGATGTCCAGCGCGGACAGGTACTGGCCGAGCAGCAGCGCCGCGTTGTCCGGCAGTGCGGGCAACTCCGGTACGGCGGCGGTCAGTTCGCCCATGACCTTGCGGAAGGCCTCGGTCGGCAGGAGCTGCGCGGGGACGTCGAACTCGGTGAGCAGCAGCGGCTTCAGACCCGGCACCAGGTCGAGGTGGAGCAGTCGGCGCACCCGGGTGCCGACCAGCGGGTCGAGCTTGTTGCGGGTGGGGCCGTAGCTCATCAGGCCGTCGGCGTAGACGTGGATGGGGGCGTCCGTGAACAGCTGGGCCACGGACAGCGCCGGGGCGACCTGGATGGACTCCAGGACCAGCTCCACCCGGTCCTCGCCCAGCTCCCACAGCATGCGCAGATAGCGCTCGAAGAGCGGGACGTCGTCCGGGCGCGGCGTCCAGGCACCGGGATGGAAGGGGCGGATCGCCTCGTTGAAGGACAGTATGCCGTCGAAGTGGTGGCGCAGCGGCTCGAATCCCGGCATCTCGTCGACCGGCAGCGTCACTTCCGGCGTCGTGGAGTTGTTGAACACCAGCAGCAGCCGCCGGGCCTCCTCCTCCCCGTCCCGCTCCGGGAAGCAGCCCGAGTCCAGCGCGGCGGCCAGGGTGGCGGCGCCGTACAGCGTCGAGACGCAGAAGATACGAGTGGTACGGGGCATCAGGCGGCCGCCTTCGCAGTGGTGACCCGGCGGCGCAGCCGCCGCAGCTTGGTGGAGCGGTGGAAGTCCATGGTCTCCAGGACGTCACCGAGCATGTCCTGCGGCATCCGCTTGATCGCCGCCGCGCTCATCGCCCGCAGCTGCCGGTGCACCGACGGCTCCCACTTCTCCTCGTCGGAGAGATGGTGGGCGATGATCGCGCAGTAGGTGCGCACGGCCTTCGGCAGCAACTGGTCGGCGTCCGGGTCCTGCGCCGTCTCCTCTATCACCTGGTCGAAGGCGCGGATGAAGTCGAGCTGGCGGGCGTCGCCGATCTGGGTCAGCGAGGAGGCGACCCCACGGCGGTAGAACACACCGAGCAGACTCACCACGGCGAACGACTCCGCCTCGCGGTGCAGCTTCCAGATCCACGGCCGGTCCTCGGCCGTGCGCAGCCCGTCGGTGAAGTGCAGCAGGCCCTTGTCGAGCAGCCGGCGGTGATAGGCGCCGGCCCAGGCGAAGGCGTAGTCCACGGAGGTCGAGCGGTCGGCGGGCAGGATCGCCGCACGCGGGTCGAACACCTCCCAGCGCCGCCCGATCGGCACCCTTTGCACCGTGCGCGCGCGGGCGGTCGCCTGCACATGGTCGGTGCGTACGAAGTCGCAGCCCAGCCCCTCGATGGCCGCCACCAGTTCGGCGAAGTAGCCGGGGGCCAGCCAGTCGTCGCCGTCCAGGAAGGTGAGGTACTCGCCCTGCGCCGCGTCCAGGCCGGTGTTGCGCGCGGTGGCGAGTCCCCCGTTCTTCTCATGGCGGATATAACGCACCTGCGCGACATCGGAAAGCTCGTCGGCCGCGCGTTCGAGAATCGCCGGAGTCTCGTCCTTCGAATGGTCGTCGACCAGTACGAACTCGAAATCCTTGCGGGCGTTCAGTCGAAGGCTTCTGAGGGTGTCCGGGGCGTATTGCTGCACGTTGTAGAACGGCACGATCACGGAAAGCTTTGGCACAGCTGAGAGCCTATGAGGCGGCCCAGCTGGGTACTTTTCCGATGTCCGTACAGAGGGTGAACTCCATGTGTCGGATCGGTGCATCCCCTGTGCTTCCGACGATTCCGCGGGCCAGTTCGGCTCTCGGCGGGCTGCTGTTAACTTTTTGGACAAGTGCGGTTGGGCCGCTCCTAGGAATTGCTTCCTAGCGTCGTGGACGTGCCACCAAGTTCAACGAAGCCCACGCGAATCGCCGTGCTCGCGGACTCCGACACCCGCTGGAAATGGGGTGCGTTGACCGCTGCTCGGATCGCTCCGGGCACGTCCATGGAAGCCGCACCCCACGAGGACGCGCAAGTCGGTCTCGAGCTGAGCGGATTCCTGCTGCGTGGCCGTGCCACGCCGACCGCGCGCCAGCTGGCCGAGGTGGGCGTGCGAGCCGACTCCCTGCAGGAGGTCACCGCAGTCGAGTTCCTGCGCGCCATGGGCGAGCAGGAGTACGACGTCGTCGTGCTCGCGCTCGTCGGCGGCGGCGTGCAGGCGATGCTGCACGGCCTCAAGCGCGTGTGGGAGGGCCGGAGCTCGCGACCCGTGGTGGTCACCGGCTATGTCGGCGTCGTCTACGAGAAGCTCGCCGACGGCCTGCTGCTGCGGCACGGCGCCGACCTCGTCCTCGCCAACTCCCGCCAGGACGCCGAGCGTTTCCGCGCGGTGTACGAGGGGGTGGGCGCCGACGCCTCGTCGGTGACCGAGGTGGCACTGCCCTTCCTCGGCGGAGCGCCCTACGAAGGCGAACACGACCCGTACACCGTGGTGTTCGCCGTCCAGCCGTCCGTCCCGGACAACCGCAAGGACCGGGTGTACCTGCTCGACCGGCTGATCCGGCACGCGCGGCTGCACCCCGACCGCGAGGTGCTGCTCAAGCTGCGCTCCCGGCCCGGCGAACACACCACCCATATCGAGGAGTTGCCCTACCAGAAGCTGGTCCAGCGGCTCGATCCGCCCGCCAACTTCCGCCTGGTGTACGGGAACATGGGCGAGGTCCTCGACCGCACCGACCTGCTGGTCACCATCAGCTCGACGGCCGCGCTGGAGTCCCTGCACCGGCGCATCCCGACGGTGATCCTGTCCGACCTGGGCGTGCGCGAGGTGCTGGGCAACCACCACTTCGTCGGCTCCGGCTGCCTCGCCTCCTGGGACCAGCTGGACGCCGGGCACCGTCCGGTGCCGGACGAGGAGTGGGTGGCCCGCCAGGGTGTCGTGGCGGACGGCTCGTACGCGACCGCCTTCGACGCGGCGCGTGAGCGCATCGCCAAACTCCTCGGCCGGCCGGGCGGGTTGGCGCCGCTGACCCCCTACTACACGCCCGCGACGGCGCCCGGCTATCTGCCCGGCATCCTCGCTCGCCACCACCTGGGTCCGGACGGCAGTCCGCTGCCGGGGGCTCCCGCCGCGGACAAGGAGCCGGGGCCTGTCCGGCAGATCGTGCGGCGGGCCGCTCGGGGTGCGTACCGGCACGGGGTGCAGCGGGTGGCGCCCGTTATTCGGCGGATGGGGGAGTTGTGAGCGCCAGCCGTGGTGCCTCCTCGGACGGTCTGGCGGCTGCGGCGCCGTCTCGGCCGGTCGCGCCCCGCGGCGGAGCCGCTGATCAACACAGCCCCGCGCCCCTGGGGGGCGGCTTCGCCGGCCCCCGCTCCACCTCAGCGAACCCCGCACAAGGAGTGCAACCCATGTCCGACTCGCCGGTCCGTGCCGGGGCCTCTGTGCGCCGTGTGCTCGCCGTCATTCCCGCGCGCGGTGGCTCCAAGGGCGTGCCCGCGAAGAACCTCGCCCCCGTCGGCGGGGTGCCGCTGGTGGCGCGGGCGGTGCGCGAGTGCCGCGCGACCCGTCTCGTGACCGATGTCGTGGTCTCCACCGACGACCAGGCCATCGCCGCCGCCGCCCGTGAGGCCGGCGCGGAGGTCGTGCTGCGCCCGGCCGCCATCGCCGGCGACACCGCGACCTCCGAGGCCGCCGTCCTGCATGCCATGGACGCCCACGAGGCGCTGCACGGCGCGGCCGTCGACGTGGTGGTCTTCGTGCAGTGCACCAGCCCGTTCATCATCCGCGAGGACATCGACGGGGTGGCCTCCGCGGTCGTCGAGAACGGAGCCGACTCCGCCGTGACCGTCGCCCCCTTCCACGGGTTCATCTGGCGCGACGCCGAGGACGAGGTCGCGGCCGGCACCGTCTCCGAGGCCGACGCGGCCATCGGCGGCGGCTACGGCGTCAACCACGACAAGTCCTTCCGCCCGCGCCGCCAGGACCGCCCCCAGGACCTCCTGGAGACCGGCGCCGCCTACGCGATGGACGCCCCCGGCTTCCGCAAGCACCAGCACCGCTTCTTCGGCCGTACGGAACTCGTCCGTACCGACCCCGCGCGCGTGCTGGAGATCGACGACCCGCACGACCTCGCCCGCGCCCGCGCGCTGGCCCCCCTCTTCGACGCGGACCTCCCCCACTCTCGGCTTCGCTCGAGCGGGGGGACCGCCATCGGTTCGCTGCCGACCGCCGACGACATCGACGCGGTCGTACTGGACTTCGACGGCACCCAGACCGACGACCGGGTGCTGATCGACGCCGATGGAAAGGAGTTCGTCTCCGTGCACCGCGGGGACGGGCTCGGCATCGCGGCCCTCCGCAAGAGCGGTCGCCTGAAGATGCTGATCCTCTCCACGGAGCAGAACCCGGTCGTCGCCGCGCGCGCACGGAAGCTGCAGATTCCCGTGCTGCACGGCATCGGCCGGAAGGACCTCGCACTGAAGCAGTGGTGCGAGGAGCAGGGCATCGCGCCCGAGCGCGTGCTCTACGTCGGCAACGACGTCAACGACCTCCCGTGCTTCGCCCTCGTGGGCTGGCCCGTGGCGGTCGCGAGCGCCCACGACGTGGTACGCGGCGCCGCCCGTGCGGTCACCACCGTCCCCGGTGGCGACGGCGCGATCCGAGAGATCGCCAGCTGGATCCTCGGCCCCTCTCTCGACTCCCTCGACAGGTAAGGACAGTTCACGCTCATGAGCACCAACACCCGCATCCGCACGTTCGGTTCGCGTGAGGCCGGCCCGGGTCGCCCCGTCTACATCTGCGGCGAGATCGGCATCAACCACAACGGCGAGCTGGAGAACGCGTTCAAGCTCATCGACGTGGCCGCCGAGGCCGGCTGTGACGCCGTGAAGTTCCAGAAGCGCACGCCCGAGATCTGCACCCCGCGCGACCAGTGGGACATCGAGCGCGACACCCCCTGGGGCCGGATGACGTACATCGACTACCGCCACCGTGTGGAGTTCGGCGAGGACGAGTACCGCCAGATCGACGAGCACTGCAAGGAGAAGGGGATCGACTGGTTCGCCTCCCCGTGGGACACCGAGGCCGTCGCCTTCCTGGAGAAGTTCGACGTCCCCGCCCACAAGGTGGCCTCCGCCTCCCTCACCGACGACGAGCTGCTGCGCGCCCTGCGCGCCACCGGCCGTACGATCATCCTGTCCTCCGGCATGTCGACCCCGAAGCAGATCCGTCACGCGGTCGAGGTCCTCGGCAGCGACAACATCCTGCTGTGCCACGCCACGTCGACGTACCCGGCGAAGGCCGAGGAGCTCAACCTGCGCGTGATCAACACCCTGCAGGACGAGTACCCGAACGTCCCGATCGGCTACTCCGGCCACGAGACGGGCCTGCAGACGACGCTGGCCGCCGTCGCCCTCGGCGCCACCTTCGTCGAGCGCCACATCACCCTCGACCGCGCGATGTGGGGCTCCGACCAGGCCGCCTCCGTCGAGCCGCAGGGCCTGCAGCGCCTCGTCCGCGACATCCGCACCATCGAGGCCTCCCTCGGTGACGGTGTCAAGAAGGTCTACGACTCCGAGCTCGGCCCGATGAAGAAGCTGCGCCGCGTCGCGGGCGTCGTCGCCGAGGCGGAGATCGCGGCGGCGGCCGGCGAGCCGGTTTCCGTCTGAGTCCGAACGCACCGAGTCCGAACGCACCGGGCCGGGACGCGACCACCGCAGTCGCTCCCGGCCCGGGCGCTCGGACCCCGCATCCTCCGCGCGCCTCATGAGCGCCTTACGACGGGACGGTCGTACGTCGATGAGCCCCCGCGCCGGGAACACCGGCCCCCACACCCTCGCGTTCGTCGAGAGCCCGGTACAGCTCCTGAACGTGCTGGAGTGGGCGCACGCGCACGCGCCCGACGTGGCGCTCACCCTCGTCGTGCTGTCCCCGACCGACCCCATGACCCGGGGCCAGCTGCGCCGGATGGCCGAACTGGCCCGCGAGGAGGGGCACGAGGTCCGCTGGGAGGAGGCCCGGGGCGGCCCCGCGGCCCCGTTCCAGACGATCGGCGGTCTCACGGCCAGGCTCCGGCGCGCCGACCGGATCGTCCTGGGCGACCCCTTCTCCCGCTACGTGCAGCTTCTGCTGACCATCACCCGGGCCCGTGACCTGGTCGTCGTCGACGACGGCACGGCGACGATGGAGTTCGTCGCGCAGCTCGCCCGGGGTGAGCGGCTGGTGCGCTGGCATCGCAAGGGCGGGCGGCCGGGTGCGCGCGACCTGATCTTCGCGCCGGTGTCCTCCAAGGCCCGGCGTCGGCTGACCCCGAGCGACAAGCGCCGTGTGACGGTGTTCTCCTCGATGCCGATGGACGAGACACCGCCGGGTGTCACCCTCCTCGCCAACGACTTCTCCTGGACCCGTTTCCGTTTCGGGCCGCCGCGGATCACCAAGGGCGCCGACATGGTGGGCACCTCGCTGGTGGAGACCGGTGTGGTCGACCACGACCGCTACCTGGAGGCGGTGCGCACGCTGTCCAAGGCCCACGGCGCGACGCGCTACTTCGCCCACCGCCGCGAGAGCACCGCGAAACTCCACCAGCTGGCGCTGGAGACGGGTCTGGAGATCGTCCGCCCCGACCTCCCCCTGGAGCTGATCGCCCGCCGAGGCCCGGTGGGCCGCACGATCCTCAGCTTCCCCTCCACGGTCGTCCACACCCTCCCCCTGGCCCTGGTCGGCACGGAGGTCCGCGTAGCGGTCTGCGACATCGACCCCACCTGGCTGACGGAAAAGGCCTCCCCCCGAGCCCAGGGCTTCCTCTCAGGCGTCACAGGAACGGCCCGAGACGTAACCCGCCTACAGACACTGACCACAACGGCCTGAACGCCGAGCGGGGCCTGACACCGGCCGGGGGCCCGAACCTCGGGCCGGAGCCGGAGCCGGAGCCGGAGCCGGAGCCGGGGACGCCGGGCCGAGGACGCCGGGCCGGGCATACCCTCCCGGGCAGTCGGGAGGCACGGCCTGACGGCGCCGAGCTGCGCCGCGGGCCGCAGACGGGTGGTGTGCCGGGTTGTGGTGGGGTCGGATGCTGCCTCGTTGGCAGTCGGGAGAAGTGGTCGACGGCGTCGGCCTGTGCCCCTGGCCGCAGGCGGGCGCCGTGCTGGGCCGTGGTGGCCATGGATGCTGGTCCGCCGGCCGTCGGAAGGCGTGGCCGGACGCGTCGACCTGCGCCCCCGGCCACGGGCGGGTGGTGTGCCGGGGCCCGGTGGGTTGGATGCCGTTCTGCGGGGAGTCGGGGGCCATGGCCTGACGGCGTCGAGTTTCACCCCCTGGGCCGCAGGCGAGTGGTGTGCTGGGCCGTGGTGGGGGTGGATGCTGCTCCGCGGGTAGTCGGGAGGCGTGGCCGGACGGCGCCGAGCTGCGCCCTTGGGCCGCAGGTCGGGTGGTGTGCTGGGCCGTGGTGGGGTCGGATGCTGCTCCGCGGGCAGTCGGAGGCGTGACCTGAAGGCGTCGATCTGTGCCCCGGGCCGCAGGCGAGTGGTGCGCCAGGCCGCGGTGGGCCGGGACACCGTTCTGGGGGCAGGCGGGAGGCATGGCCGAGCTGCGCCGCGGGCCGCTGGCGGGTGGTGTGCCGGGTTGTGGTGGGGGTGGATGCTGCTCGGCGGGAGTCGGGAGGCGTGGCCTGACGGCGTCGAGTTGAGCCCCCGCGCCGCAGGCGGGTGGTGTGCCGGGTTGTGGTGGGGACGGTGCCGCTCCGCCGAGCGCCCCGCGGGGAGTCGGCGGCTGGACACTGCTGCCCCGTCCGCCCCACGGCCGTGGGCACCCGTCCTTGGCCGTGTATCCCGTCCTGCGGGCCTCAAAGGCCCCGGTCGGTCCAACCCGCCGCTCCTGTCCCCGTCGGGCCGGAGACAGCCCCTCCCGGGCATCACCGCACCTGTCAGGGCGGGCGTCGTCGGCTGTCTGCCCCGCCCGTGCCCCGCTCCTGCGCCGGTGGGATGTCGCCCCAGCCCGCCCGACCCCGGTCAGGTGTCCTTGTGGGCCAGTACGTAGGCGCGCGGGCGGGTTTCGTCGGGGGTCGGTTCGCGGAGGGTCTGGGCGTCCAGGCGGAGGCCAGCCTTGGTCAGTTGATCGGTGACCGTTTGCGGGGTGCGCCAGTAGTAGTCCAGGGAGATTTGCTGGTCGAAGCGCTCCGTGAGGTGGAGGCGGGAGTCCTCCTCGCCGGTCTGGAAGCCGAGCAGGACATGGCCGCCGGGGACCAGGACGCGGTGGAACTCGTTGAAGACGGTGGGAAGTTGGTCGTCCGGGACGTGGATGACCGAGTACAGGGCGAGCACCCCGCCCAGCGTCTCGTCCGGCAGGTCCAGCGCGGTCATCGAACCGACGTGGAACCGCAGCCCGGGATGGGCCTGACGGGCGAGAGCCACCATCCGGGGTGAGAGGTCCACGCCGAACACCGGCACTCCGAGGCCGTCCAGCCGGGCCGTGACATGCCCGGGCCCGCTGCCGACGTCGGCCACCGGCGCCGTACCCGAGGAACGGACCAGTTCCGCGAAGGCGGTGACCAGCGCGAGATCGAGGGGTCTCTCCCCGAGCCAGTCGGAGAGCTGCTCGGCGTACGGACGGGCGATCGCGTCGTACGACGTCCTGGTGGCATACAGGAAATCCGGGCTACCCGGTATCTCGGAGCTCACGGGCCCGCACCTTACAAGGACTCCGCGTCCGACAGGTGAACAGAACCGACTTGAGTCGACGGGGCGTGGTATGCGTAGAGAAACGAGAGGTTTACCCATCCCGAACCGCACCCATGCGTCGAGTGACCAGATTTTCTTCCCTTCACGGGTTGAAGTTTTGTTGATCGAGGGTCGCCCGGCCGTCCCGGCGTCATAGCCTTTAGAGGGTGAAGCAACTGATGTCACTGGAGTCCGAAGCCGTCGCTCCCGGGGATGCAGAACTCCCCGGCACGCTGCCCGAGTCGCTGCGTGCCGAGCTCGTGGCCTTCCGCCGCGATCTGCACATGCACCCCGAGCTGGGCAACCAGGAGTTCCGTACCACCGCCGCGATCAAGGCCCGCCTGGAGAAGGCGGGCCTGAAGCCGCGGGTGCTCACGCTGGGGACCGGGCTCATCTGTGACATCGGGGACTGGGACGGCGGCCGCCCCATGCTGGCCCTGCGTGCCGACATCGACGCCCTGCCCATCCCGGACATGAAGACCGAGTGCTCCTACCGCTCGACCGTTCCCGACCGCGCGCACGCCTGCGGTCACGACGTGCACACCACCGTCGTGCTCGGCGCCGGCCTCGTGCTCGCCGAGATGCACCGGCAGGGCAGGCTGCCCCGCCCGGTCCGGCTGCTGTTCCAGCCCGCCGAGGAGGTGCTGCCCGGCGGCGCCGCGGACGCGATCGAGTGCGGGGCGCTGGAGGGTGTCGGCCGGATCATCGCCGTGCACTGCGACCCCCGGGTGGACGCCGGCCGCATCGGACTGCGCGAGGGCGCCATCACCTCCGCCTGCGACCGCCTCGAGGTCGCGCTCGACGGCCCCGGCGGCCACACCGCCCGCCCGCACCTGACCACGGACCTCGTCACCGCCGCCGCCCGCGTCGTCACCGACGTGCCCGCCCTGGTCGGCCGCCGGGTCGACACCCGCGCCGGTCTCGCGATCACCTGGGGCCGCATCGAGTCCGGTCACGCCCCGAACGTGATCCCGCAGCACGCCGAGCTCTCCGGGACCGTGCGCTGCCTCGACCTCGGCGCCTGGCGGCAGGCCCCGGACCTGGTGGTCGCCGCCATCGACGAGGTCGCCAACCTGCACGGCGCCAAGTCGGAGATCAACTACGTCCGCGGTGTCCCGCCCGTCGTCAACGACCCGGACGTCACCGAGCTGCTGCGCGAGGCCATGACCGCCCGTCGCGGCGCCCTCTCGGTCGAGGGCACCGAGCAGAGCCTGGGCGGCGAGGACTTCTCCTGGTACCTGGAGCAGGTCCCCGGCGCCATGGCCCGGCTCGGGGTGCGCGCCCCCGGCGAGCGGACCGTGCGGGATCTGCACCAGGGCGACTTCGACGCCGACGAGTCGGCCATCACCGTCGGTGTGGAGCTGTTCACGGCGGCGGCCCTGCTGGACGCGGCGGAGTGACCCGCACGTGACCCGACGGCCCCTTCGGGGGCCGTTGCGCTGTCCGGCGCAACATGGTTGTAAGCCAATCGTGCACTCTTCGAAATCACGGCGTGTGAGGGCCGAAGACGCGGAGTTCAGACGCCGTTTGCCTCGAATCGATAACGGCTTCGGAAGAGGTCTTTTTCTGACATCTACGCGCGTTACGATGCCGCGAAGCCGACGCCGCAGGGGCGTCCGGGCCCGAGCACTGGCATGGTGCTCACATGAAGCGCCGACAAGGCGCTCAGGTCAGGTGAAGGAGCCTTCCCGTGCGCCGGGTAGCCAAGCTTTCCGCTGCGTGTATCGCCACCGCAGCTCTCGCACTGACTGCCACAGCCTGTGGCAGCACCTCGTCCGACAGCAACAGCAGCTCGTCCTCCGCCTCCTCCTCGGGTGGCGGCGGCAAGGGCATCAAGATCGGCCTCGCCTACGACGTCGGCGGCCGCGGTGACCGCTCCTTCAACGACTCCGCCGCGCGCGGTGCCGACAAGGCCGAGAAGGAGTTCGGCGGCTCCATCAAGGAGCTGACGGCGAAGACCTCCGACACCGAGGCCGACCGCGAGCAGCGCCTGACCGACCTGGCCAGCGCCGGCTACAACCCGATCGTGGCTGTCGGCTTCTCGTACGCCACCTCGGTCGACAAGGTCGCCAAGCAGTTCCCGAAGGTCAGCTTCGGTCTCATCGACTCGGTCGCGACCTCCCCGAACGTCGACAGCATCACCTTCACCGAGGAGCAGGGCTCGTACCTGGCCGGTGTGGCGGCGGCGCTGAAGACCAAGAAGGACCACGTCGGCTTCATCGGAGGCGTCGACACCCCGCTGATCAAGAAGTTCGCCGCGGGTTACGTCCAGGGCGTCAAGGACACCAACTCCAAGGTCAAGGTCGACGTCCAGTACCTGACCCACGGCTCGGACCTGTCCGGCTTCTCCAGCCCCGACAAGGGCAAGGAGGCCGCGTCCGGCATGCTCGACAACGGCGCCGACGTGATCTACGCCGCCGCCGGCTCCTCCGGCAACGGCTCGATCGAGGCCGTCCACGGAGTCAAGGGCGCCTGGGCCATCGGCGTGGACTCGGACCAGTACAACATCCCGGGTCTGGCCGCCTACAAGACCTCGATCCTCACCTCGATGGTCAAGAACGTGGACGTCGGTGTGTACGACTTCATCAAGTCCGTGCACGACGGCAAGCCGCTGACGGGCAACCAGATCTACTCCCTCGCCAAGGGCGGTGTCGGCCTGGCCACCAGCGGTGGCTACATCGACGACATCAAGGCCCAGCTGGACGCCGCGAAGAAGAAGATCGTCGACGGCACCGTCAAGGTCAAGACCAGCTGACCTGACGGTTCCCGCCGGAACCCGGGCTCGGCGAGGGGGCCTCGACAGACCCCCTCGCCGAGCCATAACAATGTGTCAACTCTACGCGTGTAGCATGGAGTTGCCGCGCTAGCGTCGCCGACGCCTGCCCTCCCCTACGCAGCCCCTTTTCCCCGAGGAGAGTGCGCCATCAACGCGTCCAGCCCTCCCGCTGCCGTCGAACTGCGCGGCATCACCAAGCGTTTCCCCGGTGTCGTGGCCAACAAGGACATCGACATCACCGTCCGCACGGGAACCGTCCACGCCCTGTGCGGTGAGAACGGCGCCGGCAAGTCCACCCTGATGAAGATCCTCTACGGCATGCAGCAGGCCGACGAGGGCACCATCACCGTGAACGGCGAGACCGTCGTCTTCCACAACCCCGCCGACGCCATCGCCCGCGGCATCGGCATGGTGCACCAGCACTTCATGCTCGCCGACAACCTCACCGTCCTGGAGAACGTCGTCCTCGGCGCGGAGAAGCTGTACGGCATCGGCGCCAAGGCCCGCGCCAAGATCAAGGAGCTCTCCGACGCGTACGGGCTCAACGTGCGCCCGGACGTCCTGCTGGAGGAGCTCGGCGTCGCCGACCGCCAGCGCGTGGAGATCCTCAAGGTCCTCTACCGCGGCGCCAAGACCCTCATCCTCGACGAGCCCACCGCCGTCCTCGTCCCGCAGGAGGTCGACGCCCTCTTCGACAACCTGCGCGAGCTCAAGGCCGAGGGCCTCACCGTCATCTTCATCTCCCACAAGCTCGGCGAAGTCCTGTCCGTGGCCGACGAGATCACCGTCATCCGCCGCGGTACCACCGTCGGCACGGTGAAGCCGGCCGGCACCACGACCAAACAGCTCGCCGAGCTGATGGTCGGCAGCGAACTGCCCACGCCGGAGACCGAGGAGTCCACGGTCACCGACGTCCCGCTGCTGAAGGTGGACGGCCTGCGCCTGGCCCAGACCGACCTCGACGGCGTCGAGCGGATCATCCTCGACGACATCTCCTTCACCATCCACAAGGGCGAGGTCCTCGGCATCGCCGGCGTCGAGGGCAACGGCCAGTCGGAGCTGGTCGAGGCCATCATGGGCATCCGTGCCCTGAACTCCGGCACGATCGCCCTCGACGGCACCGACATCTCCCACGTCCCCACCCGCCACCGCCGCGAGGCCGGCGTCGGCTACATCCCTGAGGACCGCCACCGCCACGGGCTGCTCCTCGAGGCCCCGCTGTGGGAGAACCGCATCCTCGGCCACGTCACCGAGAGGCCCAACTCCCGCGGCCAGCTGCTCGACATCAGGGGCGCCCGCGGCGACACCGAGCGCATCATCGAGGCGTACGACGTCCGCACCCCCGGCATCGACGTCACCGCCGCCTCCCTCTCCGGCGGCAACCAGCAGAAGCTGATCGTCGGCCGCGAGATGAGCCACGAGCCCAAGCTGCTCATCGCCGCCCACCCCACCCGGGGTGTGGACGTCGGCGCGCAGGCGGCGATCTGGGACCACATCCGCGACGCCCGCCGCGAGGGCCTGGCGGTGCTGCTGATCTCCGCCGACCTGGACGAGCTCATCGGCCTGTCCGACACCCTGCGGGTGATGTACCGCGGCCGACTGGTCGCCGACGCCGATCCCGCCACCATCACCCCCGAGGAGCTGGGCTCCGCCATGACGGGTGCGGCCACCGGCCACCTGGAGCACGCAGAGGACGACGCCCGATGAACAAGCTGACCCAACGCATCGACAAGGAGCGGCTGCTCCTCGCCATCGCGGCCCCGCTGCTCGCGATCGTCGCCGCGCTCGTCGTCACCACCCTGGTGATCCTCGCCACCGGCAAGAACCCGTTCGACGCCTTCAGCGACATGGTGACCTACGGCACCGCCAGCGACAGCCAGGTCTACATCCTCAACAAGGCGACGACGTACTACCTGGCCGGTGTCGCGGTGGCCATCGGCTTCCGCATGAACCTGTTCAACATCGGCGTCGACGGCCAGTACCGCATCGCCGCGTTCTTCGCGGCCGTCCTCGGCGGCGCGCTGACCACGCCCGGCTGGATCTCCATCCCGCTGATCATCCTGTGCGCGATGGGCACCGGCGCCGTGTGGGCGGGCATCGCGGGCGTGCTGAAGGTGACCCGGGGCGTCAGCGAGGTCATCTCGACGATCATGCTCAACGCGATCGCCACCGCGATCATCGCCTACCTGCTGCAGCCCGGGAAACTCGCCGAGCTCCAGGCCGGCGGCACGGTCGTCTCCACCAAGCCGCTGCCCTCGTCCTCGTACTTCTTCCAGATCAACACCGGCCCGGCGGGCGAGCTGTGGGGCTTCATCTTCATCGCCGTGGCTGTCGGCGTCGCGTACTGGTTCGTGCTCGGCCGCACCCGGTTCGGCTTCGACCTGCGCACCGTCGGTCAGTCCGAGAGCGCCGCCGCCGCGAGCGGTGTGTCCGTGAAGAAGATGATCGCGACCAGCATGCTCATCTCCGGCGCGATCGCCGGCCTCATCGGCATGCCGACCCTGCTCAACGACAGCCACCAGTTCAGCAACGACTTCCCGACCGGCATCGGCTTCACCGGCATCGCCATCGCCCTGCTCGGCCGCAACAACCCGGTCGGCATCGCGCTGGGCGCCCTGCTGTGGGGCTTCCTGGAGCGCACCACCAACCACCTGGAGTTCCAGGGCTACGACAAGGAGATCCTCGGCGTCATCCAGGGCGTGATCGTCCTGTGCGTCGTGATCGCCTACGAAGTCGTACGACGTTACGGCCTCAAGCGCCAGCAGCAGCGGGTCGGCGCGGAGCTCGCCGCCCAGGCCGCCGCCCCGACCGAGAAGCAGGAGGTGGCGTGATGACTGCCACGACGACCGACACGCCGCCGCCCGCGGCCCCCAAGACGGACACCGAACGCACCCGCTCGGGCCGTCCGCTCGGCCAGATCCTCATGATCGTCGCCGGTGCGCTGCTGCTCGTGGCCGCCGTCCGCGTCATCACCGGCGCCAACCAGCTCACCTCCGACGGACAGGTAAGCGCCGCGCTGAGCCTCGCCGTCCCGATCGGACTCGCCGGTCTCGCGGGCCTGTGGTCCGAGCGCTCCGGCGTGGTCAACATCGGCCTCGAGGGCATGATGATCCTCGGCACCTTCGGCGCCGGCTGGATCGGCTGGCAGTCCAGCCCCTGGCTCGGCCTGCTGTGCGGTGTCGGCTTCGGCGTCCTCGGCGGACTGCTGCACGCCGTCGCCACCGTCACCTTCGGCGTGGACCACATCGTCTCCGGTGTCGCGATCAACCTGCTCGCGCTGGGCACCACCCAGTACCTGGCCAAGCTGTTCTTCACCAACGGCAAGGCGGCCGACGCGGGTGGCAACCCCAAGCAGTCCCCGCCGGTGGACTCGCTGCCCAACTTCGACATCCCGGGGCTGTCCGACGCCCTGCAGTCCCTCGAGAAGCACCACTGGTTCCTGATCTCCGACATCGCCGGCATCCTCGGCGGTCTGGTGACCAACCTGTCCGTGATCACGATCCTCGCCTTCGCGCTGTTCATCGCCAGCTGGTGGCTGCTGTGGCGCACGCCGTTCGGTCTGCGGCTGCGCTCCTGCGGCGAGAACCCGATCGCGGCGGAGTCCCTCGGCGTCAACGTCTACAAGTACAAGTACGCGGCCGTCGCCGTCTCCGGCGGCCTGGCCGGCCTCGGCGGCGCCTTCCTCGCGCTGGTCACCTCGCACATCTACCTCGAGAACCAGACCGGCGGCCGCGGCTACATCGGTCTCGCCGCCATGATCTTCGGTAACTGGCGGCCCGGCGGACTGGCCATGGGCGCGGGCCTGTTCGGCTACTCCGACGCGCTGCAGCTGCGCAACGGCGGCCAGACCGTGCACGCGCTGCTGCTCCTGCTGGTCGTGCTGCTCGTGGCGATGGCGGGCTGGAAGATGTACAAGAAGGCCCACTGGCAGGGCGGCATCAGCCTCTTCGTGGGCGCGCTCGTCCTGCTCTGGTACCTGGTCACCGACGAGGTCCCGAGCGACTTCGTCGGCGCCACGCCGTACGTCGTCACCCTCCTCGTGCTGTCGCTGTCCGCGCAGCGCCTGAGGATGCCGAAGGCCGACGGCATGCGCTACCGCAAGGGCCAGGGCAAGTGAGCCGGCCGGCCGCCGTCGACTGGGAGGCGCTGCGCGAGCTGGCCCGCGAGGCCATGACGCACGCCTACGCCCCCTACTCCGACTACCCGGTCGGCGTCGCCGCCCTGGTCGACGACGGCCGCACGGTCTCCGGCTGCAACGTCGAGAACGCCAGCTACGGCCTCGGCCTGTGCGCCGAGTGCGGGCTGGTCTCGGAGCTGCAGCGCACCGGTGGCGGCCGGCTGACGCACTTCACGTGCGTCGACGGCCGGGGCGAGATCCTGGTCCCGTGCGGCCGCTGCCGTCAGCTGCTGTACGAGTTCGGGGGCCCCGAGCTGCTCCTGGAGACCCCGGCGGGCATCCTCCCGCTCTCCGAGATGCTGCCCCAGGCCTTCGGCCCGGACCATCTCACCAAGTAACTCCCGTACGGCCCCTCCGAGGTGTGCAAGCGACCGGCTCGGAGGGGTCGTACGACTTCTGGAACCTTCGGAAGGAAAGCAAGCCATGGCCATGGACGCCATCTCCGTCATCCGCACCAAGCGGGACCGCGGCGAACTCAGCGACGAGCAGATCGACTGGGTCATCGACGCGTACACCCGCGGGGAGGTCGCCGACGAGCAGATGTCCGCGCTCGCCATGGCGATCCTCATCAACGGCATGAACCGCCGCGAGATCGCCCGCTGGACGGCCGCGATGATCGCCTCCGGCGAGCGCATGGACTTCTCGTCCCTGTCCCGCCCGACGGCCGACAAACACTCCACGGGCGGCGTCGGCGACAAGATCACCCTGCCGCTGGCCCCCCTGGTCGCCGCGTGCGGCGCCGCCGTCCCGCAGCTCTCCGGCCGCGGCCTCGGCCACACCGGCGGCACCCTGGACAAGCTGGAGTCCATCCCGGGCTGGCGCGCGCTGCTGTCCAACGAGGAAATGCTGTCGGTGCTGGACGGCACCGGCGCGGTGATCTGCGCGGCGGGCGACGGGCTGGCCCCCGCCGACAAGAAGCTCTACGCCCTGCGGGACGTCACCGGCACGGTCGAGGCGATCCCGCTGATCGCCTCCTCCATCATGTCCAAGAAGATCGCGGAGGGCACGGGCTCCCTGGTGCTCGACGTGAAGGTGGGCACGGGCGCCTTCATGAAGACGCTGGACGACGCCCGCGAACTGGCCTCCACGATGGTGGGCCTCGGCACCGACCACGGAGTGAAGACGGTCGCCCTCCTCACCGACATGTCCACCCCGCTCGGCCTGACCGCGGGCAACGCGCTGGAGGTCCGCGAGTCGGTGGAGGTCCTGGCGGGCGGCGGCCCGGCCGACGTGGTGGAACTGACCCTCGCCCTGGCCCGCGAGATGCTGGACGCGGCCGGGGTGAAGGACGCCGACCCGGCGAAGGCCCTGGCCGACGGCTCGGCGATGGACGTCTGGCGCCGCATGATCGCGGCCCAGGGCGGCGACCCGGACGCGGAGCTGCCGGTGGCCCGTGAGCAGCACGTCATCAAGGCGCCGTCCTCGGGTGTCCTGACCCGCCTCGACGCCTACGGCATCGGCGTCGCCGCCTGGCGCCTCGGCGCGGGCCGCGCCCGCAAGGAGGACCCGGTGCAGGCGGGCGCGGGCGTCGAACTCCACGCCAAGCCCGGCGACCCGGTGACCGAGGGCCAGCCCCTCCTCACCCTCCACACGGACACCCCCGAACGCTTCGAGTACGCGCTCCAGGCGGTGGAGGGTTCGTATGACATCGGGGCGGCGGGCACGGATTTCACGGCGTCGCCGGTGGTGCTGGAACGTATCGCCTGACCAGGGGAGTTTCCCTTTCGAGTGAACGGGATTGGTGGACCCCCACCGGTCCCGTTCGGCATGCTGGGATCGGTGACGCAACCGAAGGAGACCGTCATGAGCGCGCTCACCGTGGGCCACGACCCCAAGCAGAGCTGGGACGGCCTCGTCCGGTTCTGGGAGGAGATGGACTGGCCCGAGGGCAGCAAGGTGGAGATCATCGAGGGGATCATCACCGTGTCACCTGCTCCCGCATCCCGTCACAACGTGATCGCGGCCCGGATCCAGCGTCGCCTGTACTCCGTGATCCCTGAGGACTGGGAGATCTTCCAGACACAGGCCATCGCCGTCCCCTCGCGGCTGGGCATGTTCATCCCGGACATCCTGGTGGCCCCGGTCCAGGAGTGCACCGAGGCGGACACCTATCTGCCGGGCGCCGTGGCCGAACTCGTCGTGGAGGTCACCTCCAGGAAGAACGCCCGCCACGACCGTGTGAGCAAGCCGGCCGCCTACGCGTCCGCGGGCATCCCGCTCTACCTCCTGGTCGACCGCTGGGCACCCGAGGGCCCCACCGCGACGCTCTACGGAGAGCCGCACGGAGACGTCTACCGCCCGCTCGCCGTCGCCAAGTCCGGTGAACTGCTCACTCTTCGCGCGCCCTTCGATCTCGTCATCGACACCAGCGAGTTCCCCGAGACCTGAGTCATCCCAATAAGGCGGCGACAACCACCAGCACCGGCACCGACAGCACCGTCGACAGCAGGATCGAGTCCCGCGCCAAGCCCTCGGCCACGCGGTAGCGGCTCGCGTACGTGTACAGGTTCTGGGCGGCCGGGAGTGCCGACGTCACCACCACGTCGAGGAGTTGGTGGCCTCGCAGCCCGAAGACGCCGGTCGCCAGCGCCCAGGCCGCCGCCGGTTGCCCCACCGCCTTCAGCGCCACGGACAGCAGGACCGGCCCCCTCTCCGCACCCCGTCCCGGCATCGTGCTGCCGCACAGGGAGATGCCGAAGGCCAGCAGGACCGCCGGGACCGACATGTTGCCGATCAGGGTGATCGGGTCCATGACGGGGGCCGGGACCTTCACGCCGAGCGCCGACACCGCGACGCCCGCCAGCGAGCCCACCGCGATGGGGTTGCGCAGGGGCGTCAGCAGGCGCAGCCACAGCGGGCCCTTCTCGCCCTTGCCGGACAGGTCGAGGATCGTCAGGGCGACCGGGGTGACCCCGATGAGCTGGAAGAGCAGGACCGGCGCGACCAACGAGGCGTCACCGAGGACGTACACCGCGATCGGGATGCCGAGGTTGCCCGAGTTGACGTAACTGGAGCACAGCGCGCCGATGGTGGTGCGGCCCACGCCCCAGTCCCGTGCGGCACCCACCGCGACGAAGACGCCCGCCGCCGCGGCCGTGCTCATCGCCGTCACCAGCAGCCGGCTGGAGAAGACCACCGACAGGTCGGCCCGGGCGAGCGTGGTGAAGAGCAGGGCGGGGGAGGCCACATGGAAGGCGAGCTTGGTCAGCACCTCCCGGCCGTGTTCGCCGAGATGACCCTGCCTGCCGATGACGTACCCCACCCCGATGACGACCGCGATCACCGCGAATCCCGTCAACACGCCCTGCACGGGGCCTCCTCGCCGGGCACGAGGACGTCGGGTATCCGGGGCGGTGCTGGTCGGTGGCGCATACAGGCAACCCTCCGGGCGGGAGGGCGGACGGTCAATGTGATTCCGACCGGCGTGATGCCCGCCGACGCCTCGTGGGCACGCCTCGTGGGCGGTGCGCTCCGATGAGTTCCGCCCGCCCTTCCGGTCTACCGATCGTGGACGCCATGACACCCGCCGTACTCGTGCTGCCCGGCCCCGTCACCCGTGACGAGGTGGCGGGGCTGTGTGGCGACGTGCGGGCGCTGCTGGAGGCCGGCGGGGCGGGAGTGGTCGTGGTCGACGCCGCCGGCATCGGGCCGCCGGGCCTGGCCGCCGTGGACCTGCTGGCCCGGCTCCAGCTGACCGCCCGGCGAGCCGGCGGACGGATCCGGCTGCGGGACCCGGCGCCCTCCCTACGCGCCCTGCTCGACCTGGTCGGGCTCCGCCTCGAGGTGGAGAGGCAGCCCGAACAGCGGGAACCACCGCTTGGTGTCGAGGAAGAAGTGGAACCCGGTGAGCCGGCCGTCTGAGATCTCCAGCACCTGCACCGCCCAGGGCGCGTAACCGCCCGCCTCCGGGTCCGGCTTGTACTGGGCGAACCCGGGCAGGCCGTTGACCCGGACCGGCACCAGTCGTGAGCCCTGGCAGGCGGAGCCGAGGGTGGTCATGAAGCCCGTGATGTCGTCGTGGCCGGTCAGCCACAGGTCGAACGGCGGCATCGTCATGACGGCGTCCTCGTGCAGCAGGGCCGTCAGAGCGGTCATGTCGTAACCCTCGAAGGCCGCCACATACCGCTCCAGGAGTTTCTGCTGCTCCTCGTCCAGCGGGTCGGAGACGGCCGCCGAGGCCGCCCTGTCGCCCTGCTCCCGCTCGGCGAGGGTGGCCCGGGCCCGCTGCAGGGCGCTGTTGACCGAGGCGACCGAGGTGTCGAGCAGCTCCGCGACCTCGCTCGCCTTCCAGGCCAGCACCTCGCGCAGGATCAGCACGGCGCGCTGCTTGGCGGGCAGCTGCTGCAGCGCCGCCATGAAGGCCAGCCGCACGGACTCCTTGGCGACGGCCGCCTCCGCGGGGTCGTCGGTCGTGGGCAGCACGCGGTTGTCCGGCATCGGCTCGAGCCAGGTGTTGTCCGGGCGGGGGGAGAGGGCGGCCTGGGCGAGCGGGGTCGACTCGCTGAGGTCCATCGGGCGGGCGCGCTTGTTGCCTGCGGTCAGCATGTCGAGACAGACGTTGGTCGCGATGCGGTAGAGCCAGGAACGCAGACTGGAGCGGCCCTCGAACTTCTCGTAGCTCCGCCAGGCGCGGACCATGGTGTCCTGCACCGCGTCCTCGGCCTCGAAGGAGGAGCCGAGCATGCGGTAGCAGTACCCGGTCAGCTCGACGCGGTGTTTCTCCAGCTTGAGGTCCAGGTCTGCCGTCGCGGTCGCCGCCGTACTCTCGCTCATCGTCCACCCACCCCTGTGGCCGTTCTGTGTCGCGCCTTTGCGCCCAGCACTTCGGAAGCTACCGCAGGGCACTGACAATGGCGTGTCGAGCGGGGAAAGGCGCAGGTCACAGGGGGTGGGCGGAAAGGGGCTACGCCGTGACCGGCTGGCGCGCGGCAACCCTCGCGGCCCGCGTGCCGAACACCGTGATCGTCACGACCCCCAGGACCGCCAGCAGCCCGACGCCGACCGTCCCGGCCCAGCCCCCGGCGTGGAAGGCCGTCGCCCCCACCGTGCTGCCGGCGCTGGAGCCGACGTAGTACGCTGACTGGTACAGCGCCGACGCCTGAGCGCGGCCGGTCGTGGCCGTCTTGCTCACGGCCGAGGAGGCGACCGCGTGGCCCGCGAAGAAGCCCGCCGTGATCAGCACCAGGCCCAGCAGGACCAGCGGCAGCGAGGGCGCCAGGGACACCAGCAGCCCGGTGGCGGTCGTACCGCCCGCCAGGTACAGGGCCCCGCGGCGGCCCAGCCGGCCCACCAGCCGTCCGGCCGTCGACGCCGAGACCGTACCGACCAGGTACACCAGGAAGATCGACCCGATGATGCCCTGGGGGAGCGAGAAGGGGGCCTCGGTCAGGCGGTAGCCGATGACGGTGTAGACCCCGCCGAACACCGTCATGAACAGCGCGCCGATCGCGTACAGCCGGCGCAGCAGCGGGTCGGAGAGGTGGTCACGGACCGTCCGGGCCAGGACACGCGGCCGCAGCGATCCGGCGACGAAGTGGCTCGGCGCCGGCAGCAGCATCCGGAAGGCGGCCGCGCAGACGACGGCGATCACCCCGATGACGCCCACCGCGACCCGCCAGCCCCACTCCTGCGCGACCCAGCCGGTGACGACCCGGCCGCTCATCCCGCCGACGCTGTTGCCCGCCACGAACAGCCCGATCGCCGTGACCAGGGCCTTCGGCCGGACCTCCTCGGCGAGGTAGGCGGTCGCGGACGCCGGAAGCCCGGCCAGCGCGGCGCCCTGCAGGCCCCGCAGCACCACCAGCACGCCCAGCGACGGAGCGAACGGCACCAGCAGGCCCACGGTCACCGCCACCGCGAGGGAGGCCGTCATCACCGTACGGCGCCCGAATCGCTCCGACAGCGCGCTCATCGGCAGCACGAACAGCGCAAGCCCGCCCGTCGCCGCCGCCACCGTCCAGCTCGCCTCGCTCGCCGCCACCCCGAACTCACCGGAGATCAGCGGCAGCAGGGCCTGCGTGGAGTACAGCAGCGCGAAGGTCGCGACCCCGGCGAGGAACAGCGCGAAACTCATCCGGCGATAGCCGGGCCCACCCGGGGCCATACGGGAGTCGACGACAGGGACGGACATGGTGGCGCCCACGGCGGTGGACGCCTCGGTACTGGCGGGAGACATGCCTCGAAGCTACGTACACCCCCGCTCATCCGTCCAATGCACGGAATCGCCATAATCGTTCCCATGGTGCATCAACCGAGTTCACAGGCCCGCCTGTCACCGACCGGTGACACACAAGACACGACGGACATGGCGATGCTGCTCGCCCCGCGCCTCGCCCACTTCGCCGGCGTCGCCCGCACCGAGCACGTCACCCGCGCCGCCCAGGAACTCCAGGTCCCCCAGTCGACGCTCTCCCGCGCGATGGTCCGCCTCGAACAGGACCTCGGCGTCGACCTGTTCGCCCGCCACGGCCGCACCCTCTCCCTCACCCCGGCCGGGCGCGCCTTCCTCACCTCCGTCGAGCGCGCCCTCGCCGAGATCGAACGCGCCGCCGACGAGGTCCGCGCCGACGCCGACCCCGCCACCGGCAAGGTCGCCTTCGGGTTCCTGCACACCATGGGCGCGGAAACCGTCCCCGCGCTCATCCAGGCCTTCCGCGTCGACTATCCCCGCGTCCGCTTCAGCCTCGTCCAGACCTACGGCGAGGCCATGCTGGAGAAACTCCGCGCCGGCGAGCTGGACCTCTGTCTGACCTCGCCCGTCCCGGACGCCCCCGACCTCGTGGCCCGCCGCCTCGACGAACAGAAACTCCGTCTGGTCGTCCCCGCCGACCACCGCCTCGCCGCCCGCAGACGCGTCCGCCTCGCGGAGGCGGCCGACGAGACCTTCGTGACCCTGGAACCGGGGTACGGCCTGCGCCGCATCACGGACGACCTGTGCAAGCAGGCCGGCTTCAAGCCCCGGATCGCCTTCGAGGGAGAGGAGGCGGAGACCCTCAGGGGCCTGGTCGCGGCGGGCCTGGGCGTCGCCCTGCTGCCTCCACCGGCCTTCCCCCGTCCCGGCGTCGTGGAGCTGACCGTCACGTCCCCGAGGGCGGCCCGCGAGATCGGCGTGGCCTGGCTCGACGGCCACCCGGACACACCCCCGGTGGCGGCCTTCAAGAAGTTCCTGCTGTCCAGGAGGGGCGGCCTCCTCCCCGCCTAGGGCCCCAGCTCACCGGCGCGACGGTCGGCTCACCGGCGCAATGATCAGCTCACCGGCGCAACGATTTTCCGAACCCGACGGCCAGCGGCATCCGCAGCCCCAACGGCGGCGGAGCCGCCAGCGCGTCCTGGACGGGCCGCGACACCACGCCGCCGAACAGCGCGCCCATCACGAAGTCCTCGGCGAGCGCCTGCACTTCCGCCCGGTACTGGTGCAACCCGTGTCCGTCGGAGTGCACTTCGAACCGGCACACGTCCCGGTTCGCCTTCTTCGCCCGGGCCGCCAGCCGGAAGGACAGCTCGGGGTCGCACACGTCGTCGTTGGTGCCGTGCACGATCAGCACCCGCCGCCCGACGAGCTGTTTCACCGGTTCGGGCGAGGCCGCCATGTCGTCCTCGGGGAGCCAAGGCGCGATCGCCACCACGGAGTTGACGGCCTCGTGGCCGCCCGCCCTGAGCGCGGCCCGGCCGCCCATGTCCAGGCCGACGAGGCAGACGGGGACATCGCCGTAGCGCCGTAGCACCTCGTCCGCGGCCCAGGAGGCGTCCTCGGCCAGATGCGCCGCGCTGCCGTTCCACCCTCGGTACCGGTAGTGGACGACATGCGCGGCGAGGCCCTGCTCCCGGCCCGCGCGGGCCAGCCGGCGGCCCAGCGCCCGTACGGAGGCCGTGGCGAGCATGGGGGACGGTCTGCGGTCGGACTCCTCGTCGCCGCCGGGGAGCAGCAGCACCACTCCGCTCACCGCCGTCGGCTCCGGGCCGAGCGCCCTCCCCAGCCGGGCCCGTCGAACCGGCGTCGCTTGGTGTGCCATGACAGAACAGTGTCAGAAGGACGGGTGTACGCGACCCGTCCTTGCGGTCACCGTTACGTATCGACGCAGCTGTACACCGCGCGGTCTACGCGCGTAGGAGGTACAGTGCGGAAATGACGAGCCAGACCATCTCGAACACCCCGACGCCGGACCAGATCCGCCGGGCGCCGAAGGTTCTGCTGCACGACCACCTCGACGGCGGTCTCCGCCCGGGGACGATCGTCGAACTCGCCCGCGACACGGGCTACTCGCGTCTCCCGGAGACCGACCCCGGCCGGCTCGGCGTCTGGTTTCGCGAGGCCGCCGACTCCGGGTCCCTGGAGCGGTACCTGGAGACCTTCTCCCACACCGTCGGTGTGATGCAGACCCGAGACGCCCTGATCCGGGTGGCCCGCGAGTGCGCCGAGGACCTCGCCGAGGACGGAGTCGTCTACGCGGAGGTGCGCTACGCGCCCGAACAGCACCTCGAAGGCGGGCTCAGCCTCGAAGAGGTCGTCGAGGCCGTCAACGAGGGCTTCCGGGAAGGGGAGCGGATCGCCCGGGCGAACGGCCGGCGTATCCGCGTCGGCGCCCTGCTCACCGCCATGCGGCACGCCGCCCGCGCCCTGGAGATCGCCGAACTCGCCAACCGCTACCGGGATCTCGGTGTCGTCGGCTTCGACATCGCGGGCGCGGAGGCCGGTTACCCGCCCACCCGGCACCTCGACGCCTTCGAGTACCTCAAGCGCGAGAACAACCACTTCACCATCCACGCCGGTGAGGCCTTCGGGCTGCCGTCCATCTGGCAGGCCCTGCAGTGGTGCGGCGCCGACCGGCTCGGGCACGGGGTACGCATCATCGACGACATCCAGGTGCACGCCGACGGCACGGTGAAGCTCGGCCGGCTCGCGTCCTACGTACGGGACAAGCGCATCCCGCTCGAGATGTGCCCCAGCTCCAACCTCCAGACCGGCGCCGCCGCCTCCTACGCCGAGCACCCGATCGGGCTGCTGAGGCGTCTGCACTTCCGGGCGACCGTGAACACGGACAACAGGCTGATGTCCAACACCAGCATGAGCCGGGAATTCGAGCATCTTGTCGAGGCATTCGGTTACACGCTCGACGACATGCAGTGGTTCTCCGTCAATGCGATGAAATCAGCGTTCATTCCTTTCGATGAACGACTGGCGATGATCAATGACGTCGTCAAGCCCGGATATGCCGAGCTCAAGTCCGAATGGCTGTTCCAGCAAACGGCTTCCACCAGCGGTTCTGCGGACTTCGAGGGCTGATCGGGGGACAGCGGGTTGCAGGGAATGCGGGCGGGTGTTCACAACCTGTCCGCATTTCGATGTTTGCGGCGGGTGGGTCGGCATGCTTACGGTCATGGACCGCTCGCATTCCCCGTCATCCCATTTCGAGGACGCATTTCATGAAGCAGTCTGCTGCCAAGACCCTCGGTGTCGCCGCTCTCGGTGCCGCCATCGCCGCCGTCGGTGCCGGCGCCGCGAACGCCGCCCCCGCGCTCCCGGGCACCTCCGGGGCGCTGGACACCGTCACCAAGACGCTCCCGGCGGAGAACGTCTCCAAGGCGCTGCCGGGTGCCGGTGAGGCGGTGAGCCAGGCGCAGCCCGCGCTCGCCACGGGTCTGGCCGCCGCGCAGCCGGCCGTGCAGCGGGTGCTGGCGGACCGGCCGACCGCGCCCGTCGCCGGACTGCTCGGCGGGCTTCCCGTGGGCAAGACCGGCCTGCCCACGCACGGCCTCCCGGTGAACGGCATCCCGCTCGGCTGAACCGGCCCCCGAACACGCCGACGGGGCGCACCTCCTGGACACGGGGTGCGCGCCGTCGGCGTACGTGGTCCGGGACTACCAGGCGGTGCGGGCCGCCTTCCCCTCCGAGGGCAGCAGGATCCACAGCGCTATGTAGAGCAGGAACTGCGGGCCCGGCAGCAGACACGACAGCAGGAAGATCACCCGCATCGTGGTCGCGGAGGTGCCGAAGCGACGGGCCAGACCGGCGCACACTCCGCCGATCATGCGGCCGTTGGTGGGGCGGACGAGGGCGGACATGTGCGGCTCCTTCGTGAGCGTCGTTCAGAGGGCCCGTGCGGCCTCCCCGACTGCCTTCAACGCTACGTACCCGAAGCTCGCAAAACGTCACACTACGGAGCCATCCCGACCCTGGGAAACGTCGGGGTCGGACCCTGAGCCGCTTCCTCCTGACGGAGGGCCGCCCGCTCCCGCCGCTCGGACCTGCGACGGAGCCGGGCGCGGGTGGCGGGGACGACGGCGAGGTGGGCGAGGGCCACCCCCACGGTGTTGAGCAGCAGCGAGTCGATGTCCGGGACCCGGCCCGGCACGCCCGTCTGCAGGATCAGGATGCCCAGCGAGACCAGGGCGCCCGCGGCCACCGTACGGACCAGGGAGGCGAGCGGGGAGGCGCCGAGCCTGCCGTGGGTCATCGGCAGCAGGACCCCGAGCGGAGCGAGCAGGGCGACGCCCTCGGCGATGCGGTGGGCCGCCTCCGGCCACCCCAGCGTCAGGTCGGCCCGGATACCGGCCAGCGGGCGCAGGTTGGGCGGCTGCACCCAGGGCACGTCCAGCGGACGCAGCGTGAGCCAGGCGACGAGCGCGAGGTGTGCGACGAGGAGGACACCTCCCGTCACACGGATGCGGATCGCGGCGCTGCCGCCGATGGAGCCTTGACGCTGCACGCCACCCAAGACGCGGCGCCCGGCACGATCGGTTCCGGGTCCGCCGACGTACCTGCACGAGGCCTGCGCCACATCCGCATTCCAGACCCGGTTCACCCGCGCGGGGGGCAGGGCCTGTTGCGAGAGTCCCGCGTGCCCCGCGACGCCCGGCACGCTCCCCCAGAGGGGGCACCCCCACTCGCCGCACCGGGCGCAACCCCGAGTACGTCCAGTACGAGGGCCTGTACCCGGCACGCCGAGAGCACGCTCTCCCGCGCTGGAACAACCTCGCGCGGGGGACCCCCACGACGCCGCAGGGCCCGCCCTCCGGGCGGACGGCGGGACTTTCGCAACAGGCCCTGGCCGGGCCTCAGCCGCCCGTGACCTCGCTGGACGGTGGTGTCTCGCTGCCCGGCCGGGAGCGGAGGTCGCCGGTACAGGCGTAGCGGCGCGGCGGCTGCTTGCCGGGACCGCCCAGGATGACCGAGCCGTCGCCCTCGGCGGCGGCCGAGTCGGAGAACGTGCACACCAGCTGCGCCAGCGCGTAGGAGGTCAGGTCGCCGGGCTCGGTGCTCAGCCGCAGGGCGTCGTCGGGATCGCCGGGGCGCGGCCCGCCGACGGTCATGCCGCCCCGTACGTCCGTCGTGTACCCGGCCTCCTTCTCGGCCGGCGACGGCGTCGCCGCGAGCTGGTCGAGCAGCCCCTGCGCCACCAGCACCCGCCGCCGCGAGTCCGCCGTGCCGTCCGGGACGCGTACCGCCCGGTCGACGGCCACCAGCGAGGAGCCGCACAGCAGGAACACCTGCACGGGCAGCCCGCGCGAGGCCTGCGCGGTGACGTCCGGCCCGGCCAGCGAGCACAGCACCCGCGAGGGCGCCGCGCCGAAGTCGGTGGGCACCTGGGTGGAGCGGATGCCGCACCCGGTGAGCACCACACCCAGCAGGGACAGCGCCGTCAGCCGGCGTACGTTCCTCACGCCTCCCCCTTCTTCACGTCGCCCTCGGCCGCTTCCTGCGCCAGCGCCGAGGCGTCGCGCGGCAGCCGCAGCGTGAACACCGCGCCGCCGTCGGGCGAGTTGGCGGCGGTGATCTCGCCGCCGTGGATGTGCGCGTTCTCCAGCGCGATGGACAGACCGAGGCCGCTGCCGTCGGAGCGGGGCCGCGAGGCGCTCGCCTTGTAGAACCGGTCGAAGACGTGCGGCAGGACGTCCTCGGGGATGCCGGGCCCGTGGTCCCGTACGGCGATCACCACGTGGTCGTCCATGGTCCGCACCGACACCCGCACCGGGGAGCCGCCGTGCTTGAGGGCGTTGCCGATCAGGTTGGCGAGGATGACGTCCAGTCGGCGCGGGTCGAGCCGGGCGTGGATGCCGCGCTCGGCGTCCAGGTCGACCGCGTCCAGCCAGGCGCGGGCGTCGATGCACGCGGTGATCTGGTCGGCCACGTCCACGTCGTCCAGCACCAGCCGGGCCGTACCCGCGTCGAAGCGGGTGACCTCCATGAGGTTCTCGACGAGGTCGTTGAGCCGCCGGGTCTCGCTGACGACGAGCCGCACGGCCGGCTCGATCATCGGATCGACCGACCCGGACTCCGCCTCCAGCTCCTCCTCCAGGATCTCCGTCACCGCGGTGATCGCGGTGAGCGGAGTACGCAGCTCGTGACTCATGTCGGCGACGAACCGCCGGGACGCCTCGTCCCGCGCGGCCATGTCGTCCACCCGCTTCTCCAGCGCCTCGGCCGCGTCGTTGAACGTCCGTGACAGATCGGCGAGTTCATCGGTCCCGGACACCCTCAGCCGGGTGTCCAGCCTGCCCTCGCCGAGCCGGCGCGCGGCGACCCCCAGCCGCTGCACGGGCTTGAGCACCGTCGAGGCGGCGGCCTGCGCGAGCAGCGCGGAGCCGACCAGCGCGAGACCGGTGGCGATGCCCAGCGACCAGGCGAGCGAGTTGAGGTCCTTGGCCTCCGGCTCCAGCGACTTCAGCATGTAGCCGGTCGGCCCGCCGTCGATCATCCGGGTGCCGGCCACCAGATAGGGCGTGCCGTGGTCGACGACCCGCTGCCAGTACAGGTGGTACGCGTACTTGTTGTCGGAGTCGACCTGCTGCCGCTTGTTCACCGCCGCGCGCAGCGACGCGGGCACGTCCTGCAGCGAGAAGCCGTCCAGGGCACCCGAACTGCCGTACACCGTGCGGCCGTCGGAGTCCTGGGCGACGAGCAGCACGCTGAAGCGCTGACTGCTGTTCGCCATCTGGCCGGCGGTGTGCTGCAGTTCGTCCTGCGTGGGGTGCGGGGGCAGGGTGCCGGCCCGGGTCTGCATCGCCTGCCGGAAGTCGCCGAGCACGGCGTCCTGGGTACGGGTGAGCACGGCCTCGCGGTTGAGCCAGTACGCGATGCCGGACGCGGAGACGGCGGCGGTGAGCGCGACCAGCCCGAACACGACGACCAGCCTCAGCCGCAGGCTGGTGAACCGCAGTCGTGACAGATGTCCCTTACGAGTCGCGGCCCAGCCGCGAACCCCCCCTTGCGCTGATGTCACTGAGGCGTGTCCAGCCGGTAGCCCACGCCCCGCACGGTACGGATCAGCGTCGGGGACGAGGGGACGTCCTCGACCTTGGCGCGCAGCCGCTGGACACACGCGTCCACCAGCCGGGAGTCGCCGAGGTAGTCGTGCTCCCACACCAGCCGCAACAACTGCTGGCGGGAGAGCGCCTGACCGGGCCGCCTGCTGAGCTCCAGCAGCAGCCGCAACTCGGTCGGCGTGAGCTGCAGGTCCTCGCCGTTCTTCGTCACGGTCATGGCCGCGCGGTCGATGACGAGGCTGCCGAAGGTCGCCGCGTCGTTCGCCTCCCGCTCGCCGCGCCGCAGCACGGCCCGGATCCGGGCGTCGAGCACCCGTCCCTGCACGGGTTTGACGACATAGTCGTCGGCGCCGGACTCCAGCCCGACGACCACGTCGATGTCGTCGCTGCGCGCGGTCAGCAGAATGATCGGCAACTGGTCCGTGCGCCGGATGCGCCGGCACACCTCGAACCCGTCGATGCCGGGCAGCATCACGTCCAGCACGATCAGGTCCGGCCGCTGCTCGCGCAGCAGCTTCAGGCCGTCCTCACCGGTGGCAGCGGTGGCCACACGGTGTCCCTGGCGCGTCAGTGAGAGCTCCAGGGCCGTGCGGATGGCGTCGTCGTCCTCGATCAGCAACAGGGAAGGCACGGGGGTCATTCTGGCCCATGGCGGGGTGGTGTTTCGACTCCTGATACGCACCTGTACGGCTGTGTGCCCGTACCGCTCTTCTCTGTGACCGGACTGTGCGTCCGCTGCGACCGACCCCTGTGACAGGTCTGTGACAGTCGGCGGACACGGCCATGAAGGTGCGAGGGCAAGCTTTTCGGCACAGGCAAGGAAGCACCGCAGAGATTCACCGCCTGAGCAAGCAGAACACCGGAAGTCCACGACGGGGGGCGCGAGATGAACACGCTGCACAGCACCAGCAATAGCGCAGTGATCACGCGCCTGCACGACGTGAACGGGGGCCGGGGTTCGAAGGAGTCCGGCGCCGTGAGCGGGCGGGGGTGCGCTCGCGGCGCCGGGCGTCAGCACACCGCGTACATGACGGTGGTTGACGGTTACACGGGGGAACCGCACGGGGGAAGCGCGTACGGGGAGGACACGGGGGAGCGTCGTTCGCTGTCGGAGGCGGAGTTCACCGCCTACGTCCAGGAGCGCCGCGCTTCCCTGTACGCCACCGCCTATCACCTGACCGGTGACCGCTTCGAGGCCGAGGACCTGCTGCAGAGCGCGCTGTTCTCGACCTACCGGGCGTGGGACCGGATCAGCGACAAGGCCGCGGTCGGGGGCTACCTCCGCCGCACCATGACGAACCTGCACATCAGCGCGTGGCGCCGCCGCAAGCTGAACGAGTACCCGACCGAGGAACTGCCGGAGACGCCCGGCGACACGGACGCGATGCGCGGCACCGAACTGCGCGCGGTCCTGTGGCAGGCGCTGGCCCGGCTGCCCGAACTCCAGCGGACGATGCTGGTCCTGCGCTACTACGAGGGCCGCACCGACCCGGAGATCGCGGAGATACTCGACATCAGTGTCGGCACGGTGAAGTCGAGCATCTGGCGGTCGCTTCGCCGGCTGCGCGAGGACGAGGTCCTCAGCTTCGGCCGTGACGAGGAGAACGCCTTCGGGGAGCTCGTCGCCTGAGGGCCGGGGGGAAGCAAGTCACGGGGGAGCGGTAACCGGGGGGGGACCCACGGGGGAAACGGGGGTCACGGGGGACCAACGGGGGTTGGACCCACGGGGGAAGCACCACCACGGGGGAACGGGGGAGAGCGGGGCTGGAGGGCCGGGGGGTCCGTCCAGTCCCGCTTTCGCGTGCGCTCACCGGTGTTCGGCTCAGGGGGTCGGGGTCGCCGCCGGGCGACGGCCCACCGCGGCCGCGGCCAGGCGGCCGAGGGCCTCGTCCTTGTCGCAGGGATGGGCGCCGAGGGAGGTCTGGCGCGCGATGATCGTGCGTTCCTGGCGCATCAGGCGCCAGCCGCGGCGCAGGAGGAAGGGCACCGACTTGCGCCCCTCCTTGAGGTCGCGCAGGAAGCGGCGGCGGAACGTGCGCACCGGGCCGCGGTTCAGGCACAGCGCGTCGGCCAGCAGGCCCAACTCCCGGCAGCGGTCGACGATCTCGGCGGCGAAGATGCCCTCGGCGATGAAGAGGGGCGTGCGGCCGACGTCCACGGTCTCCTCGCCGGTGCGGGCCGAGAGGGAGATGTCGTAGACGGGGATCTTCGTACGGCCCGTGCGGCACAGTTCCTCGATCGCCGCGACCGCGACGTCCGTGTCCCAGGAGCCCGGGTGGTCCCAGTCGATGTCGGAGCTTCCCGCCACCAGCGGCAGTGTCGGGTCGTCGCCCTCCTTGTAGAAGTCGTCGAGGCGCAGCACGGGGAGGCCGGAGCGGGCGGCGACCAGGGACTTGCCCGAGCCCGAGGGGCCGCACAGCAGCACGACGCGGGCGGGGGAGGGGAGATGGATGCTCACGGGACACCAGTTTGACGTATTCCGTACGCCTGATCGACCCCGCGGGTCGGCTTTGGAGCGTGCGTCACACCTCAACTACCCTTCGTGTCGACCTGATCACCCCGCGCACCAGAAGGTGGCACCCGCGATGGCCCGACACACGTCCTCCCCGACCCCGACCGCCCAGCGCGCCCTCGTCGCCCTCGCCACGGCAGGGGTGGCGCTCGGCGCGGGTGCCGCGACGGCCTCCGCGGACACCGCGCCGGTGGTGAACGAGGTGGTGCACACCCGGCCCACGTCGCTCGGCCGCGTCGACCCCCAGGCCGGTCTCCAGGCCGTCACCGGCGTGGTCGGCTACGTCACCGGTCCGGTCGCCGGCCTCAAGCCCAACCCCCTCGCGGGCACCGGCGTCGACCCCCTCGACAACGGCGTTGCCACCCAGCTCGCCGACTTCCAGCCCCTCGCCTCCCAGGCCCTGACCGGACCGATCGCCGAGGCCCAGTCGATCGGCAGCATCCCGGTCCTCGGCCAGGCCACCACCCTCCTGAACCACTGACCCCCACCGGAAGAGCCGCGCTTCCCCGGGTGGACGGGGGCGCGGCTCTTGGTTTCGGTGGGTCAGACGGTGCGGCCGGAAGGTCTCGGCACGGCCGGACGATCTCGTGGGTCGCTTACGTCAGCCCCAGCATCCGGCGGACCTCCTCATGCGGGATGCCCGGCTCGAGTGTCCCTTCCGCCCCGCGTCGCTGGTAGTCGGCGACCACGAGGGCGTCCTCGAGGTCTTCGAGCACCTGCGGCGACACGAGGAGGGCGGCCACCTGCCCGTCGTCGGTGAGGGCGATGGTCTCGTGGTTGTGGGCGGCTCGGCGGATCAGGTCGCCGAGTCGGGAACGGGCGTCGCTGACGGACATCTGGAGCATGCGCACATCGTGGCGCTCTTGGAAGCGGCGTGCGTGGTGAAGAGCCGCGCCTCCCCCGGACGGAGGGGAGGCGCGGCTCGGTTCGTGGCCGGTCAGTAGGACGAGCCCGACGCGCCCAGGGAGCCCGTGGGGTGCCAGACCGTCTTCGTTTCCAGGAACGCCGTCAGGCGGTCGGTGCCGGGCGCGGCGAGCCAGTTGTCCACAGGCTGTGGACGAAGAACCCGCTTCAGGTTGTCCGCCGCCGCGATCTCCAGTTCCTTCGCCAGGACCTCGTCCGCACCCGCAAGATCGATCGCGTTGACGTCCTGGTGGGCCGCCAGCGGCGTCGCGATCTCCGCCGTACGGCCGGACAGGATGTTGACCACACCGCCGGGGACGTCCGACGTGGCCAGGACCTCGGCGAGGGACAGGGCCGGGAGCGGGGACTTCTCGCTCGCCGCCACCACCGCCGTGTTGCCCGTCGCGATCACCGGCGCCACCACGGAGACCAGGCCGAGGAAGGACGACTCCTGCGGGGCCAGTACGGCCACCACACCCGTCGGTTCGGGCGAGGAGAGGTTGAAGTACGGGCCCGCGACCGGGTTTCCGCCGCCCACCACCTGCGCGATCTTGTCCGTCCAGCCCGCGTACCAGACCCAGCGGTCGATCGCCGCCTCGACCTGCTCGGCCGCCCTGGACTTCGACAGTCCCTCCGCGTCCGCCACCTCGTGGACGAACTGCGCCTTGCGGCCCTCCAGCATCTCCGCGACCCGGTAGAGGACCTGTCCACGGTTGTAGGCGGTGGCTCCGGACCAGGCTCCGAACGCCTTGCGGGCCGCCACCACCGCGTCACGGGCGTCCTTGCGGGACGAAAGGGGCGCGTTCGCCAGCCAGTTGCCCTTGGAGTCGCTCACCTCGTACACCCGGCCGCTCTCGGAACGCGGGAACTTCCCGCCCACGTACAGCTTGTAGGTCTTGAAGACAGACAGGCGATCAGACATCGAGGTATGCCTCCAGGCCGTGGCGGCCGCCCTCGCGGCCGAAGCCCGACTCCTTGTAACCGCCGAACGGCGAGGTCGGGTCGAACTTGTTGAACGTGTTGGACCAGACGACGCCGGCCCGGAGCTTGTTCGCGACCGCCAGGATGCGCGAGCCCTTCTCCGTCCAGATGCCCGCGGACAGGCCGTACGGCGTGTTGTTCGCCTTGGCCACCGCCTCGTCCGGCGTGCGGAAGGTGAGGACGGACAGGACCGGGCCGAAGATCTCGTCGCGGGCGACGGTGTGCGCCTGGGTGACGTTCGTGAAGAGCGTCGGGGCGAACCAGTAACCGGAGGAGGGCAGTTCGCAGGCCGGCGACCAGCGTTCGGCGCCCTCCGCCTCGCCCTGCTCCACGAGCCGGGTGATACGGGAGAGCTGCTCCTCGGAGTTGATCGCGCCGATGTCCGTGTTCTTGTCCAGTGGATCGCCGAGCCGGAGCGTGGAGAGCCTGCGCTTCAGGGACTCCAGCAGCTCCACCTCGATCGACTCCTGGACCAGCAGCCGGCTGCCGGCGCAGCACACCTGGCCCTGGTTGAAGAAGATCCCGCTGACGATCCCCTCCACCGCCTGGTCGATCGGGGCGTCGTCGAAGACGATGTTGGCGCCCTTGCCGCCCAGTTCGAGGGTGAGCTTCTTGCGGGTGCCCGCGACCGTCCGCGCGATCTCCTTGCCGACGGCCGTGGAGCCGGTGAAGGCCACCTTGTTCACGTCCGGGTGCGCCACGAGCGCGGCGCCCGTGTCGCCGTAACCGGGAAGGATGTTGACGACACCCTTGGGCAGACCGGCCTGGCGGCAGATGTCCGCGAAGAACAGGGCGGACAGCGGGGTCGTCTCGGCGGGCTTGAGGACCACGGTGTTGCCGGTGGCGAGCGCCGGGGCGATCTTCCACGCCAGCATCAGCAGCGGGAAGTTCCAGGGGATGACCTGGCCTGCGACGCCCAGCGGCTTGGGCGAGGGACCGAACCCGGCGTGGTCGAGCTTGTCGGCCCAGCCCGCGTAGTAGAAGAAGTGCGCGGCGACCAGGGGGAGGTCCGCGTCGCGGGTCTCCTTGATCGGCTTGCCGTTGTCGAGGGTTTCGAGGACGGCGAGCTCGCGCGACCGCTCCTGGATGATCCGCGCGATCCGGAACAGGTACTTGGCGCGCTCGGCGCCGGGCAGCGCCGACCACTTCTCGAAGGCCTTGCGGGCGGCCCGCACGGCACGGTCGACGTCCTCGGCGCCGGCCTGCGCGACCTCCGACAGCACCTCCTCGGTGCTGGGGGAGACCGTCTTGAAGACCTTGCCGTCGGCCGCCTCCACGAACTCGCCGTCGATGAACAGACCGTAGGAGGGTGCGATGTCGACGATCGCGCGGGACTCGGGTGCCGGCGCGTACTCGAATGCGGATGCCATGGTGATCAGTCCACCGTCACGTAGTCGGGGCCGGAGTAGCGGCCGGTGGCCAGCTTCTGACGCTGCATCAGCAGATCGTTCAGGAGCGAGGAGGCGCCGAAGCGGAACCAGTGGTTGTCCAGCCAGTCCTCGCCGGCGGTCTCGTTGACCAGCACGAGGAACTTGATGGCGTCCTTGGAGGTGCGGATGCCGCCGGCCGGCTTCACGCCGACCTGGACGCCGGTCTGCGCACGGAAGTCGCGCACGGCCTCCAACATCAGCAGGGTGTTCGCCGGGGTCGCGTTCACCGCCACCTTGCCGGTGGACGTCTTGATGAAGTCGGCGCCGGCCAGCATGCCGAGCCAGCTCGCGCGCCGGATGTTGTCGTACGTCGACAGCTCGCCGGTCTCGAAGATGACCTTGAGCCGGGCCTCGGACCCGCAGGTCTCCTTCACGGCCGTGATCTCGTCGTACACCTTGAGGTAGTCGCCCGCGAGGAAGGCCCCGCGGTCGATGACCATGTCGATCTCGTCGGCGCCCGCGGCGACCGCCTCGCGCACGTCGGCCAGCTTCACGGAAAGCGGCGCGCGGCCGGCCGGGAAGGCGGTGGCGACGGAGGCGACCTTCACGGAGGAGCCGGCGACGGCCGCCTTCGCGGCGGGCACCATGTCGGGATAGACGCAGACGGCCGCGGTCGAGGGGGTCGTGCGGTCCGTCGGGTCGGGGCGGACCGCCTTGGCGCCGAGCGCCCGGACCTTGCCCGGGGTGTCCGCGCCTTCCAGCGTCGTCAGGTCGACCATCGAGATGGCGAGGTCGATGGCGTACGCCTTCGCGGTCGTCTTGATGGAACGGGTCCCGAGCGAGGCGGCCCGCGCCTCCAGGCCGACCGCGTCGACGCCCGGCAGCCCGTGCAGGAAGCGGCGCAGCGTGGCGCCGGACGCGGTGACGTCCGACAGTGCGTGGACTGCGGTAGGTGCATTGGTGGGCATGGTCACCAGACGAGCATATCTACGCGCGTAGCGGCTGTACAGCCCCAGGAATCGCTCTGGGTGAGGCTGAAGGGCGGATCTGGGTGAAGCGGAGGAGCGGCTCGTGGTGAAGCGGAGGAGCGGCTCGTGGTGAAGCGGAGGAGCGGCTCGTGGTGAAGCCGAGGAACGGCTCGTTGTGAGGCTGAGGCACAATCGCAGCATGACGATCCCCGACCGGATCTACCGATCCTCCGCCGGCATCGCCGGTGGTGTCCTGCTGCTGGCCATCGCCGCCTGGCTCGGCATCGACGCCGTCGTCGCCGGCCACGGCCGCACCCCCTGGCTCGCGCTGGCCACCATGATCCTCGTCGTGCCGTTGGTCGTCGCCTTCACCCTCCGCCCCGCCGTCCACGCCAACGAGGAACGACTGCGCATCCGCAACCCCTTCCGGGTGATCGTCGTTCCCTGGGGCGAGGCCGCCGCGCTGCGGTCCGGCTACTCGAACGAGGTCGTCGCCAAGTCCGGCACCAAGTACCAGCTGTGGGCCGTCCCCGTCTCCCTGCGAGCCCGCAAGCGGGCGGCCCGTCAGGAGGCCAGGTCGACGGCCGACCGCTCCGCGGAGGCGAGCGGACGACCCCGGCGGGGCGGCTTCGGCGGCTTCGGCGGCACGGGCGCGCTGGGCGGTGGCGGCTACCCGCGCGGCACCGCCGCACCGGAGGGTCCCGCGCGCGCCGAGACCGACAAGATCATGGATGACCTGCGCGAACTGCTGGAGACCAAGGGCGAGGCGGAGAGCGCGCAGGGCGAGGTCACGGTCCGCTGGGCCTACGAGGTCGCCGGGCCGGCGCTGGCCGGGGCGCTGCTGCTGGCCATTCTGCTGGCGGTGGGGTAAGGCGGGCCGGGCGTCCGGCTCGGTGAGTGCGGGGGCGGAGGTGCCGGAGGCCCCGACGGCCGGGGCGGCTCCGTTCGCCCCTTTTGGCAACGTTGTCCTCCGCCTCGGAAACCGGGGGCACGGACACCGGGGGCGCCGGGGGCGGTTCGGACACCGGCGGCTCTTCCGGCTCCGGCTCCGGCTCGGGCGGCGGTGCCGGTGGCGGTGGCGGTGGGTCCATTGCGGCGACCGGCACCCAGGTCGGCGCCATCGGCCTGGGCTCCCTCGCCCTGTTGTCCACCGGCTCGGCCCTCGTGCTCCACATGCGCCGCAGGGGCCTGCTCACCTTCGACGGCGACACCCCGCAACACCGCTGACCGGCCGACGGACGGGCGGGAGGCGCGGCGAGAACGCCTGCCGGGACGCCGTGCAGTGGGCGGGGCCCGCCATCGGTACCGAGGGCGGTTACGAGATGCGGACCGCGGTGATCGTCGGGCACGACTACTGCGGCTTCGACCGGTTCGCCACGCTGCCCGTCGGCACCAGGGTCACCATCGGCTCCCCGCGCCGCACGTGGACGTACGAGGTGTACGCCCACTACGTCACGCCGGGGCGTGGCGCCCCGGCCGCCGGGCTCTACTGGGGCGATCTCACGCTCCAGTCGTGCGTGGGACCGGACACGGGGTTCAGTTATCTGGTTCGGGAGCGGACATCGACCCCGACCCCGATCCAGACCCCGGCCTCGTGATGAACCCCGGAAACGGTTCGCTTCGTCAGATGCCGGCCGCCGTCGAGAGGTCTCGTTTGATCGACGTCAGGAGTTCCGTCGCCCTGGCGCGGGCCCCCGGGAGATCCGCGTGGTTCTGCACGGGGATCACCACCTCGAGGTAGCACTTCAGCTTCGGTTCCGTGCCGCTCGGGCGGACGATCACGCGGGCGCCGGTGAGGGTGTAGCGGAGGCCGTCGGTGGGGGGCAGTGTGTCGGTGCCTCGAGTGAGGTCCTCCGCCCTGGTGACGGGCAGGCCCGCGAGTTCGGTGGGCGGCTGTTCGCGCAGGCGGCGCATCGCGTCCGCGATGATGGAGAGGTCCTGGACGCGGACGCTGAGCTGGTCGGTCGCGTGCAGACCGTGCTCCACGGCGAGGTCGTCGAGGAGGTCGAGGAGGGTGCGGTTCTGCTCCTTGAGGACCGAGGCCAGTTCCGTGATCAGGAGGGCCGCCGTGATGCCGTCCTTGTCCCGTACGCCGTCCGGGTCCACGCAGTAGCCGAGGGCCTCCTCATAGCCGTAGCGCAGGCCCTCCACGCGGGCGATCCACTTGAAGCCGGTCAGGGTCTCCTCGTACGGGAGGTTCGCCTTCTCGGCGATGCGGCCCAGGAGGGACGAGGAGACGATCGACTCGGCGAAGGTGCCTTGTGCTCCGCGGCGGACCAGGTGGGCGGCGAGCAGGGCGCCGACCTCGTCGCCCCGGAGCATGCGCCAGTCCGTGCCGGTTTTCACCGCAACCGCGCAGCGGTCCGCGTCGGGGTCGTTGGCGATGACCAGGTCAGGGGTCGGGATCGTTTCGCGGGCCTTCGCGAAGGCCAGGTCCATGGCGCCGGGCTCTTCCGGGTTGGGGAAGGCGACGGTCGGGAAGTCGGGGTCGGGGTCGGCCTGCTCGGCGACGAGGGCTGGTTCGGGGAAGCCGGCCCTCGCGAAGGCGGCGAGGAGGGTGTCCTTGCCGACGCCGTGCATCGCCGTGTAGACCGTGCGGGCGGTGCGAGGGGCGGTGGGGGACAGGACGGCGTCCGTGCGGGCGAGGTAGGCCGACAGGACCGTGTCGTCGAGGGTCTCCCAGCCGGTCTCGGGGCGGTTGACGTCCTTGAGGGACGTGATCGCCTGGATCTCCGCCGCGATCTCCGCGTCCGCGGGCGGGACGATCTGGGAGCCGTCGCCGAGGTAGACCTTGTAGCCGTTGTCGCGGGGCGGGTTGTGGCTGGCGGTGACCTCTACGCCGGCGGCCGCGCCCAGGTGCCTTATGGCGAAGGCCAGGACGGGGGTGGGGAGGGGGCGGGGGAGGACGGCCGCTCTGAGGCCGGCGCCGGTCATGACGGCGGCGGTGTCGCGGGCGAAGTCGGCGGACTTGTGGCGGGCGTCGTAGCCGATGACGACCAGGCCGTCGGTGTGGCCGTGCTTCCTGAGGTACGCGGCGAGGCCGGCGGCCGCGCGGATGACGACCGCGCGGTTCATCCGGTTGGGGCCGGCGCCGAGTTCGCCGCGGAGGCCCGCGGTGCCGAACTGGAGGGTGCCGTCGAAGCGGTCGGCGAGGTCGGTGAGGTCGCCGGCCTCCAGGAGCTTGGCCAGTTCGTCGCGGGTGTCCGGGTCGGGGTCCTCGGCGAGCCAGGTCTGGGCCTGTGCGATGAGGTCGTCGTGCACGGTCGGTCTCCGGTCTCGTGTGGTGCGGATGCCTGCGGCGCCTGTGCGGGGTCGGTGGGGGCGGGCGTAGCGCCTACGGTTCGATTGTGGGTCGGGGCCGGGGCGGGGGGTGTCCGTCCTCGGTCGGGCGGTGCTGTGGGTCTTGCGGTGCTGTTTCTTGACGCCCGACACTGCGGGCGGACACCCCCCGCCCCGTCCCCTTC
>NZ_JBEXXQ010000079.1:0-36401 GCF_040630525.1 Streptomyces sp. NPDC005799
ATGCGGCTCCTCCCTCTCCACGAACCGAAGTACCTCCGGTCCGCCGTACTCCTCGTACTGGATCGCCTTCACGGCTGTCACTTCCTTTCCTGTTTCCTGTGTCGTACGACGATGAACACCGGCCGCGTCCGTGGGTGCGCCTACTTGAGCAGGAGTTCTGCGTGCTCCTCCAGCCACTCCCGCAGGGTCCGCGGTTTGCGGCCGAGCATGCGCTCGACGAAGTCGTTGCGGGCCCAGACGACCTCGTTCGCCCGCTCGTACTCGAAGAAGTTCCAGACTTCGGTGAGCTTCGGACCGAACTGGGGGCCGTACTCCTTGGTGAAGGCCTCCAGGCTGCCGTCGTGCGTGATCTTCTCGCCGAAGACCTCACTCATGAGATCGGCGACATCGCTGTAGCGCAGCAGGTCATGTCCGTTGTTGAGGGTGTGGAACTGGCCGATGTGCCGGTGGTTGTCGGAGAGGAACAGACGTCCCGCGACTTCGGCTATCTCCCGTGGGTCGATCATGGGAATGAGGCGGTTGTGCCAGATGAGCTTGCGCTCGCGGACCAGGCCGCCCTTCATCCAGAGGAAGTTGTCCATGAAGGATGCGCCGAGGTTCATATAGGTGACCGGCAGATCGCTCTCGTCGAGGATCCTCTTCACACCGGGATGCTGCATGGGGAGCCCGAATTTCGCCTCCCGTACGGCCGGGGGCAGGCGCCGGTAGTTGGCCTCGGGCTGCAGACCGACCGTACGCAGAAGGTGAATCAGGCTGCCGTCCTTCTTGAGGGCGGTCACCAGGTTCGTCATGGCGGTCTGCTCGTCCATCTCGGGTGGACTGTTGACGAAGACGCCCTCGATCCCGTCCACCGCGGCCTCCAGCGAGGAGAGATCCAGGTAGTTCGCGGTAATCACTTCGGCGTTCGGGCGAGTGGCGCGGAGCCTTTCGATGCCTTCGGGCCTGCTGCTCACCAGGCGCAGCTTGATCTGCGGTGCCTCGCGGTGAAGAAAGTCCGCGAGCGGCCCGCCGATGTGCCCGGCGGCGCCGAAAATGAGAACGCTGCGCGGGATGGGCTTGTTGTTGTCGCTGCCTGTCATTGAGCCTCCCATGTGACTTGGTGTGGGTCGCACTGGTGCCTGACGCGGTCCGCTCGGGAGCGGTTGTCGGCTCACTGCGCGCCGGCACCGATTTCGGTGACGTGCAGATCGGTGTATTCCTCCAGGCCCCATGGCCCGTTCTCGACGCCGACGCCGCTCCACTTGACGCCGCCGAACGGTGCCTCCGGAGACGGCAGACCACCCCCGTTGATCTTGACTCGGCCAACTTCGAGGCGGACCGCGACGGCACGGGCCCGGTCCAGGTCGCTCGACCAGACCGAGCCGGCCAGGCCGTACATCGTCGCGTTGGCGCGCCGGACGGCCTCGTCGACGTCCTTGTAGGCGATGACGGGAAGGGCGGGGCCGAACTGCTCCTCGTCGACGATCCGGACGCCGTCCTCGACGTCGCCGATGATCGTCGGCTCGAAGAAGTACCCGTCACCCGCGATGCGGTGCCCGCCGGCCGCGATGGTCGCGCCCCCGGCCTTGGCGTCCTGGACCAGATCCTCCACGTGATCACGCTGGAAGTGCGTGGTCAACGGCCCCAGTTCGACATCGGGCTCGAGGCCGTGACCGACCCGGGCGGAGCGGGCGCGGTCGGCCAGCGCGTCAAGGAGCCTGCCGTACAGGCGCTCGGGAACATAGACGCGTTTGGTCGCCTCGCAGATCTGGCCCGAGTTGGCGAAGGCCGAGAAGAACAACGGCTCGACGATACGGTCGATATCGGCGTCGTCCAGGACGATGGCGGCGTCGTTCCCGCCGAGCTCGAGCGTGACGCGTTTGAGGTCCTCGGCGGCGGCGACGGCCACTGCCTTGCCTGTGGGGATCGAGCCGGTGAAGGCGATCTTGCGTGGGGTCGGGTGCGACACGAGCTGCTGGCCCAGGGGTTCGAGGCCGCTGACGATGTTGAGTACGCCCAGTGGCAGCGCGGCGGAGAACACCTGACCCAGCGCGAGGGTGGTGAGGGGTGTGTAGGGGGACGGCTTGAGGACCATGGTGGCGCCCGCGGCCAACGCGGGTGCGATCTTCCACATCGCGAGCAGGACCGGCGCGTTCCACGGGGTGATCGCCGCGACCACGCCGACCGGGCGGCGGGAGACCTCTATTGTCCGGTCCGGATAGGTGCGCACGGTCTTGGCGGGCAGTTCCAGGTCGGCGAAGTAGTCGAGCCAGTCGGCGGAGATCATGAGTTGTCCTACGGCTGCCTGGACCGGGGAGCCCTGCTCCTGTGTGAAGAGCGGGCCGAGCTCCGGGGCGGCCCGTCGCATGAGCTCGGCGGCCTCGTGCATGGCCTTGCGCCGCGTCTCGTGGTCGGACGCCCATGGCCGCAGGGCGCGTTGGGCGGATCCCATGGCGAGGTCGAGCTGGGCCGGCGAGCACTGCGGCGCCGCCCCCATGGGGGTGCCGGTGGCGGGGTCGATGACCTCGAACGTGCGGTCCCCGGTGACGGCCTCGCCGTTGATGGTCATCACTGATTCGGTCATGGTGTGCCCCTTTTCGTGGGTGGGGTCGGCTGCGTCAGTAGCCGGCCACCAGGTCCGTGTCGACGCCGATCCGACCGAAGTCGCCGGCACCACCGGGCGCTCCGACGGCGGCATCGCGACCCGGTAGCGGCTCGCTGAAGAAGCGGGCGTTGTCCGCGACGAAGGCGCGTTGGTCGCCGGTGAGGAGCCGGTCTAGGTCGATGGCCTCCTCGGGGCAGACCGACTTGCAGGCGCCGCAGTCGATGCACTCCGCCGGATTGATGTAGAGCTTTCGCTCGCCCTCGTAGATGCAGTCGACGGGACACTCGTCGACGCAGGACCTGTCCATGACGTCGATACAGGCGGGGCCGATCACATAAGTCATGTCGTCTCCTAGGCCGTACCGGCCGGTGTGTCCGTGGAGTGCCCCGGGAAGAGTGTTTCGTCGGGGTTGATGTGCACCGCCGCGTGGTTGACGGCGGTCGCCGCTTCGCCGAAACCGACGGCGAGCAGCCGTACTTTGCCGCCGTAGTCGGTGATGTCCCCCGCCGCGAACAGCCCTGGCACGCTGGTCCGCATGGTGTCCTGGACGCGTATGTAGCGGTTGTCGGTGAGTTCGAGTCCCCAGGTGCGCAGTGGCCCGAGGTTCGCCTTGAAACCGAGGGCGGCGACTACGGCGTCCGCGTTCCTCTCGGTCTGTGTGCCGTCCGAGCCGGTGATCGTGACCCTCTCGACGCGGTTGTTTCCGTGCACCTTCGTGACCTGGGCGTCGGTGATGACATCGACGGTCGAGTCCGCCAACTGGCCGACGGTGTGGGCGTGCGCGCGGAAGGCCGCGCGTCGGTGGACCAGGGTCACGCTGCGCGCGATCGATTCGAGGGCGAGGGCCCAGTCGCAGGCGCTGTCCCCGCCTCCGACCACGACGACGTGCTGATCGCGGTGTTGTTCTGGATCGGGTACGAAGTAGGAGACCCCGCGGCCGAGGAGATGCTGTCCGGCCTCCAGCGGGCGAGGCGTGAACGTGCCTATGCCGGCGGTGATGACGGCCGCACGTGTGTGGAAGGTCGTGCCGGCGTCCGTGCTCACGCGCAGGGTGCCGTCGGGCAGCCGGGTCAGCTCTGTCGCGCATTCGGCCAGCACGTAGGTGGGCTGGAAGCGGGCGGCCTGCTCGACGAGGTTCTTGACGAGCGTCCGGCCTCGCACCGACGGGAAGCCCGCGATGTCGTGGATCGGCTTCTCCGGGTAGAGGGCGGTGACCTGCCCTCCCGGTTCGGGCAAGGAGTCGACGATCGCGACGGTGAGGCCGCGGAAACCTGCGTAGTAGGCGGCGAACAGGCCCACCGGCCCGGCGCCGACGATGAGGAGATCACGTTCTATGGCTGTCACGGTGTGCCAGCCCTAGGGAATCAGGACGGGCTTGACGACTCGCCCGCTGTCGGAGGCCTCGGCGGCTTCATTGATCCTGTCCAGCGAGAAGCGCTGGATCAGCTTGTCGAAGGGGAACACGCCTGCCTGCCACCACTCGATCATCTGGGGGATGAAGACGTCGGGGACGGCGTCGCCTTCGAGGACTCCGGTCACCCGGCGCCCGAAGACGATCTGCTCGGCCGGAAGCCGCAGTTCCTCCCCCAGGGCCGCGAGAGCACAAGTGCCGCCCTGGGCCAGGGCGCTGACGGCGGTGGCGATCACCGCCGGCCTGCCGGTGGTGTCGAAGGCGCAGTCCACGCCGGAGGTGATCCGCCGGAGCTGGTCGGGCAGGTCGGGAGAGGCACCGTCGAGGGCGTGCGTCGCACCGACCTCCCGCGCCAACTCCCTGCGCTCCTCGACCAGATCGACCGCGATCACCGCGCCCGCCCCGCAGATCCGGGCGGCCATCACCGCGGCGAGCCCGACCGCGCCCGCGCCGAAGACCACGAACGACTGTCCTGGACGGACTTGGAGGACGTTGACGACCGCTCCCGCACCGGTCTGAAAGCCACAGCCCAGGGGGCCCAGGATCTCCAGCGGCAGCTCGGATGCGACCTTGACCACGTTGTTCTGGCTCGCCACGGAGTAGTCCGCGAAGGACGACTGCCCGAACCATGTGTGGTTCACCGGTCGGCCGCCGGTGTCGGTCAGCGTGGCGTGCTCACGGGACAGGGCGGGGCCGTTGTTGAGGTCGAACCAGGTGGCGCAATAGTACGGCCTGCCGCTTCGGCAGCTGCCGCATCCGCCGCAGCTGTCATAGCTCATGACGACCGGGTCTCCGACGGCGACCTTGCTGACCTGCGAGCCGACGGCGGCCACGATCCCGGAACCCTCGTGACCCAGCACGATCGGACGCATCGGTTCGCCGATGGGTCCCCGGAGCACCAGATCGGTGTGGCAGACGCCGACGCCGGCGATTCTCACCAGCACGTCGAGCGGGCCAAGTGGCGACAGCTCGAGCTTTTCCAGACTGAAGTCCTCGTTCGTGTCCCGGAGGATCGCGGCCTGGACCTGTGAGGGCAACTGAACCTGAGCAGACACCGTCGTCTCCCAACGTTTCGAGCCGGTTGAAATACCGTACTAGAATGTCGCTCTATTTTGGAAGTGTTGTCAGAGTCATGTTCTAGAGGATTGTTCTAGTCAGAAGGCTGGAGTCAGGGGAGCGGAAAAAGACAACGGCGGCCCAGCCCGGCCTGTGCGCACGGTGGTGCGCACAGTGAGGAGCTGGACCGCCGGTGAGAACGGCGACCGAAGGTCGGCTACTCGGCCTCGCCCATCTTGAGGATGAGTTCGGCGAAGTAGTCGATGACCGCGACGGCAGTGCGCCGGTTCTCGATGCTCATCAGGTGGTTCGCGGCACCGAAGAGCAGTCCGTACAGGGCGTATCCGGTGGCCTCGGGCAGCGGCGGATCACCAATGGTGATGCCGAGCGAGCCCCGCAGGAAGTTCGCCCGCTGTTCGCGCGCCCTCGCGGCCTCGGGGGCCGGCCCTTCGAGAAGGATCAGTACGCGATCGATGTCGCGGTTTCTCCAGGTGTCCAGGAGGTAGGCCTTGGCGCCCGCGACGTACAGCCGCAGCGGATCCGTCTCGCCGGCGGCCACCGCCTTCTTGGTGGCGCGTTCCGAGACGGCCCGGTGCCGGTCGAGCGATGAGTCGGCGAGTGCCCGGAAGACCTCTTTCTTACCGCCGAACTGGTGGTAGATGCTGCCGACGCTCACCCCGGACGTGGTGACGATGTCGTCGATGCTCGTGCCGTCGTAGCCCTTCTCGTTGAACAGCCGGCGAGCGGCGTCGAGTACGGCCTTCTTCGTCTCGGCCGATCGGCGCCACTCGGACTTTCGTTCCCCGCTTCCGGCGGCGGAACCGGCCGACGCGCGGGAAGCCGATGCATGGCTCACGATAGGGCCCCATCCTTCGCAATCACGTGGTCGACCCCTGTCACCTGGTCGAATCACTTCGGGTGAGTCTACTCCCGCGTGACACTCACACGATCGGGGAAGCGAGTGGCACGGCCTCAGGCGGTGACGAACAGGCCGTCGGAAAGGATCCGCTCCCCTCGTTGACTGTCCACGACGACGCGATGTTCGCGGCCCTCGCTCCACACCGAGACGACGAGGTCGTCGCCGGGGTAGGTCGGTGCCGAGAACCGGCCGCGGAAACTGCGGAAGGCGGCCGGGTCGCTGTCGGCGAGCTCGTTCAGCAGCAGGCGGCCCACGATCCCGTAGGCGCACAGGCCGTGCAGAATCGGCCGGGGGAATCCGGCCGCGCGGGCGTAGGCCGGGTCGGAGTGAAGTGGGTTGGTATCACCGGTCAGGCGGTAGAGCAGTGCCTGGTCGGGGCGTGTGGTGGCCCGCAGTGTGCGGTCCGGCTTGGACTCCGGTGCCGGGGCGGCGCCGCTCGGTCCCCGCTCGCCGCCCCAGCCGCCGTAGCCGCGGAAGAACAGGGACTGGCGGCAGGTGACGTACGGCTGACCGGTTTCGGCGTCGGAGGTCGTCACCTCGCTCTCGATCACGGCCGCCTTGCCCTTGTCCCAGACTCCACTGATCCGGCCCGAGGTGATCACCTGCGCCGACGCCGGCAGCTCGTGGTGCTGCTCGACCTGCTGGGTGCCGTGCAGCATCCGCGACAGGTCGACGTCGTCCAGTTGATCGATGAGGCCGCCGACACCGACCCGGCAGCCCTCGATGACGCCGAAGGTCGGCAGCACCCGCTGGGTGATCCCCTTGCTGTTCTCCGTGGTGAAGTGCAGCTCCCGGCCCGGGTCGTCCGCTCCCGCGCCCACGGCCACCGCGTAGAGGCGGGTGTCACGGCCGCTCCAGCTGCCCTGGAGTGCGGGCAGCTCGCGGCCGACGAGGTCGTCGTTGACGGGCATGGTCAGCTCGCCGGTGTCGGCTGGGGGATGCCGGGGATGAACCCGGGTTCGTAGTGGTCCGGCCAGCCGCGCAGCGCGGCGGCCACCGACTCGACGGTCCAGTCCTCGTCGGCGTGCGCGGACTCGGCCGGCGTCCAGGCCGTGTAGCGGTGGATCTGGCGCCCGAAGACGCCGTACACCTGGGAGTTGGAAGTGCATTCCGGGCTGAGGAGCCAGGCGACGAGGGGCGAGACATGGGCCGGTGCCATCGAGTCGTCCGAGCCCATGTGCTGACCGCTGCCGGGGCTGCCCATGGTCAGACGCGTCGCGGCCACCGGTGAGATGGCGTTGACCCGCACACCGTAGCGTTCGAGTTCGCGGGACGCGGAGATCGTCATGAGCGCGATGGCCGCCTTGGCGCCCCCGTAGTTGACCTGTCCGACGTTGCTGTGCAGTCCGGAGATCGCGGTCGTGGTGACCACGGAGGCGTTGACCTTCTCGCCCGCCTTGTGGCGTCCGCGCCAGTGCTCGGCGGCGTGCCTGAGCATGTAGAAGGTGCCGTACTGGTGGACCTTGATGATGTCGTCCCACTCGGCCTCGCTCATGTTGACGAGCATGCGGTCGCGCAGGAATCCCGCGTTGCACACGACGCCGTCGAGCCGGCCGTAGGTCGACACCGCGGTGCCGACGATCTCGGCGGCCGAGTCCCAGGCGGTCACCGAGTGCGAGTCGGCGACGGCCTCACCGCCCAGCGCGTGGATCTCGTCCACGACGTCGTGCGCGGGTCCGCGGCCGTCCTCGTCGAGGTCGTTCACGACCACCGACGCTCCTTCGCGCGCGAGCAGGAGTGCGTGTTCCCGGCCGAGCCCCCGCCCGGATCCGGTCACGACGATGACGCGGCCTGCCAAGCTGCTTGACATGCTTTTCCTTCCGTGGGCAATGATACGCCGATGGGTTTGGTGGTGTCCGGGGCTGCCGAGGCGCCGTCCGGCGGGGACGCTGCCGCTCACTCGGGGTGGAGCCGGACGGGCAGGTACTTGATGCCATGGAAGAAGTTGCTCTGGTTGAACACCGCCTCGCCGTCCAGGCGGTAGTCGGGGAACCGCTTGAGCAGCTCCTCGAACATCACGCGCAGTTGCAGACGGGCCAGCGGGGCACCGAGGCAGAAGTGCGGGCCGCCGCCACCGAAGGCGAGGTGTTCGGTAGGCTTGCGGTGGATGTCGAACCTGTCCGGGTCGGGGAAGACGCTCGGGTCACGGTTGGCGGCACTGTAGTACATGACGACCCAGTCGCCCTTGGCGATGCGCTTGCCGCCGACCACCGTGTCCTGTGTCGCGGTCCTGCGGAAGTGCGACACCACGGTCCCCCAGCGGAGCATCTCCTCGACAGCGTCCTTGATGAGCCTGGGATCCTCGATCAACTCACGGCGCTGGTCGGGGTGTTCGGCCAGCGCGCGGACGCCCGCGGTGGTGGTGTTGCGGGTCGTCTCGTTGCCCGCGGTGGCGAGGATGAAGAACGACTCCCGCTGCTGCTGCCAGCTGAGCCGTTCCCCTTCGATCTCGGCACCCATCAGCTTGGACACCAGGTCCTCGGTGGGCGAGTCGGCCCTCAGCTGCTGCATGCGTTCCAGGTAGGCGAACATGTCGGCCACCGCCGCCTTGGCCTTCGCCGAGTGTGCGGTGCCCCTCTCGAAGTCGATGGTCAGGTCGTCGAGATCGGAGACCGCGTCGGTCCACTCCGTCAGAAGGTGCTGGTCGCTGCGGGGGACACCGAGAATGTCACCGATGACGCGGATCGGCACCTTCGCCGACACCTCGTGCACGAAGTTGAACGTGTCACGACGTCCGGCCACCTCGTCCAGCACGGCGATGGTGCTTTCCCGGATGTACGGCTCGGAGTCGCGGATCAGCTTCGCGGTGAAGGCCGCGCTCACGAGCTTCCGCATCCACCCGTGATACGGATCGTCGGCGGCGAGCATCGCGAACGTGTCGAATTCGCCGGTGGGCATGTCGAGCGTGGCCTCGGATATGCCTTGTGCCGAGGAGAACAGCTCCGGGTGGCGCGAGACATGGACGATGTCGCTGTGCCGTGTCAGCATCCAGAACGAGTGGTTGGCGAAGGGGTTGGCCGGGTCGGCCTCGTACCAGTGCACCGGGTCGTGCTCACGCAGGTAATGCAGTGCCGGATGCGGGTCGGTGGTCCAGAGGCTGATGTCGTTGAGGTCGATCTCGCTGACATCGGAGTACTGGGTCGTGGTCATCGGACGGTCTCCTCGGCTCGGCGCGTCGCGTAGGCGCGGAGGTTGACGTTCGGATCGGCCAGCAGCTCGCGATCGATGCCGTCGGCGCGTGCGCTGGATGAACTCAGGAGCCGGCGCGCCGCCATGTGGTCGGCGGGCGCGTCGATCGATTCGGCGGCGACGAGATTTCCGTCGCGCAGGTGGAACGCGGTGAACGGGCCGGCGTCCGGATCGCCGCGGGTGACGATCTCGTCGGCCGCACCGACCAGCCCGGCGATGGTGAGGCGCCGGCCGGCCTGCTCGCTCCAGAACCAGGGCACCGCCGCATACCTCCGCGCCGGTGCGCCGGCGAGCCAGGCACCGATCACGCGCCCTTGATCGGCCGCGTTCTGGACGGATTCGAGCCGCATCGTCACATGGGCGGCCACATCGATGACGCGGGCGCAGTCGCCCGCCGCGGCGACACACGGATCGCTGGTCAGCAGGTCCGGTCCGACGATGATCCCGTCGGACGTCGGCAGTCCCGCGCACTCCGCCAGCGACACGTTCGGCCGCACTCCGACGGCGACAACCACCAAGTCCGCGTGCAGCGACCGGCCGTCGGTGGTCACCAGCCCACCGACGCGGCCATCGCCTCGGGTCTGCCAAGCGCGCACCGAGTCGTTCAGCCGGATGCGCACGCCGTCCCGCGCATGGGCACGTTCCAGGGCATTGGCCACTGTGCTCGACACGCCTCGGCCCAGCACGCGGTCCCCCGCCTCGAGCACGGTGACCTGTTTGCCCAACGCCCGCATCGTCGAGGCGACTTCGAGCCCCAGGAATCCGGCGCCCACGACGACCACATGGACCGCGTCGGCTGCCAGGCTCCGCAACCGGCTCGCGTCCCCCAGGTGCCGCAGCGTCATGACGCCCGAGGGCGACGCGGGGATCCCAAGTTCACGCGGGCTGGCGCCTGTTGCCAGCAGCAGACGGTCGTAGGGCACTCGTTCACCATCGGCCAGCACCACTTCGCCGACCGTCCGGTCGATCGCGGTCACCGGCACTCCGGTGCGGACGTCCACGGCGGCGTCCGTGTAGAAGCGCGGTGGGCGCAGCGCCAGCCTCTGGTCTTCCACGCCGTCGCGCAGGTGTTCCTTGGACAGGGGCGGCCGCTGGTAAGGCGCATGGGGTTCACCGCCCAGCACGACCAGCCGGCCGTCATATCCGTGCTCTCGGGCCGAAGCCGCGGCCTGGATGCCGGCCTGGCCGGCACCAACGATGACAACGGTCTCCATCAAGCCGTGCCTTCCCATCGCCGGGCCGTGTGACGTCCGCCCGTCCTCGTGTCGCATCCAGCAGTTTCAGAATTGAATACTAGAACGTCACTCTAGTCAACCAGTCGACTCACAGCGGATTAGGGCGTCCTGCCGCGGTGCCGTGCGCCGAGCCGACCCAGGTCATGTCGGCTCGGCGCACGGCAACCGGCGCGAGGGTCAGCGCGGAAGCACCCGAATCGCCTGGGACGGGCAGATCCGCGCCGCGTACTCGGCCGACTCGCGATGCTCTTCGGTCGGCGCCTGGTCCTTGACCGTGACGACGCCGTACTCGTCGTGGTCGAACAGCGCCGGCGCCACCGCCGAGCACTGGTGGGCCGCAATGCACTGATCAGCGTCGACTTCGACGCGGTAGCTGTTCATCGGGCTCCCGCACACTTCGATCGCACGCAGGACACCCCCTTCCTCTACGACTGGACAGTCCGCGGTATTAGAGGGCTGTTCTACTATCCCGGTGACCGTACCAGGTCAGACGCGTGCCGCCCACCTGTTGACTGCCCCACTCCCCCATGCCAATATCAGAGCGCGATTCTAGAAGCTGGGTTCCGTACACGCGGCCCGCCGTCGCGTTCGCCGATCGCCCAGGCTCCCCAGTCGACCCACGGTCACCACGGAGGACGCCCCATGCAGCCGCTCCAAGGACTCCGCATTCTCGACCTCACCGCCGGCCTGGCCGGTCGCCTCGCCAGCGGCCTGCTGGCGGAATTCGGCGCCGACGTCGTCCGGTTCGAGGCGCCGGGCGCCGATACCGTGCCGGTCCCCGAGTACGTCTTCGCCGACCATGCCAAGACCATCAGGCACCACCCGCCTGCCGGTGCCGTGTCCGCCGACGAACTCACCCGCGCCGACGTCCTGTTCGTCGATCATCCGGACCATGTACCGGCCGACACCCCCGACCGGCTGATCGTGGCTGTCACACCGCCCTGTACAGCCGACCGGACACCGTGGGCGGGCGGTCGGGAATCGGCGGAACTGCTCCATGCGTACTTCGGGTTCGCCGCCGTCCAGGCCTCGTATTCCGGCAGACCGGTCGACCATGTCTACCCGTACATCACCGTCGTCCAGGGCGTGTGGGCGGCCACCTGTGTGACGGCCGCACTCCTCGAACGCGAGTCCTCCGGACAGGGCCAGACCGTGGAGGTCAACGGTGTCCACGCCGCGAACGTCTTCATCGGCTTCCTGTACGCGCGGGAGGAGGGCGCGCCGGAGTCCTCACGCGCGATCGGCCCGGGCGGACTCAACCCGCTCTACACGCGCTACCAGGCCGCGGACGGCCGGTGGGTGTTCGTCGGTGCCCTGGGCCCCAAGTTCGCCCGGGCCGCGCTGGAGGCGACCGGATCGCTACACCTCCTGGACGATCCCCGTGTCGGCGGACGACTCGACGCACTGTGGAACCCCGGCAACCACGTGTGGGTGCGCGAGCACTTCGTGAAGTACTTCGCGTCGAAACCGGCCGACGACTGGATCGCCGCCCTCGAAGCCGCGGACATCCCCTGCACCATCGTGCAGAGCCGCGAAGAGTGGTTCTCAGGGCCCCAGTTGGAGGCCATCGGCATGGTCCGGGAGATCGTCCACCCGCTGTTCGGCCGCGTGCGGATGCCGGGTGTGCCGATCGCCTCGGTCAGCGAGCGCCACACCGATGCCGCGGCGCCGGCCACATCACGGGGGCGCGGTCCGCTCGACGGCACACGCATCACATCACTCGGTACGTTCGTCGCAGGCCCCTACGCGGCTGGGCTCCTGGCCGAGTTGGGCGCCGACGTCGTCAAAGTGGAACCGCCGGACGGCGATCCCTGGCGGATGACCGGCTTCGTCTACAACCGCGGCACCCGAAGCCTCGCCGTCGACCTGACCACGGCAGCCGGCCGCACCGCGTTCGACGACATCGTGCGCGGCAGCGACGTCGTACTGAACAACTTCCGGCTCGGAGTCATGGAGCGTCTCGGACTCGGCTTCGACCGGTTGGCCTCACTGAACCCGCGCACGATCAGCGTCGGCGTGACCGCCTACGGCGAGAGCGGGCCGCTGGCCGCACGGCCGGGCTACGACACGGTCCTGCAGGCAGCGGCCGGAATCATGACCGCGCAGGGCGGCTCCGGCGAACCGGTGGTGCTGTCGCTGCCGGTCAACGACCACACGACCGCCGTGGTCGGAGCGCTCACCGCGGTCCTCGGACTGCTCGACCGGGCCCGCTTCGGCACCGTCCGCCAGCTGTCGACATCCCTGGCGGCGACGTCCGCCTTCCTGCAGTTGGGCGCGCTGACCGACTACGCCGGCCGGCCCGCACCCGTCAGCGGCGGCGAGGACTTCACCGGCCCGAGCGTCACCGACCGCATCCATCCGACCAGTGACGGGTTCGTACGCGTCCAGGCCGATCCCGATGCCGTCGACGTCGACCCGGCGACCCTCGTCTCTTCCCTGGCCGGCCTGACGACCGACGAGGCGATCGACTGGTGCGCGAACCACCGCATAGCGGCGGTCAGGGTGCGCGCCTCGGATGAGGTGTGCGCGGATGCCTACCTGCACGAGCACGGTCTGATGCAACGCGCCGTCAGCGCCTCGGGGAAGGCCTACACCCAGCCCGGACCGTTCGCCGCGTTCTCCCGCACCCGCCAGTATCCCCACCCCGACGCACCCGGACTGGGCGAGCACACACGGCAGTTGCTCACCGAGACCGGCCGCAGCCCCGAACAGATCGATGCACTGGCGAACGACGGAGTCGTCGTCACCGGAGGCCCGCTCGATCTCGAGTTCAGCCCTCTCTACCGCTAACCCGACCCAGAGGACACCATGCCCAAGGCCCAGCCTCAACCCACGCCCGAGACCCAGCCTTTCTGGGACGCCGCCGCCCGCGGCGAACTGCGCATCCAGCGCTGTGTCACCACCGGAGAGGTCTTCTTCTATCCGCGGCCCTGCTCGCCCTACGCCTTCGACGGAGAGGTGGAGTGGGTCACCGTGTCCGGCGACGCCACGCTGTACTCGTACAACATCAATCACCGTCCGGCACGGGGCTTCGAGGACGACGCACCCTATGCGATCGCCGTCGTGGAACTCGCCGAAGGGCCCCGGATGATGACCAACATCGTCGGCATCGAGAACACACCCGAGAACCTGATCCTCGACATGCCGCTCAAAGTGCAATTCCAGGAGCGGGACGGCATCGTCGTCCCGGTCTTCGCACCCGCGGAGGTGGCCGCGTGAAGCCGGGGTCGATCGCGATCGCGGGCGCCGCGGAGACCGACCGCCTCGGTGTCCTGCCGGACCATTCCGCGCTCCACCTCAACATCGAGGCGGCGCGCAACGCCCTGCACGACGCCGGGCTGACGCCCGGGGACATCGACGGCGTCGCCAGCGCCGGCTTCGCGGCCACCGAGGTCGCCGACGCGCTCGGCATCCGTACGCGCTGGGTCGACACCACCCAGGTCGGCGGATGCTCCTACTTCCTGCACGTGCGCCACGCGGCAGCCGCCATCACCGCGGGGATGGCCTCGGCCGTGCTCATCACGCACGGCGAGTCCGGACGCTCCCGTGTCGGGGAACCGCCGCTGGTCTTCCCGGCCAGCAGCGGGATGGGACAGTTCGAAATGCCGTACGGGACCGCCGGCTTCGTCACGATGTTCACCGTGCCGGCGCTGCGGTTCATGAAGGAGTTCGGCGTCACCCACGAACAGCTGGCCGGCATCGCGGTGGCCCAGCGGAAGTGGGCGCAGCCCAACGAGCGGGCGTTCCGCCGCGATCCCCTCACCGTCGAGGACGTCCTCGCCTCGAAGATGATCGCGTACCCCTTCCACCAGCCCGAGTGCTGCGTGGTGACGGACGGCGGCGGAGCCCTCGTCGTGACCTCCGCCGAGCGAGCCGCCGATCTGCCGTCCCGGCCGGTGTACATCCTCGGCACCGGAGAGAGCTCGGCGCACACGCTCGTGTCGCAGATGGAGGACTTCACGTCGTCCCGGGCCTTCCGCGACTCGAGCGCCGACGCCTTCCGCGAGGCCGGGGTCGGGCCGGAGGACATCGACCACCTGATGATCTACGACGCGTTCGCCCATGTTCCCCTCTACGGGCTGCAGGACCTCGGCTTCGTCAAGCCCGGCGAGGCCGCCGCGTTCGTCGCGGAGGGCAACACCGAACCGGGCGGCCGCCTGCCCATGAACACCAACGGCGGCGGCCTGTCGTACACGCACACCGGCATGTACGGGATGTTCGCCATCCAGGAAGCGGTACGGCAGGTGCGGGGCACCGCCGCCGTGCCCGTCCCCGACGTCGAGCTGAGCTTCGCCCAGGGCGTCGGCGGCATGTTCTCCAACGCGGGGTCACTGGTTCTGGCGCGCAGCCGTCCCTGACGCGGGACGCCCCCATGACGCGGTGCCGGTCGCTTTGGACCGGCACCGCGTCATCGTGTGCGGAGACGCGAACTCGCCAGGTCCTGAGACAGGAGGGCGACTTCGTGACTCCTGTGTCAGGGCCTGGCAAACCCGGTTCAGCTCATCCCGGCGCGGGAGGCTCGGTCACTGCCTCGGTCTCGGCGGTACGGGCAGGAGGGATCGCGGCGGACCTGCGTGCTCCCGGAAGGAGGGTCGCCGCAAGAAGCCCGACGACGGCGACCCAGAACGCGATGAGGAACAGGTTGTTGTACGCGTCCTGGGCGACATGGGCCGCGACGCCTTCTCCCGTGACGCTGCCCACCTGGGCCACCAGCACGGCGCCGAAGACGGCGACGCCCGCCGCCGCGGCGAACTGGCCGGTGAGATTGACGATGGCGCTGCCCTGAGCGACGTACCGCTGAGGAAGGCTGTTCATCGAAGCGACATTGACGGGCATGTTGGCGAGTCCGATGCCGCAGCCCTGAAGCACGAGGATGACGGCGATCCGAAGGGACGAGGTGTCGGCTCGGAGGTTCGCGAGCATCCACATGCTGGCGACGACCGCGACAAGTCCCCAGACGACCGGCGTTCTTGAGCCCACACGGTCCGTCAGCCAACCGCCGAGAGGGCCGGTCACCGCGACACCCAGCGCCGCCGGCGCGAGAAGCAGCCCGACGTGCTGCGCGTCGAAGCCGCGGACCGTCTGCAACTCCACGGCCAGGAAGTTGAGACGCGCGTACTGCGCCACGTTGATGAACGCGGTCACCACCATCGTGAGATCGAAGATCCGGTTGCGGAACATCCGAAAGTCGATGATCGGGTCGCTGACTCTGAGCGACCGCACGACGAGCCACGGTGAGAGCCCGGTCACCGCTGCAACGGCTGCCCAGAGAACCGGGGATCGGGCGCCGAGTTCGGGAGCCTGGCGGATCGCGAACACGGCGAGGACCGCGATCCCGGAGGCCAGGGACCAGCCGAGCGCGTCGAACCTGCGCAGGCTGCGATAGCCGGACTTCGGCAGCGCGAGGGCGAGGAGTGACGCCAGAATCGCCAGTACGACGAAGACCACGAAGATCGATCGCCACCCGAAGGCCGTGACCAGCCAGCCGCCCAGGGCGGGCCCCATGGCCGGGGCACCCGCGATGCCGATGCCCCAGACCCCCATCGCCATGCCTCGCCTGCTCGCCGGAAAAGCTTCCAGGACGATCGTCATTCCGACGGGAAGCAATGCTCCACCACCCGCGCCCTGGACGAATCGGCCACCGACCAGGAACGGCATGCTGGGTGCCACCGTGCACAAGACAGCGCCGGCACCGAAGACGGCGACGCAGGCCAGGTAAGTGGTCCGACGGCCGAAACGGTCGGCCACCCATCCCGTGGCCGGCAGTGCGAAGACGACGCCGACGAGGTACGCCGTCGCGACCCAGTCGACGTCGAGGGACCCGCCGTTGCCACCCAGGTGCGCCGCGATGTCCGGCAACGCCACGCTGATGACGGTGATGTTGAGAATCGCGCAGTAGGCACCGACGAGGACGATCCACAGCGTCACCCAGGCCGACCTGGCGACGCGGACTGGACTGAGTGCGCGGACTGGAATCGGTTCGGACAAAGGACGTTCCCCTTCTCGAAGCGGGCGGCGTCGTTCGTCGCACCAGGCAGCGGGGCGTATCTCAGGGGGAGGCGCCGCACGGGCGGCTCTCAGCCGCACGCCTCCGCCTCACCCAACCCTGCCTAGAATGAGATACTAGAATATTGCTCCAACATTGGCTACAACACCTTGCTTGAGGGAGTTACCCGGCAGCAATCGAGCGCAATGGGCGCAGAGCCTCGGTGACCCGGACGAGTTCGTCGAGCATCGCCGTTGCGGCGCCGGTCATCACGTCGTTCGGTACCAGGCCCTCTTCTTCGTCGATGAGCTGGTGCACGAAGGGGATCGACACCGACTCGACCACCGGCGTCATCTTGAGGGCGGTCACGACCTGCTTGATCATCTGTGCTGCCCGGGTGCCCGCGGAGACGCCGCCGTAGCTGACCAGGCCGACCGGCTTGTACTGCCACTCGCGGTGCAGGTAATCGATGGCGTTCTTCAACTCGGCGTTGTAGCCGAAGTTGTACTCCGGCATCACGAACACGAAGGCGTCCGCCTCCGCGACCTTGGCGCTCCAGTCGCGGGTGTGCTGGTGGGTGTACTTGCCCAGGCGCGGGTGGTGTGGCTCGTTCATGAACGGCAGGTCCACCTCGGCCAGGTCCACCAGCTCGATCTCCTCGAATCCGCTGTGTTCCTTGGCGTGGCTTTCGAACCACTCACCGATGGTGGGGCCTATCCGTCCCGGCCGCGTGCTCGCGACGATGATCTTCAGCTTGGCCACGGGTAGTTCTCCGCTCCTTCGATATCAGGTATGGGGGGCGCACAGGGGGTGAGGTGTCGGAGGACCGTTCCCCTGCCGAGGAAAGGCGCGACGCTCCGTACACCCCTGACGGGGCGTCGCGCCTTGACACAGCGACGGTTCAGAGGACTTCGGGGAAGGCCTGATCCATTTCCAGCAGGCTGAGTGCGTACTCCTCGCGGTTCATGAGGACGTTGTTCAGTCCGTGGCGGCTGGCGACCTCGATGTCGCGCCACACCCGCTGCAGCGGGTTCGACAGCGCGAAGCTGCGGGTGCCACCGATGTCGAGGAGCATGTCGACGGCGTTGCGGAAGTTGCGGGTCGCATGGGCCGCGTCACCGCGCAGCGCGGCCCGCTCGCTGACATCGAGGACTCGGCCCTCGTAGGCCGCGCTGTCGATGGCGTCCGCCGCCCGCAGCAGGTGGAAGCGGCCCGTGTCGATCGTCGCTCGCGCGTCCGCCAGCGCGAGGCGGTAGCTGGGAGCCTCACGGATGTCGCCGTACGCGCCTGTGATCGGTCGGCCGGACTTCATCATGTCCAAGGTGAAATCCCAGGCCGCTTCGGCCAGTCCCATGATCGGTCCCACGATGGCCAGGCAGGCGAGGGTGCCGATGGGTGTGCGGTAGACGGGCTCGTCCGGGAGCCAGGTCGCGAACTTGCGCCCGTAGAAGGTCTCGTAGTCGAGCGTGAAGTCGCTCGACACGAACACGTCGTTCGCGATGTAGGTGTTGCTCCCTGTTCCGGCCATGCCCGCGACGAACCAGGTGTCCTCGATCTTCAGATCGTCCGCGGACAGGAGGGCGTAGCGGATCTCACGCACCTGCCCGGCATCGTCCAGCACTCGGAAGGCGGTCAGCGTCCACTGCGCCTGGTGGCTGCCGGAGGCGAACGGCCACTTGCCGGAGAGCCGGTAGCCGCCCTCCACCTCGGTCGCCGTGGGATTGGGCGTGAACTGGCTGATCGCCACGGTGTGAGGATCGGTGTAGACGGCGGCCCGCACGTGGTCGGGGAACAGTCCGAAGGCCAGCGCCGTGGTGTTCGCGATGAAGGCGACCCATCCGGTGGAGCCGTCACCACGGGCGAGTTCGGCGGTGACCTCGACCAGGGTGCGAACGCCTCCGCCGGATCCGCCGGACGCACGCGGAGTGCAGGCCTGGAAGAGGCCGGCGGAGCGCACCGCGTCCGTCACCTCATCCGTCAGGCGGCGATCACGCTCGGTGCGGTCCGCGTTCGACCGCAGGAGGGGGATCAGCTCGCGCGCCGTGAGCACCAGCTTCTCGCGTGTGGCCGTCGCGTCGGCTGCCGCCTCCGCGGCGCTGGCAGCGTTGATCGTCATGGTGTGTGCTCCTTGTCCGGGCAGGGATCTGCCTTCATTCGGTGTCGGCCGGGCGGCCGTACCGTTGGGGAATGCGAACGCCGCTACGCGCTCAACACACTTGGGAGAGTTCGGTCAGCTCATGCCAAGTCCGGTTGTGGTAGACCAGCGGACGCGCGGCGTCATCGCCGATGGCGACAGCCTTCGGCGCATAGTGCGCGTGGGTGGCGTTGACGACGACGAGCGTTGAGGCTCCCGCCTCGAACGTGGCGGCGATGCCGCCGCGGATGCACACCGGGGCCGCCAGGAAGTACGGCTCGCCGGTCGCCAGCCGGGTCCAGGCGCCGGTGTCCGCGAATCGGTCCGCTCCGCTCGTCGCACAAAGACGCGCCAGGTCGACCTGCTCCGCCCCCAGCAGGTGCACGGCCACGGACGACGACTGGAGGATCGTCGGCGTCGCCGATGAGAGGGCCGACACCGAGAACAGCAGGAGAGGTGGCGTCGCGCTCACCGAGATCACCGACGTCGCGGTCAGGGCGACCGGGCCTTGACCGGCATCGGCGGTGACGACCGCGACCCCGCCCGCATGATTGCGGAAGGCCTCGCGGAAACCGTCGGCCGACAACCCCGGCTCCAGCGAGGCGTCGTCGATCAATCCAATGTGGTTCCGTACCTGTTCACGATCAGTGGTTTCGGACATCGGCGGCGTCTCCAGTAAACATCGACGAAACGATGTGTTCATGGAAGCGGAGGTACCGACCCGACCTCTTGCCCGATGTCACCAAATCGCTCGTGAGCGATTGCGCCGACGAACCAACGCCTCGCCGGGGACCGGTTACGTGGTGGGAGCAGGAGAATCCGCGTCCGGACCGATGACGGCCGCGAGCCGCAACGCGGTGCCCAGTTCGAGCTGCCGGGTCCTGATGTCGTGGCCGAGCAGTTCCTCCGCGCGCTTGACGCGGTAAATGACGGTGTTCTTCGCCACGAACAGGGACCGGGCCGCGTCCTGCGGCCGGCAATTGGCCTTCAGGTACGCCCGCAGCGTCTCGCGCAGCACACGCGGAGTCTCTCCGCTTTCTCCGAGCTTTCCGAGCTCGTCCTGCATGAAGCTCAGCGCGTCGGTGTATTCGGCGGTGAGAAGCGCCACCAGGCGCACGTCGTGGAAGCCCACGATCTGTCCGCCCTCGACGGCATCGGCGTTCAACTCGGCCACGCGCGCGGCAGCCTGCGCCTCGGCATGAGTGGTCCTGAACCCCTCCAGGCCGAAGTGTCGCTTCCCCACGGCGACGAGCACATGGGGGAAAGCGGGCATGGCGGACGCGTCCGTGGACCGCTGACGGGTGACAGAGGCCCACGCCCAGACTTCCGTCCGGTCGACCGACATCACCAGTTGTGCCGTCGCCCCCAGATCGCGCAGCATCGACACGGCCACCTCACGGAGTGGAGTGCTGTCTCCGGTCGTGGTCGAGCCCCGCCGGAACACCATGCCGAGATGCGAGGAACCCGCCAGGTCGTACGCGAGCACTCGGGACGCGGTCTCGACGGGGATTTCTTCGCCGGCCAGAATCGACCGCACCATCTGATTTCGCCGCGCATTCGTGCTCGCGAGCCACCGGCGCTCTTCCGCCAGGTAGAAATCGGTGATCGACGCATGGAACGAATTCGCGAACTCGAAGAGGATCGAGAACACGACCGCCAGGTGCTCGGCTTGCTCGTCCGGCGGCACGAGTCGGCGGCACTCACCCAGATATGCTTCCGCGAGCAACTCGTTCCCGGCGCGGAACGCTCGCAGGTTCTGCTCCAGCGGGACGCGACGAGGAATCAGCTCGATCACCGATTGCTCGATTTCGCGGGTTCTCCCCAATGCGACCGGCGTGCCGGACAACACCGCGAGCAGCGTGGTGACCACGAACGACTCGGCGCTGGGCCGCAGCATCTGCACCGCGTGGTCCCGACCGCCCAGGGGCAGAAGGTCGCGCACCTTCTCGCTGATATCAAGCGCGAGCTCGATCGCCCAGGCCAGGGGCCCTTCACCCAACCGGTCAAGGGCCAGTTGCCGTATCTCGGGGGTGCACGCGGGGCCAGGCAGGTCGGTTCGGGTCGATCGCAGTTGCCGGACCCAGTGCCCTTCCACAGTCATCGGCCCGGCACTTCCCCTCGTCAACGTCTCTCTCGACACCATGGGCGACCGGCCACGCGAACGGAGGCAGGCCGGCCCTCCCGGGGCTGAGCAGGGAAGTCACCGCCGCGGCCGTGACGTCGCTCAGGGCCTGAGCAACGATACCCTGCGCGCGCAGAACCCGACCGAGGCGGGCCGTGGCGAGCGGCCTGCTCTCAGGAGATCGGTGGTTGTCCCGACCATGCGGCGTACAGGAGCTGGCCGAGGCCTTCCGCGGTCACCTCGCGGGGGTTGGCATAGGGATTGGCCAGCGCCACCCGGACGATCTCGTCGATGTCGTCCTCGGCCATGCCCAATTCACCCAGGGACCGAGGCGCACCGAGCCGCCCCGCGAGGTTCCACACGGTTGTGGCGGGATCGGCGGGGGTGCCCAGGGCGCGGCCCAGCGCGGCGACCGCCTTGGGTGCCGCGTCCTGGTTGTAGGCGAGGGCGTGCGGAAGTACCACGGTGTGGGTGGCAGCGTGCGGCAGGTCGAGGGAGCCGCCGAGGGCGTGGCAGAGCTTGTGGTGCAGGGACATGGTGGTGGCCCCGAGGCAAGCGCCGCACAGCCAGGCTCCGTACTGGGCGCGGGCACGGGCGTCGAGGTCGGTGCCGTCCGCGGCAACGTCCGGGAGCGCGGTGGCCAGCGCCCGCACGCCTTCCTCTGCCATCAGGTCGATGACGGGCGAGGCGTCCGGTGCCCAGAGAGCCTCGACAGCGTGCGCGATCGCGTTCACGCCGCTGGTCACGGAGACGGCCGTCGGCAGGGGCACAGTGAGCGCGGGGTCGTAGAGCACCGAGACCGGCAGGACGCGTGGATCCCTGCCGGTGCGTTTGACGCCGTTCTCCGTCAGACCCCACACCGGTGTCATCTCGGACCCGGAGTACGTCGTCGGTACGGCGATGACCGGCAGGCCGTACTTCAGGGCGACGATCTTCCCGAGGCCGATCGCCGATCCGCCGCCGACCGCGACGCAGCCGTCCGCGCTCACCTCCTTCGCGCGCCTCTGGGCCTCGGCCGCCGACTCCGTGGGCACGTGCATCCGGGCGTGGGGGTGGATGTCCGCCGCCCGGGACCCGATCAGGCCGGCGACCGTCTCGGCGAGTTCCCGCTGTCCCGGCGTGCACAGCACCATGACCCGCTTCAGCCCAGCCTGGTCGATCTCGTCGGCGAGCCGGTCGAGGGCACCGGTCCCCATCACCACACGCATCGGCAGCGCCTGGTACGCGAAGTCGAGCGGGGTCTTCATCGGGCGTCCTCACCCGTCTCGGGCTCGACGGTGATGTCGAACTCGGCGATGCGGAACGGCGCGGCGACCTGGTACTCGCGCGCCTTGTCCTGGTCGTCGACCCGGGCGAAGTCGACGACCAGGCTGTCCTTGACGGCGAAGACGGCGTCCGAGTCCAGGTAAGGGCCGTCGGCGACGAAGATGTGCGTCGTCAACGGGCGGTGGCCGTCGGCCTCGACGATGAAGTGGATGTGGGCCGGGCGGTACGGGTGACGTCCGGTGGCGTCGAGCAGTACTCCCACCGGGCCGTCGGTCGGGATGGGGTAGTGGCTGGGCACCACGGTGCGGAACCACAGTCGGCCTTCGTCGTCGGTCCTGAAGAGACCGCGTCCGTTGCCCGGCGGCTGGAGGTCGGGCTGCTGCACGTCGTAGAAGCCGTCCTCGGTGCACTGCCAGACATCGACACTCGCCCCGGCCAGTGGGCTGCCGTCCGCCGACCTGACGCGCAGCGACACGACGCAGGGCTGTCCGGTGCGCAGGAGATCGATGGTGTCCCCGCTCTCGCGCTTCGGGGATTCCACCATGTGGAACGGCCCGAGGACAGTGCTCTCCGTTCCGCCGCCCTCTTCGTTCACCGTCTCGACCAGCATGGAGACGCCCAGCACGTCGGAGAGAAGGATGAACTCCTGACGGGTGGGGTCACACTTCTGTCCGACGGTGGTGAGGTAGTCCACGGCGTACTCCCACTCCTGCATCGTGGGACGCAGCTCACGGACGTACCCGTGGAGATGGCGGACCAGCCCTTGGAGTAGTTCACGCAACCGCGGGTCCGGTGTGTCGCGGAAGCTGTCCACGGCCGCGGTGGTGATGGTTTTCACTGCTTCGTCGTTTGCGGACATGACGTACCTCCAGTGCTGGCGTGCGTTCCACGGCGGGGCCGTGGCCGAGGAGACGTTACGGAGCCGCGCTCGGAGGTGACAGCCGCGAAGCGCGAACGGCAGCCGGATCGCGCGACGGGTTCCGCGAGGGCCGTCCCGAGCAACGGAACGCCGTCGTTCACCCTTGTTGATCTGGTGACACGTGGATAAGAATGACGCATGGGCCGCTCCCCTCTGGCGAGCCACGTGCTGTGCCGCGATTCAGGCTTCGAGGACTTCCGCGAACGCCTCAACGACCTGTTCTATCCCGCGGACGTCACCCCGCTGTCGGGCTCCAGAGTGCCCGGTGGTGAACTGCGCGGCACGCGCACCGAGCACATCACCGTCGGCCTGATGACTTTCGGCCAGCGCACGCGGGTCGATCCCGGAAGGACACCGTCGCACTACCACGTCAACGTCGTGCTCCGAGGCGCCATCGAGGCAGCCACCGGACGCCAGGAGATGGTGGCGACCGCCGGCGACGCCATGGTCTTCACACCCACTCAGCAGCACCGCCTGCTGAGCTGCGAAGACGGCGCGACACACCTGGGCATCAAGATCGACCGGAACCTGGTCGAAGCGGAGCTCCAGGCCCTCCTGGGCCGCCCGCTGCAGGCGCCGCTGGAATTCGCCTTCGACTTCGATCTGACGTCCGCGCCCGGCCGCAGTTGGCGCAACACCCTGGACCTTCTGCTGACCGAGTCCGACAGCGCAGACGGGCTCATCGGCCAACGGGCGGTCCAGCCGCACTTCGAACGACTCCTGGTGAGCGGCCTGCTGCTGGCGCAGCAGCACAACTACACGGACGCGCTCCTGCGTCCCCAGTCCCCCGCGTACCCGCGGACGGTACGCAAGGCAGTCGACCTGATCGAGGCCCGCCCCGAGACCCCGTTCACGGTGGGAGACCTTGCCCAGGCGGCAGGCGTCAGCGCCCGCCGCCTTCAGGAGGGATTCAGGGAACACCTCGGAGTGACCCCGATGACGTATCTGCGCAACGTCCGTCTGGACAGGGTCCACGCCGACCTCGGCACGGGCGCCGTCGGGGTCACCCAAGCGGCCCATCAGTGGGGCTTCACCCACCTGAGCCGTTTCTCCGCCGCCTATCGCCGACGCTTCGGTGCGGCGCCCTCCGAGACGCTGGGCAGGGCAGGCGACGCGTCATGAGGACGCAGCGCCGGCGGGCCGACGCAGGGCATCGAGGAGGCGAGGTCAGCGGGGGACAACCCCGTCGGAGGGCGAGATGCCGAGCCGCTCCCCGAGTTCTCGCGCGCTGACGCCGTACGTCTCCCGGATCCGTACACCGTCGGGGCCGACGTCGAAGACGGCGTGGTCGGTGTAGACGCGGCTGACGCAGCCGAGGCCGGTGAGCGGGTAGGTGCACCGCGGTACGAGCTTGGGCTCGCCGGTGCGGGTGAAGAGGGTCATCATCACGTAGACGTCCTTGGCGCCGATGGCGAGGTCCATGGCGCCGCCGACGGCAGGGATGTCGTCAGGCTTGCCCGTGGTCCAGTTGGCGAGGTCGCCGTCGAAGGCGACCTGGTAGGCGCCGAGGACGCAGACGTCGAGGTGCCCACCGCGCATCATCGCGAAGGAGTCGGCGTGGTGGAAGTACGCCGCCCCCGGCAGTTCGGTCACCGGGACCTTGCCGGCGTTGGTCAGGTCGGGGTCGATCGCGTCGCCCTCGGCCTTCGGGCCCATGTTGAGCATGCCGTTCTCGGTGTGCAGCACCACCCCGGAGTCGGCCGGCAGATGGTCGGCGATCTTGGTGGGCTGCCCGATGCCGAGGTTGACGAAGGCACCGGCCGGGATGTCGCGGGCGACGACCGCGGCCAGCTCGTCCATCGAGAGCCGGTGGTCGGCGTGCGTGATGGTCATCGTGCCCCCTGCACGGTGTAGTGACGGGCCGTCACCTGGACGATCCGGTCGACGTAGATGGACGGGGTGACGACCGCCTCCGGATCGAGCTTGCCGGGCTCGACCACCTGGTCGACCTGGACGATGGTCGTCGTCGCGGCCGTGGCCATGACCGGGCCGAAGTTGCGGGCGGTCTTGCGGTAGACGAGGTTGCCCATCGTGTCCGCGACATGCGCGCCGATCAGCGCGTAGTCACCCTTGATCGGGTACTCCAGCAGGTACGTGCGACCGTCGATCTCCCGCACTTCCTTGCCCTCGGCCAGCGGCGTGCCCACCGCGGTCGGGCAGTAGAACGCGCCGATGCCGGCCCCGGCCGCGCGCATCCGCTCGGCGAGGTTGCCCTGCGGAACCACCTCCAGCTCGATCTTCCCGGCGCGGTAGAGGTCGTCGAAGACCCAGGAGTCGGCCTGGCGTGGGAAGGAGCACAGCACCTTGCGCACCCGGCCGGCGGCCAGCAGCGCGGCCAGTCCGACGTCGCCGTTGCCGGCATTGTTGGACACGATCGTCAGGTCCTTCGCGCCCTGCCGGATGAGCGCGTCGATCAGGTCGAACGGCATCCCGGCCAGGCCGAACCCGCCGACCAGGACGGTGGAGCCGTCCTCGATCCCGGCGACCGCCGCGTCGGCGCTGTCCACGATCTCCGCGCGGCTCACCGTGCCACCTCCGTGGCGGCGCAGTTCTCCAGTACGACGGCCAGCCCCTGGCCGACCCCGATGCAGATCGCGGCGACTCCGTAGCGCTGCCGCGTCTCCCGCAGCACCTTGGCCAGCGTGGCGAGGATGCGGCCGCCGGAGGCGCCCAGCGGGTGGCCGATCGCGATGGCGCCGCCCTTCTGGTTGACGAGGGCGGGGTCGATCTTCCAGGCGTCCAGGCAGGCGAGCGACTGCACCGCGAAGGCCTCGTTGAGCTCGACCGCGCCCACCTGGTCCCAGCCGATCCCGGCCCGTGCCAGCGCACGACCCGCGGCCTCGACGGGGGCGTAGCCGAAGGCCTGCGGCTCCAGTGCCATCACGCCACGGCCGGCGATACGGGCGATCGGGTCGGTTCCGATCGTGGCCGCGGCCTTCTCGCTGCCCAGCAGCACCGCCGAGGCGCCGTCGTTGAGCGGGCTGGCGTTGCCCGCGGTGATGGTGCCGCCCTGTTCCGGTGTGCGGAAGACCGGCTTGAGCCCTGCCAGCACCTCCGGTGTGGATGCGGGCCGGATGCCCTCGTCGCGGGTCACGTCGGCGCCTTCGACCGGCACCACCAAGTCGTCGTAGAAGCCCGACTCCCAGGCGGCGTGGGCGAGTTGGTGGGAGCGGGCGGCGAACTCGTCCTGCCGCTCGCGGGAGATGCCGAAGCGTTCCCGGAGCTGCTCGTTGGCCTCGCCGAGGCTGACCGTCCACTCCTTCGGCATCCGCGAGTTGACCAGCCGCCAGCCGAGCGTGGTCGAAACGGCGGTCACGTCGCCGGCCGGGAACGGTTTCGCCGACTTCGGCAACACCCACGGCGCACGCGTCATCGACTCCACACCACCGGTCAGCACCACGTCGGCATCGCCGGACTCGATGGTCCGGCTCGCGATCATCGCGGCGTCGAGGCTGGAGCCGCACAGCCGGTTGACGGTGGTGCCGGGCACGCTCACCGGAAGCCCGGCGAGCAGCGCCGCCATGCGGCCGACGTTGCGGTTGTCCTCGCCGGCACCGTTGGCGTTGCCCCACACGACATCGCCGATCACCGCGGGATCCAGGCCCGGCACTCTGGCGAGGGTCGAGGTGATCGCGGCGGTGGCGAGATCGTCGGGGCGCACCCCGGCCAGCGCACCGTTGAAGCGGCCGAACGGCGTCCGGGTCGCGGCGTAGATGAAAGCACTCATGACAGCGACGCTAGTCGCGGGACGCGATATTCTGAAGTACGCATATCCGCACCAATTGATATGGACGATGTATGGATCTGCGCCATCTCCGGTACTTCGTGACGGTGGCCGAGGAACGCCACTTCGGCCGCGCCGCCGAGCGGCTCCACATGGCCCAGCCACCGCTCTCCCAGCAGATCCGCCAACTGGAGACCGAGCTCGGTGTCGAGCTGCTGCACCGCACCACGCGCCGTGTCGACCTCACCGAGGCCGGCCGGTCCTATCTCGAGCGGGCGCGCGCGATCCTCGCCGACGTCGACGAGGCCGCCCACCACGCGCGGCTCGTCGCGGCCGGCTCGGTGGGCCACCTCGCGATCGGGTGCGTGGGCTCGGCGACGTACAGCCTGCTGCCCACGCTCTCGCGCCGGCTCACCGAGGAACTGCCCGGCGTCGACTTCTCCTTCCGCGGCGAGATGCTGGCACCCGACCAGGTCGAAGCGCTGCGCACCGGCGCGATCGACGTCGCGCTGCTCCGGCCACCGGCGGCCGACCTCTCCCTCACCGTGCACACCCTGCGCCGGGACCGGCTCGTCGTCGCCGTTCCGGTCGACCACCCCCTCGCCCGCCGGAAACGGCTCCGGATCGTGGACCTCACCGGCGCCGACCTGATCGTGCACTCCGCCGACCGCCGGTCGGTGATGTACGACGTCGTACTGGGCCTGTTGCGCGACGCCGGCGTCGAACCGCACATCCGGCACGAGGTCGGCGAGACCTCGACGCTGGTCACCCTGGTGGCCGGCGGTCTCGGCCTCGCGGTCGTACCCGAACCCGTCACCGCGCTGACGCTCGACGGCGTCGCCTACCTGCCCCTGGCCGGAGCCGACGCACGTGTGGAACTGGCCGTCGCCCACCGCGCCGACCGAGCCGAACCGCACCTGGCCCGGACCGTGGCCATCATCCGAGCGACACTGTGAGCTGCCGACGACACGGCCCGTCAGTGTCAGGCGACGATCTTGGCGACGGAATCGCTTCCCTGATCCGCGATCGTCAGCGGTGACGTCCGTGGGAGGCGCCACGCACAACTGCGGGGACGCGCCGAAGACCGCGACCTGAGCCGCCTGAGCGGCCGAGCAGCGACACCGCTTGAGTGGCCCCGTCACGGTCAACGGACATGTCCGCTAGACGAACAAGTCACTACTCAGCGGCGGCCTTGACGCGCAGGGTTCCGGATCGAGGGCCTGGTGGCACCGACCGAACCCGGGCAGCGCCAGGAGATGCGCCGACTGAGGAGGCACGAGTCATGGCTGGGAGACTGACAGGCAAGGTGGCCGTCGTGACCGGGGGCAGTTCCGGTATCGGGCAGGAGATCGCCCGCAGGCTGGCGGCCGACGGAGCGGACGTCGCGGTCGCGGACGTCCTGCCCGCCGAAGAGACACGGGAACTCGTCACGAACACCGGGCGGCGTTTCTTCAGCGACAAGGTCGACATCTCGGACGAGGAAGCGATCCAAGGGTTTGCCGGGCGGGTCCGCAGCGAACTCGGTGCCGTCGACATCCTGGTGAACAACGCGGCCGTTGTTCTGCTGAGCGACGTCGACCACGTCACCTACGACGAGTGGCGTCGCACGTTCGCCGTCAATGTGGACGGCGCCTTCCTGACCTCCAAGGCATTCCTTCCAGACCTCAAGGAGTCCGGGTCGGGACGGATCATCAACATCTCCTCCTCGAGCTACTGGACTCCGCCGCCTGTCGCCGTCTCCTACGTCTCGGCCAAGGGCGCGCTGAACGGACTGACATCTGTCCTGGCCACCAACCTGGCCGCTCACAACATCACCGTCAACGGCGTCGCGCCGAGTCTGGTCCGCACGGCCGTGACCGTGGCCACGATGAGCGAGGAGTTCTTCGCGCAGGTCGAGCAGATCCAGGACATCAGGCGCGTGCAGATGCCGGCCGATGTCGCGGCCGTCGTGGCGTTCCTCGCCTCCGACGACGCCGGGTTCATCACAGGGCAGATCATCGCCGCGGACGGCGGAGCCACGCGCCGATGAGCTGAAGTCGTTTCGACGTCAGACCCGGTGCCGGGCGTCGAAGTGGGACGAGTGGGCGGTGAGCTTGCCCAGCAGGTCGACGAGCGTGCGCTGCTCCTCCTCGCTGAGCGAGCCCGCCCATTCCTGTTCGCGCTCGTTGTGGGCCCGGAACGCGGTGGTGATCGCCTCCAGCCCGGCCTCGGTCAGGGACAACTGGACCGCGCGCCCGTCGTACGCGGCACGTTCCTTGCTGACCAGGCCGTCTCTCTCCAGGGTGTTCACCAGCGCCGAGACGGCCGCCCGGCTCATGCCGGACAGTTCCGCGACCTTCTTCGACTCGACCGGGCCCGACAGCCAGATGGCGAACAGCACCCGGAAGCCGGGCCACGACCAGCCGCGCGGCCGGTGCACGGTCGACTCCAGGTCGTAGACGAGCATGTTGGCCGCCCTGTGCAGGGTGAGCACGAGCCGCATCGCGAGCGGGTCGATGCCGGGCAACTCCCGGGCGGCCCGATCGACGGCGTGGTCGATGAAGGACCAGAAGTGCAGATGCTCGGCGTCCGACTGTTCCTCATTCACATCGCGAGTGTAGGCCGAACGCTCCGGCGGGCCGTCGGCCCCCGGTAGCCCGGAGTCGATCGCGCAATCTTCGTTCCCGGGGGTTCCCAAGCACCCGAGTCCAGAGTACCGTCCAACTAATCAAAGCTTTGATTACATGCTTTGATCCGCATATGAAACACTCTGCCCCCTCCAGGATCGAGGGCATCCGCCCGCTGCCCGGCCGGCTCTCATGGAGTTCCCCATGCCCGAAGCACTCGCCCCGCCCAGCCCCGGCGCTCTGCGCGCCTGCATGTCACGGTTCGCGACCGGCGTCACCGTCGTGACGTACCAAGGCGACGACGGCCCCCGCGGCGCGACGATGAACTCGTTCACGTCCGTCTCTGCCGATCCCCCGCTGGTGCTCATCAGCGTCGCCAAGCGCGCCCGCTGCCACGACCAACTGCTCGACCAGCCGTTCTGCGTGAACATCCTCGGCGCCGAACAGGAGCCGCTGGCGCGGCAGTTCGCGGGGGCGCGGGACGCGGCCGAGCCTCGTTGGGTGGAGGGCGCCCGCGTCCCCCGGCTCGCGCATCCCCTCGCCTGGACCGAATGCGACCCGTGGCGCTCGTACGACGGCGGTGACCACACCCTCGTCGTCGGCAGGGTCACCGACCTCGGCCACCGCGACGGCGACGCCCTTACCTACGCCTGGAGCCGCTTCGGCACGGCGGCCGAGGCCACCGACGGCATCGAACACCTCATCTGACCAGCCACATCCCCCGGCCCCAGCACTTCTCAGGAGCACGAACATGGCCGCACGCACCGGCAAGGAATACCTCGAGCGCCTCGCCGCCTCCCGCCCCACCGTCCACATCCAGGGCGAGACTGTCACCAGCGGGATCCAGGACCACCCGGCCTTCCGCAACGTGGTGCGCACCTACGCGGAGTTGTACGACCTCCAGCACTCCGCCGAGCACAAGGACACCCTCACCTACACCTCCCCGACCTCCGGCGAGCCGGTCGGCACGTCCTTCCTCACCCCGAAGACCCCGGAGGACCTGGTCAAGCGCCGCAAGGCGGTCAAAGTCTGGGCCGACCACAGCAACGGCATGCTCGGCCGCACCGGCGACTACATGAACAGCTCACTGATGGCGCTCGCCTCGGCCGCCGACTGGTTCGCCCAGGCGAATCCGGCCTTCGGCGAGAACATCCGCCGCTACTACGAGAAGGTCCGCGAAGAGGACCTGCTGTGCACACATACGCTGATCCCACCGCAGGTCAACCGGTCCGTGGCCGGCACCCAGCAGGCCGGCGGCAAGCTGGCCGCGCGCATCGTGAAGGAGGACGACAACGGCGTCGTGATCCACGGCGCGCGCATGCTCGCCACCATCGCGCCGTTCGCGGACGAGATGCTCGTCTTCCCCTCGACCGTGCTGCGCGGTACCCCCGAGGACAAGCCGTACTCGTACGCCTTCGCGATCCCCAACGACACCCCGGGCCTGCGCTACATCGCCCGCGAGCCGCTCGACTACGACCGCTCGCGCCATGACCACCCCCTCGGCTCCCGTTTCGAGGAGTCCGACTGCGTGGTCGTCTTCGACAACGTGCACGTGCCTTACGAGCGCTGCTTCGCGCTCGGCGACGCCGAGCTGTGCAACGGCTTCTACTCGCAGACCGGTTCCGTGGTGCACATGACCCACCAGGTGGTCACCCGCACCACCGCCAAGACCGAGTACATCCTCGGCCTGGTGACACTGCTGACCGAGGCGATCGGCATCGAGCAGTTCCAGCACGTCCAGGAGGACATCGCCGAGATCATCGCCACGCTGGAGATGCTCAGGGCCTTCCTGCGCGCGGCCGAGGCCGACGCCCAGGTCAACGAGTACGGCGTACTCACCCCCGCCTTCGCCCCGCTCAACGCCGCCCGCAACCTCTACCCCAAGCTCTACCAGCGGTTCCCGCAGATCCTGCGCAAGCTCGGCGCCTCCGGCCTCATGGCCACCCCGACCGAACTCGACATCACCGGCCCGGCCGCCGAGGACATCGAGGCATACCTGCAGTCCGCCACCCTGACCGGCCCCGAGCGCGTCAAGCTGTTCCGGCTGGTCTGGGACACCTGCATCTCCGCCTTCTCCAGCCGCCAGGCGCTGTACGAGTACTACTTCTTCGGCGACCCGGTCCGGATGGCGGGTGCGTACGTGAAGTCCTACGACCGGGAGCCCTACAAGGCCAAGGTGCAGGCCTTCCTGGAGCGTTCCTGATGACGCACCCGCTCGGGAACCCGCCGACGAAGATCATCGCGGTCCATCTCAACTATCCCAGCCGCGCGAAGGAACGGGGCCGAGTCCCCTCCCATCCGTCGTACTTCCTCAAGCCGCCGTCCTCGCTCGCGGGGACGAGGGAGCCGATCGTACGGCCGTCGGGCTGCGAACTCCTCGGCTTCGAGGGGGAGATCGCGCTCGTCATCGGCTCGCGCGCGCAGCGTGTGGCGCCGGAGGACGGCTGGCGTCACGTCCGCTGGGTGACGGCCGCGAACGACGCGGGCGTGTACGACCTGCGGTACGCGGACCGAGGCTCCAACCTCCGTTCCAAGGGTGCCGACGGCTTCACCCCCATCGGGCCGCGTCTGCTGGATGCCCACCAGGTGGACCCGGCCGGGCTGCGGCTGCGGACCTGGGTCAACGGCGAGCTGGTCCAGGACGACACCACGGACACCCTCCTGTTCCCCTTCGGGCAACTGGTCGCCGACCTGTCCCGGCTGGTCACGCTGGAGCCGGGGGACGTGATCCTCACCGGCACTCCGACGGGGGCCTCGGTCGTCCAGCCCGGTGACCTGGTCGAGATCGAGGTCACCGCCGGGGAGCTGTCCACCGGGCGGCTGCGCAACCCGATCGCCGAGGGCGACCCGCTCGCTCCGTACGGGGCCATGCCCAAGGCCGACCCGGCCGAACGGGAGGCCGCCTACGGAGTCGCCCACGAGCCGGAACCGCTGCTCGACCCGCTGCTCGCGGAGGGACTGCGCTCGGTCGCCGTGGCAACACTCAGCGCCCAGCTGCGCTCGCGCGGTCTGCCGCACATGTCGATCGACGGCGTACGACCCGTGGCCGGTGGGGGCATGGTGGGCGTCGCCCACACCCTGCGCTATCTGCCCCTGCGCGAGGATCTGTTCAAGCGGTACGGCACTGGCATGAACGCCCAGAAGCGGGCCATCGAGGAACTGCGCCCCGGACACGTCCTGGTGATGGACGCCCGGCGAGACCCGACTGCCGGCACTCTCGGCGACATCCTCGCCCTGCGTGCACAGCGCCGGGGCGCGGCCGGGGTCGTCACCGACGGCGCCGTACGCGACAGCACCGCCATCGCCGACCTCGGTCTGCCCGTCTACGCGGCAGGCGCCCACCCCTCCGTGCTCGGCCGCCGGCACGTTCCCTGGGACAGCGGAGTGCCCATCGCCTGCGGCGGGGCGCTGGTACAGCCCGGGGACCTGATCGTCGGCGACGCCGACGGCGTGATCGTCGTACCGCCCGACCTCGCCGAGGAACTGATCGCCGACTGCCGCGAACAGGAACGGCAGGAGCGCTTCATCGCCGGGCAGGTCGCCGCGGGCGAGAGCGTCGACGGCCTGTATCCGCTGGGCCCTGCCTGGCGGGACGCCTACGAGAACTGGTCCAAGGGAGAAACACAGTGAAGTTCCGCAGCGACCCGTCGGCGATCCGCGGGTCCATCGCCCCCGTCGTCACGCCGTTCACCGCGGCCGGCGCCCCCGACCACGACAGCCTGCGCGGCCTGATCCGCTTCCAGCTGGAGTCCGGCTCGCACGGCATCTCGCTCGGCGGCTCGACCGGCGAACCGAGCGCGCAGAGCGTCGCCGAGCGCGTCGCCGCGATGCGCACGGCGGTCGAGGAGATCGGCGACCGGGTGCCGTTCCTGCCCGGCACCGGCTCCCACAAGCTCGACGAGACCCTCGAACTCACCGCCGCCGCACAGGAATTGGGCGCCGACGCGGCACTGGTCATCACGCCGTACTACGCACGGCCCACCCAGGAGGCGCTCTACCAGTGGTATGCGAGGGTGGCCCGGGAGTTCCCGGAACTGCCGATCGTGGCCTACAACGTGCCCTCCCGCACCGCCGTCGACATCGCACCGGAGACGGTGCAGCGCCTGTTCACCGACTTCGAGAACTTCGTCGGGGTGAAGGAGACGACGAAGGACTTCGAGCACTTCTCCCGTGTGCTGCACGCGTGCGGGCGGTCGCTGCTGGTGTGGTCGGGTATCGAACTGCTCTGCCTGCCGCTGATGGCACTGGGCGGGGCGGGCTTCGTGTCGGCCGTCGCCAACCTCGCTCCCGGCGCGGTGGCGCGGATGTACGAGCTGTGGGAGGCCGGAGAGTTCGACGCGGCCCGTGATCTGCACTACCGGCTGCACCCGCTCGTCGACCTGCTGTTCGTCGAGACCAACCCGGCGCCCGCCAAGTGGGTCCTGGCCCAGCAGGGGCGTATCGCCTCCGACTTCGTCCGGCCGCCGTTGACCGGCCCGACCGACGCGGGCCTCACAAAGATCCGCGCGCTGCTCGCGGAGGGCGGCGACCTCACCGCACAGATCGGAACAGCCAAGTGATCCCCGAGAGCCTTCCCTCGACCATCCGCCACTGGATCGGCGGTGAACTCACGGACGCCGCCGACGGCCGTACGTTCGACGTCTGTGACCCGGCCTCCAACACGGTCTACACCCAGGCGGCACGCGGTACGGCGGCCGACGTCGACCGTGGCGTGGTGGCGGCCCGCGCCGCGTTCCCCAAGTGGGCCGGCCTGTCCAACCGGGCGCGCGCGAACGTCCTGTACCGCATCGCCGACGCCGTCGAGGCCCGCCACGACCAGCTGGCCGCCTTCGAGTCGTACGACTCCGGACTGCCCATCACCCAGGCGAGAGGCCAGGCCCGCCGCGCGGCAGAGAACTTCCGCTACTTCGCCGACGTCATCGTCGCGCTCGGCGAGGAGGCCTTCCGGCAGGGCGAGGAGCAGTTCTCCTACGTCGTCCGGCAGCCGGTCGGGGTCGCGGGGCTGATCACGCCCTGGAACACCCCTTTCATGCTGGAGAGCTGGAAGCTGGCGCCCGCCCTGGCCGCCGGCTGCACGCTCATCCTCAAGCCCGCCGAGTGGACCCCGCTCTCCGCCTCGCTGTGGCCGGAGATCTTCGCCGAGGCCGGGGTGCCCGCTGGCGTGGTCAACATCGTGCACGGCATCGGGGAGGAGGCGGGGCAGTCCCTCGTCGATCACCCGGACGTGCCGCTGATCTCGTTCACCGGCTCCACCGACACCGGCCGCCACATCATCCGCTCCTCCGCCGAGCACCTGAAGACCACGTCGATGGAGCTGGGCGGCAAGTCCCCCGTCGTCGTCTTCGCCGACGCCGACCTCGAAGCGGCGCTGGACTCGGTCGTGTTCGGCGTGTTCTCCCTCAACGGCGAGCGCTGCACGGCCGGTTCACGTGTCCTCGTGGAGCGGCCGCTGTACGAGGAGTTCACCCGGCGCCTGGCGCAGCGGGCCGTGAACGTCCGTGTCGGGCTGCCTTCGGACCCTGCCACCGAGGTGGGCGCGCTGGTCCACCCCGAGCACTACGAGCGCGTCCTGAACTACGTCGAGATCGGCAGGAAGGAGGCCCGGCTGGTCGCGGGCGGCGACCGCCCCGACCACCTGCCCGACGGCAACTACCTCCAGCCGACCGTCTTCGCCGACGTCGAGCGGGACGCCCGGATCTTCCAGGAGGAGATCTTCGGCCCCGTCGTGGCCGTCGCCCCCTTCGACGACGAGGCCGAGGCGGTCGAGCTCGCCAACGCGACGCAGTTCGGGCTGGCCGCCTACATCTGGACCTCGAACCTCAAGCGCGGCCACCGCATCGCCCACGCCGTCGAATCCGGCATGATCTGGATCAACTCCCACAACGTCCGCGACCTTCGCACCCCCTTTGGCGGGGTCAAGGCGTCGGGCGTCGGCCGTGAGGGCGGCGCCCACTCCATCGACTTCTACACCGAGTCGAAGATCGTCCACGTCGCCCTCGGTGATGTGCACACCCCACGCTTCGGAGCCACCTCATGAGTACGCCCCCGCACCCCGACGCGCCCAACGTCATCCGCTCCGCCTACGCCCAGCTCGCCGTGACCGACCTCGGTGCCGCCCGCTGGTTCTGGGTCGACATGCTCGGCTTCCACGTCCAGTACGAGGACACCGGCTCCCTCTACCTGCGCGGCACCGACGAACTCACCCACCACTCCCTGGTGCTGCGCAAGGGCGACCTCGCGGCCCTCGACCACATCTCCTACCGCGTACGCACCCCCGAGGACGTCGACAAGGCGGAGAAGTTCTTCCGTCACCTCGGCCGCCCGGTCAAGCGGTTGAAGAAGGGCGAGGGCACCGTCGGTGTCGGGGACGCCGTGCGTGTCGTGGACCCGCTCGGCTTCCCGGTCGAGTTCTTCCACGAGATCGAGCGCGGTGAGCGCCTCATCCAGCGCTACGACCTCCACCGCGGCGCGCACATCGCCCGCCTGGACCACTTCAACATCTGCACCCCCGACATCCCTGCCGCGTACGCGCACTACAGGTCCCTGGGCTTCGGCTGCTCGGAGACGATCGAGGGCGACGAGCACGAGCTGTACGCGGCGTGGATGTACCGCAAGCAGACCGTCCACGACGTCGCCTTCACGGGCGGCGCCGGACCCCGCCTGCACCACCTCGGAGTGGCCACCCACGAGTCCCACCAGGTGCTGCGCACCGCCGACATCTTCGGCGCACTGCACGAGGAGAAGTACATCGAGCGAGGGCCCGGCCGGCACGGCGTCTCCAACGCCTTCTACGTCTACCTGCGTGACCCGGACGGCCACCGGGTGGAGATCTACACCTCCGACTACTACACCGGCGACCCCGACCACGAGACGTACCGGTGGAGCGTGCACGACGACCGGCGCCGCGACTTCTGGGGCAACGCCGTGATCGAGTCCTGGTACAAGGAGGCCACTCCGGTCCTCGACCTCGACGGCAGCCCGCAGACCGTCTCCGACGGCCTGCTCGACGAGTCCGCCGTCCAGGTGGGCGCCGACGGCCTCGGCTGACCCGTCCTTCCTCCCGACCGACCCGCCCCGGCAGACCATGAGTCGCCGGGGCGGGTTGCCTGCCGCCGCGGCCTCGCTCCGTCCAAGGGCACCCCTGAGCGCACACGCGGACGCGCCCCCCGGGCGGTGGGCCCGGGCGGGGGCGCCCGGGGTGGGTCGGGGCGGAGGTGTCTGTAGCCGCGCGGCGCACGGATGGGCCTAGG
>NZ_JBEXXQ010000080.1:0-35914 GCF_040630525.1 Streptomyces sp. NPDC005799
TCCGGGGTCTACGGACCCCTTGGGGGGGTGTTTTTGCTTACAAACTCTTGGGTTTTTTCTTTAGACCCCCAAAACACCTCCCCCGGTAGCCTTGCCGACATGGTGGAATGCGACGCGCTCGAGCCGGAGGAGTGGGATCTCTGGGACCGGTGGATGCACGCACAGCGCTTGCTCCTTCAGGAGATCGACCGTCGCCTGCAGGCCGAATTCGGCATCTCCAAGGCGGAGTTCAGCGTCCTCGTCACCCTGCTGAGGGCGCCCGGCCGTGAGGTGCGCGTCGTGGACATGGCGGAGTCGCTCGGCTGGGAGAAGAGCCGGGTCTCCCATCAGCTCACGCGCATGGAAAGCCGGGGGTTCGTGGTCCGCACCGAGAGCGGGGCCAGCGGGCGACGGACCGGTATCGGGCTGACACCGGACGGGCGCCGCCTGGCGGAGAGCGCCGTCGTCGCGCATGCCGGCAATGTCCGCCGCTTCTTCATCGATCAGCTCGCGCCCGAGCAGGCCGCGGCCATCAGCGCATGGAGTGACCACATGATCGAGCGGCTCGAGCAGCGGGGCGAACGGGGCGGCGCCGGTGCCGTGGGCGGTAATGCCTCTCGCGCGTGAGGGGGCCTCCCTCACGCGCGCGTGACGTCAGGTCCAGAAGCCCCGGAGCGGTGACCCGGGGCCTCCGATGATTTTTCAGGGGACGGGCCGTCAGGACTCGAGGAAGGCGAGGATGTCCGGGTTGAGGACGTCCGGATGGGTCGCCAGCATGCCGTGCGGGAAGCCCTCGTAACTCTTGAGGGTGCCGTTCTTCAGGAGTTCCACGGTCAGCGGTGCCGAGTCTTCGTAGGGGACGACCTGGTCGTCGGTGCCGTGGCAGACCAGGACCGGTACGTCGATCTGCCGGAGGTCCTCGGTGAAGTCGGTCTCCGAGAACGCCTTGATGCATTCGTAGTGGGCGTTGGCCGCGCCCATCATGCCCTGCCGCCACCAGTTGTCGATCAGACCCTGTGACACCTGCGTGCCGGGGCGGTTGAAGCCGTAGAACGGGCCCGAGGCCACGTCGATGTAGAACTGTGCGCGGTTGGCGACGAGGGCCGCGCGGAAGCCGTCGAAGATCTCGAGGGGCAGGCCGCCCGGGTTGCTCTCCGACTTGACCATGACGGGTGGTACGGCGCCCACCAGCACCGCCTTCGCGACACGGCCGGGCTTGGCGCGTGCGACGTAGCGGGCGACCTCGCCGCCGCCGGTGGAGTGGCCGACGTGGGCCGCGTCCCGTAGGTCGAGCGCGTCGGTGAGGGCGATCACGTCGGCGGCGTAGGTGTCCATGTCGTGGCCGGTGGCGGTCTGGCTCGAGCGTCCGTGCCCACGGCGGTCGTGGGCGATGACCCGGTAGCCGTGCGCCAGGAAGAACAACATCTGGTTGTCCCAGTCATCGGCGCTCAGGGGCCATCCGTGGTGGAAGACGACCGGCCGGCCGTCTCGCGGCCCCCAGTCCTTGTAGAAGATGGTGGTGCCGTCGTCGGTGGTGACTGTACCCATCGCTGATCCTCCGCTCGCCCGGGCGTGCTCCGGTGGCACAGAGGTGTGGGGGCACGCCGGGATCGACGAATTCACGCCCTGGGGCGCGGTCTGGACGTACCCGGACCACAGTACGCGCGGGCTGTGAACGCCACATCCTCAAACGGACTTCCGGCTGCCGGGAATCCGGCGAGTACAGCCGCCACTCTGCGTTCGGGGAGTTGAAGAGGGCGAAGCAGGCGGCGCACGTCCTGGTGGGTCAGGCCTTCGTGTCTGCCAGGCGTTGGAAGGCGCGGGTGGTGCGCGGGTGGGCGAGTTCGTCCAGGACGTGACGCCATTCGGGGTCGGAGAGGGCCGGATGGGCCAGGTCCCAGGCGGTGAGGAGCGGGGTCAGTTCGCCCTCATCGGGGGGCTGGGCGGGGGCCGCCGCCTGTTTCGTTGTCTTTCCGGTTGCTTTCGCCGTTGCCTTCGCGGTGGGCTTCGGGGTTGCTTTTGCGCTGGGCTTCGCGGTTGTCGTCCCGGTGGTGATGGGCTCGAGCGGGTTCATCGGATGTCCCTTCGGCGCGTCTTTGGCTTCGGTTCCACGATGCCGCTGTGGCGGCGCCCTCGCCATGAAGCCTCCCACCGGAGGGAAGGTGTAGGTGGCCGTACTTCCGCGGGGATGCCCGCACCCCGAGGATCCGTCGGTGGAAGGAGTCCGAGGCCGTGGGCACGAGGCGGTACCGGGCGTTGATGCGGTGAGCGAGGGAGGCCGTACGGAGGTGCCTTGTCCGGCGGGCGGATCACCCCGGGAGTGGTCCGGGTGGGGGACACGGTACGGCGGCCCGTCGGCGCCTCGTCCGCCTTCGTCGCCGAATTGCTCGGGCATCTCGCCGAGGCGGGCTTCGCCGGCACCCCCCGATACCTCGGACGCGACGCCGCCGGACGGGACGTCCTCAGCTACCTCCCCGGCTGGGTCCCCGCCCGCTTCCAGCACTGGACCGACGCCCAGGTCACCGCCGCCGGCGCCCTGTTGCGCGCGCTGCACGACGCCACGCGCGCGTGCCGCCTCGCAGGTCGGCACCCGGTCGTCTGCCACAACGACCCCGGCCCGAACAACACCGTTTTCAGGAACGGTCCGGACGGTGTACCGGTCGCCTTCATCGACTTCGACATGGCCGCGCCCGGCGATCCGCTGGAGGATCTCGGCTACATGGCGTGGACCTGGTGCGTGTCTTCCCGACGCGAGGCGCCGCCGGTCGCCGCGCAGGCCGCACAGGTCCGTGTCCTCGCCGATGCATACGGACTCGGCCCGGACGCGCGTCCGGGCCTTGTCGACGCCATCCTCGAACGTCAGACCCGTAACGCCCGCTGGTGGGCGGGCAGTCGGCTCGCGCCGCCCGCGGTCATCGCCGAGCGTGTCACCTGGTCGGAGCGGGAACACGCCTTCACGGCCGCCCAGCACGCGTCCTTCGCCGCAGCCCTGCGCTGAGTCCGGCTGGGCTGGACCGATCAGGCCGCCTCACCCGCGCACCCTGAATCACACCCGCCCGACGGCTCAGTCCGTTCAGTCCGTCCGGCGGTGCTCCTCCCTGTACCCCGCCGCCAGCGTGCTCGCGCGCGTGAACCAGTCGGTCAGGACCGCGATCTCGTCGGGGGAGTAGTCCGAGAAGAGCTCCGCAAGACGGGCGTAGTACGGCTCGTAGACCTCCCGTACGCGGGCCTCCGCCTCCGGCAGTGCGGCGACCCGGACACGGCGGCGGTCGTTCGGGTCGGGGCGGCGGGTGACGTAGCCGGCGCGTTCGAGGCGGTTGAGGATGCCGGTTACCGCGCCCGTCGTGACATGGGCGCGAGCCGCGAGGTCGCCGGCGGTGAGGAGGTTCTCGCCGGCCTCGATGACGTAGGCGAAGCAGCCACCCTCGGGACGGTGGTGCTGGGGCTCGGCGTGTGTACGGCCTCGCAGGCGATCCTGGTCGGTGGGCTCGCGATCGTGGTGGTGAGCGTTCTGGTCACCTGGACCCTGCATCTCACCGGATGGGGCAAGCCACCGGGCCTGCGGCCCAGGGAGCAGTGGGGGTGGCGGACCCGGGATCTGACGGCCCGGGCGGGTCATCCGGGGTGCGTCGGCTGCCGGTTGGCGGGACGGGGGCGGGAGGAGATGCCCGCGGCGGAGGCGTACTGCGCGTTGCCGGAGCCCGCAGCCGTTCCTGGATCTGCCGCCGTACCTGAATTCACCGAGGTGCCCGCGTTTTCTGCCCCGGTCCGCAATCTGGCTCCTGAACTGCGCGGATACCGCCGCCGGAGCCCGTTGTCAGTGGTGCCCTCTACTCTCGGAGGCGATGGCACAGGCATGGAAGTGCTCGGGGCTGCGGTGGGCCGGCGGCGGTCCCGTGCTGGCGTGGGACGGTGGTCGGCGCAGCGCGCTGACCTGGGGGAAACGGGTGGCCTTCAGGGTCGCGGACGGGGGTGTGCGGACATGTGTGGGAGCACGGGGGCATACGTGCCCGGTGCGGGCGGCGGTGCCGGGACGGAGTACGGGGGCGCGGTGCGAGGAGTGCGCGCGGCTGGACCGGGCGCACTCCGTGGCCGCCGACACGATCGCGGACGATCCGCGCCCGTACCACGTGTATCTGGCGTGGTTCGGGCCCGGCATGGTCAAGGTCGGGATCACCGCCGAAGAGCGGGGCTCGGCGCGGCTGCTCGAGCAGGGCGCGGTGTGCTTCAGCTGGCTGGGGCTGGGGCCGTTGATGGCCGCCCGGCGCACGGAGGAGCTACTGCGCGCCGCGCTCCGGGTGCCGGACCGGATCCCGTACGGCGAGAAGCGGGCCGTCCGTTCCCGGTTGCCGGCGTCGGCGGCTGAGCGGGCGGCCGAGGTGGCGGAGCTGCACGGTCGGGCCTGCGCGCTGACCGCCTGGCCGGAGTCGCTGCGGCGGGAGCCGTGCCAAATCGTCGACCACGTGGGGGTGTTCGGGCTCACCGACCTTCCGGCCGCCGCCGGGGAGGTGACAGAGCTGGCCGCGGGCAGCGGGGTGAACGGGAAGCTGCTCGCGGCCGCGGGGCCCGATCTGCACCTCGCGACGGGCCGCGGGGTCGTCGTGCTCGACACGCGGCTGATGACGGGGTGGGACATCGTGCCGAGCGGGGACGGGGAGGGCGTCACCGTTCCGGTCAGAGAGGTGAGGGGGGTGAGGGAGGCGGCCGGCGTTCAGGACGGACTCTTCTGACGGCTCGCTCCGCCGGGTCTGGTGGGCTTCTTCGGTGGCCTGGCGGGCCTCTTCGGCGGCGCGGACGGCCTGCTTCGCCCGATCTGGCGGCCTCGTTGCCGGTGTGGCTGCCTGCTTCGCAGGGTCTGGTCTGGCCGACTGCTTCGGCGGGTCGGACGGGCTGCTTCGCCCGATCTGGCGGCCTCGTCGCCGGTGTGGCTGCCTGCTTTGCCGGGTCCGACGGCCTGTTTCGTCGGGGCTGGCCGACTTCTCTGCCGGGGCGGACGGCCTGCTCTGCCGGGGCTGAGGAACTGCTTCGCCGGGCTGTTGCGAGCATCCGGATGTGGGTGAGGGTGAGGATGAGAGGCAGGAGAAGACCGGCGAGCGGGTTCGAGAGGGCATATGGCTGAGAAGGCGGAGGCCGGGCAGGTCCGGCGGTTCTGGGAGCGGCTGGGGCTGCCGGGGCTGGTCGACGTGCACACGCATTTCATGCCCGAGCGCGTACTGCGCAAGGTGTGGGGCTACTTCGACTCGCTCGGGCCGCTGACCGGCGGGGTGGAGTGGCCGATCACGTACCGGGCGGAGGAGGAGGAACGGGTCGCGTTGATACGGGAGTTCGGGGTGCGGGCCTTCACCGCCATGCTCTACCCGCACAAGCCCGGCATGGCACGGTGGCTGAACAGCTGGGCCGTCGAGTTCGCCGCCCGCACTCCCGACTGTCTGCACACCTCGACGCTCTTCCCGGAGGACGGGGTCGAGGCCTACGTCCAGGAGGCGGTCGACGCCGGGGCGCGGGTCTTCAAGGCGCATGTGCAGGTGGGCGCGTACGACCCGGCGAGTGAACTCCTCGATCCCGCTTGGGGGTTGCTCGCGGAGGCGGGCGTGCCGGTGGTGATCCACTGCGGTTCAGGACCCGCGCCGGGCAAGCACACCGGGCCCGAGCCGATCGCCCGCGTGCTGGCACGCCATCCCCGACTGCGGCTGGTCATCGCGCATATGGGGATGCACGAGTACGAGGACTTCCTCGACCTGGCCGAGCGGTACGGGGAGGTGCGGCTGGACACGACGATGGCGTTCACGGACTTCAGCGAACGGTTCGCGCCGTTCCCCGGGCGGGCCCTGCCGCGGCTCGCGGACCTCGGCGACCGCGTTCTGCTGGGCAGCGACTTCCCCAACATCCCGTATCCCTACCTCCACCAACTCCACGCCCTGGAGCGTCTGGACCTCGGCGACGACTGGCTGCGGGCCGTGTGCCACGACAACGGGGCGCGGCTCTTCGGGCTGTGAGACCACCCAGGGAGCCCTCGCACCCAGGCCACCCACAGACAACCTTTACCTTCCGAACACCCCGGCCCACGGATGATGGACCTGCCCCGTACCCGCTGGGCACCGCCCGGCACCCGTTGAGCAACCGCGCCCGGCACCCGTCCCGACCGGCGCGGACACGGCTGGGCAAGAACTTCCCAGGGGTTCCCTGAGAGGCGCCTGTGCGTTTCTCAGGGAAATCACAGGTTGTCGAAAGGGTGCTCTCAGAGGATCCAGACAGTGTGTCCACCATGACCACGACCTCGCCCCAGGGGCGCACCGAACTGCTGAGGCCGGACGGGAGCCCCGTCCGAGTGCTTGTGGTGGACGACGAGCTGTCGATCACCGAACTGCTGTCCATGGCCCTCCGTTACGAGGGCTGGCAGATACGGTCGGCCGGAGACGGCACGGGAGCCATACAGACCGCTCGTGAGTTCCGTCCCGACGCCGTCGTACTCGACATGATGCTGCCGGACATGGACGGGCTGACCGTCCTGGGGCGGCTGCGTCGGGAGCTGCCGGACGTGCCGGTGCTGTTCCTGACGGCCAAGGACGCGGTCGAGGACCGTATCGCCGGGCTCACCGCCGGCGGCGACGACTACGTCACCAAGCCGTTCTCCCTGGAGGAGGTCGTGGCGCGGCTGCGGGGTCTCATCCGCCGTTCCGGTGCCGCCGACCGGCGTTCGGACTCGGTGCTGGTGGTCGGTGACCTCACCCTGGACGAGGACAGCCACGAGGTGTCGCGGGCCGGGGACTCCATCCACCTCACCGCGACCGAGTTCGAGCTGCTGCGTTTCCTGATGCGCAATCCGCGGCGCGTGCTCAGCAAGGCGCAGATCCTCGACCGGGTGTGGTCGTACGACTTCGGTGGGCAGGCCAATGTGGTCGAGCTGTACATCTCGTATCTGCGGCGCAAGATCGACGCCGGGCGGGAGCCGATGATCCACACGCGGCGTGGGGCCGGTTATCTGATCAAGCCCGCCGCCTCATGAGCGGGCGACGACGAACGCGTCCGCAGCAGCGACGAGCGGGACAGCCGCGCACCCTGCGGGCGCGGCTCGTCGTCGCCTCCGTCGTGCTGATCGCCGTGGTGTGCGCGGTGATCGGCACGGTGACGACACTGGCGCTCAGGTCGCACCTGTACAACGAGCTCGACCAGCAACTGAGCGAGGTCGGCAAGCGCGCGTCGGGTCCTTTCGGACCGGGTGGTCCGGGTAAGGGCGACAACGACGCGCCCGGCCAGCAGGGCAACGGGCAGAACAACACACCCACGGGTATCCGTACGACCGGCCTGAGCGACTTCGTCACCCGGGGGCCGCAGCCCGCTGCGTCCACGGTCGCCGCCAAGGTTGTGAACGGCTCCGCCACTGAGGGCAAGGTGGGCCACAAGTCCACCTCCACGTTTTTGATGAGCGCGGTGTCACTCACCAGCGCTCAGCTGGCCGCCCTCAACTCCGTTGCCCAGGACGACAACAAGCACACGGTGGACCTCCCGGGTCTGGGTTCGTACCGCGTCTCGTACGTCCACGGCCCCAACGGCAACTACTACGTCGCCATCCCCACCAATGAGACCGACGGCACCATCGACACCCTGATCCTCGTCGAGCTCAGCGTCACCGCCGCAGGACTGGGGGCCGCCGTCATCGCCGGTTACGTGCTCGTCGGTGTTGCCACGCGGCCGCTTCGGCGCGTCGCCGCCACCGCGACCCGGGTGTCCGAACTGCCGCTGCACACCGGTGAGGTGAATCTCAGTGAGCGGGTGCCCGAGTCGGAGACCGATCCGCACACCGAGGTCGGCCAGGTCGGCGCCGCGCTCAACCGGATGCTGGACCACGTCCACGGCGCCCTGCACGCGCGTCAGCAGAGCGAGATGCGGGTACGGCAGTTCGTCGCGGACGCCAGTCATGAGCTCAGGACACCCCTCGCCTCCATCCGCGGGTACGCCGAGCTGACCCGGCGCGGGAGGGAGCAGGTCGGGCCCGACACCCGGCACGCCCTGGGCCGGATCGAGTCCGAGGCCGGCCGGATGACCCTCCTCGTCGAGGATCTGCTGCTGCTGGCCCGGCTCGACGCGGGGCGCCCGCTGCAGTTCGAGCAGACCGATCTGATCCCGCTGGTCGTGGACACCGTCAGCGACTCCCGCGCGGCCGGCATGGACCACAACTGGCGGCTGGACCTGCCCGACGAACCCGCGCTGGTGTCGGCGGACGCGGCCCGCATCCAGCAGGTGCTGGTCAATCTGCTGGGCAACGCCCGCAAGCACACTCCGCCCGGCACCACCGTCACCGCACGGATCCAGCGGCGCGGCCCCTGGATGTGCGTGGACGTCGAGGACAACGGCCAGGGCATCCCGCCCGACCTGCTGCCGCACGTCTTCGAGCGGTTCGCCCGCGGCGACTCGGCGCGTTCGCGTGCCACCGGGTCCACCGGGCTCGGGCTCGCCATCGTGCAGGCCGTCGCGACCGCGCACGGCGGTGCCGTGACCGTGGACAGCGTCCAGGGCCGTACGGTCTTCACCGTGCATCTGCCGGCGCTCGCCCCGGCGGTCCCCCACCCGGCTCCCAAGACGAACTGGCAATCGCACTCACAGGTGCAGCACAGTGCCAGCACATGGGTGCAACAGGGCACTTGACCAGAGTCGTTTCCATGCGAACCGACTCTTCTCCCGGCACCCTGCCGGCGCGGGAGCACCTCCCGGCCGGCGACGCCGGTACGCCTGTCCTGGACGTAGTGATCCCCGTCTACAACGAGGAGAAGGACCTCCAGCCGTGTGTGCTGAGACTGCACCAGCACCTCAAGCGCACGTTCCCGTACGCGTTCCGCATCACCATCGCGGACAACGCGTCGACCGACACCACTCCGACGGTGGCGTCGCGGCTGGAGTCGGAGATCGCCGAGGTCAGGAACTTCCGCCTGGAGCAGAAGGGCCGCGGACGGGCCCTGCGCACCGTGTGGTCCGCCTCGGAGGCCCCGATCCTCGCCTACATGGACGTGGACCTGTCCACCGATCTCAACGCCCTGCTCCCGCTGGTGGCTCCGCTGATCTCGGGCCACTCGGACCTCGCCATCGGCTCGCGGCTCTCCCGCAGCTCCCGGGTGGTTCGCGGTCCCAAGCGGGAGTTCATCTCACGGACGTACAACCTGATCCTGCGCGGCTCGCTGCAGGCCCGCTTCTCGGACGCGCAGTGCGGATTCAAGGCGATCCGGCGTGATGTCGCCCAGGTGCTGCTGCCGCTGGTGGAGGACACCGGCTGGTTCTTCGACACCGAGATGCTGGTCATCGCCGAACGCGCGGGCCTTCGCATCCACGAGGTGCCTGTCGACTGGGTCGACGACCCCGACTCCACCGTCCACATCGTGAAGACGGCCACCGAGGACCTCAAGGGCGTGTGGCGGGTGGGCAAGGCGCTCGCGACCGGATCGCTGCCGCTGGACCGGATCACCCGCCCGTTCGGCGACGACCCGCGTGACCGCGAGATCCAGGACGTGCCGAAGGGACTGGCCCGCCAGCTCGTCGGGTTCTGTGTCGTCGGCGGTCTGTCGACCCTCTTCTATCTCGTCCTCTACAGCCTCTTCCGGCAGTTCGGCGGCTCGCAGCTCGCCAACGCGCTCGCGCTGCTCGTCTCCGCGGTCGCCAACACCGCCGCCAACCGGCGTCTGACCTTCGGGGTGCGCGGACGCGGGGGCGCCGTCCGTCACCAGGCGCAGGGCCTCGTCGTCTTCGGCATCGGCCTCGCCCTGACCAGCGGCTCGCTCGCCGCCCTGAACGCGGCGACGTCCGACCCTGCGCACTCCACCGAGCTGGCGGTGCTGATCGCCGCCAACCTCGCGGCGACCGTGCTGCGCTTCCTGCTCTTCCGCGCCTGGGTCTTCCCCGACCGGGACGACAGCCGGCCGTCCACGGTGGTGGCCGCGCACACCCCGTCCTCGCCGACGTACGTGACGACCCCGACGACCCCGACGACCCCGTTCCCGCAGTACCAGCCGCAGCACCCGCTGCCACAGCGCCCGGCCGCGTACCGCGGCCACGACACCAATCAGTTCCGCGCCGGCGAAGTCGCGGACCGCACCTGGGAGGACGCCACCCTGCATCTGCAGCCGGTGCGTCCGACCGACACCGATCCGAGGGACGCCCGATGACCACCCACTACGACCGAACGACGTACGAGGGGGGACCCGGTCCCGCCTCCTGGGGGCCGCCCCCCGGCCCCACGGTCACCACGGCCGTGCAGGAGCCAGTGGTTCCCACCGAGCCCCGGGCCGGCGAGCCGCGGCAGCCCTTCGTACGGCGACTGTGGCGCGGCCGTCCCGAGGACCCCCGCTGGGCGCGCCCGGCCTTCCTCGGACTGCTGGCCGCCACCCTGCTTCTCTACCTCTACAACCTGAGCGCCTCCGGCTACGCCAACTCCTTCTACTCGGCGGCAGTGCAGGCCGGCAGCAAGTCCTGGAAGGCGTTCTTCTTCGGCTCGCTGGACGCGGGCAACGCGATCACCGTCGACAAGCCCCCGGCGTCCCTGTGGCCGATGGAGCTGTCGGTCCGGATCCTCGGCCTCAACTCCTGGGCGATCCTTCTCCCCGAGGTCCTGATGGGCGTCGGCGCGGTGGCCGTGGTGTACGCGGGCGTGCGGCGCCGTTTCAGCCCCGGGGCCGGTCTGGTCGCGGGTGCGGTGCTCGCGCTCACTCCGGTCGCGGCGCTGATGTTCCGGTTCAACAACCCGGACGCCATGCTGGCCCTGCTGATGGCGCTGGCCTGCTACTTCGTGGTGCGTGCCGTCGAGGACGGCAGGACGAGGTGGCTGGTGTGGGCCGGGGTCGCGATCGGCTTCGCGTTCCTCGCCAAGACCCTGCAGGCCTTCCTGATCCTGCCGCCGCTGGCGATCGTGTACGCGGTCTGCGCGCCGGTGCCGGTGAGGAAGCGGTTGGCACAGCTGGCGGCGGCGACGCTCGCGCTGGTCGTCTCCGGCGGCTGGTGGGCAGCCATCGTCGAGCTGTGGCCCGCCTGCTGCCGCCCCTACATCGGCGGTTCGCAGAACAACAGCTTCCTCGAGCTGACCTTCGGCTACAACGGCTTCGGCCGCCTCAGCGGCGACGAGACCGGCAGCGTCGGCGGCGGTGGCGGAGGCGGCGGCACCGGTATGTGGGGGGCCACCGGCTGGAACCGGATGTTCAACTCCGAGGTCGGCGGCCAGATCTCCTGGCTGCTCCCGGCCGCGCTGGTCCTCTTCGTCGCCGGCCTGGTCGCCACGCGCAAGCTGAAGCGGACCTCGGTCGCCCGCGCCTCGTTCCTGGTCTGGGGCGGCTCGCTGCTGATGACCATGGTCGTCTTCAGCTACATGGCGGGCATCTTCCACCAGTACTACACGGTGGCGCTCGCCCCCTACATGGCCGCGGTCATCGGCATGGGCTCGGCGATCCTGTGGGAGAAGCGCGGGGAGACCTGGGCCTCGATCACCCTCGCGGGCGCGGTCGTGGCGAGCGCGGTGTGGAGTTACGTCCTGCTCAACCGCACCTCAAGCTATCTGCCCTGGCTGAAGTACCTCGTCCTGATCGGCGGTCTGACCGCCGCGCTCGGCCTGATCTTCGCGGGCCGGCTCAACCGGCAGCTGGCTCTCGGGGCGGCTGCCGTGGGTCTGGTCGCCTCGCTGGCCGGCCCGACCGCGTACACCCTCAGCACCCTGCAGACGGGCCACACCGGCTCCATCGTCACGGCCGGTCCGGCGGGCGCGAGCATGATGGGCGGTCCCGGCGGCGGCGGTATGCGCGGCGGCTTCGGCGGCGGCGGTATGCGGGGCGGCTTCGGCGGCGGCACGCCGGGCGGGCAGAACGGCAACGGCAACACCCAGGGCCAGAACCAGCAGGGCAACGGCAACACGCAGGGCCGGCAGAACGGTAACGGCTTCCCCGGCGGGGGCGGCGCCGGTGGCATGGGCGGCGGTGGTGGCGTCGGCGGTCTGCTGAACGGCGCCAGCGTCTCCTCCGCGGCCAAGAAGCTGCTGGAGACCGACTCGTCCAAGTACACCTGGGTCGCCGCGGCCATCGGCGCCCAGAACGCGGCGAGCTACCAACTCTCCACCGGCGACCCGGTGATGGCGATCGGCGGCTTCAACGGCACCGACCCGTCGCCGACGCTGGCCCAGTTCCAGAAGTACGTGGCGGACGGCAAAATCCACTACTTCATCTCCTCCGGCACCCGAGGCGGCATGGGCGGCAGCAGCAGCGGTACGTCCTCGCAGATCACGTCCTGGGTCGAGAAGAACTTCAAGAAGGTGACCGTGGGTTCGTCGACCTTCTACGACCTGACGCAGAAGGCGAGCAGCTGATTCGCGGCCCGACGATCTGACGGAAACCGCGCCGTACACCGTATAGCAGCCAGCTATACGGTGTACGGCATGTCCCCGTCCCTCGTGCCCCGGCCCCCGTCCCCCGTCCCCCGTGCCCCGGCCCACCCCCGCCGCTGGCCGATGAATGATCAACGCGTACTCGCTGGTGCAGTCCGGCCCGCTGCTGGGCGCCGGCAGCGCGGCGTACCTCCCCCACGCCCCGCGCGGGCCGTGTGGGGGTCGGCGGGGCGCTGGTGCTGACCCCCACGCTGGCGGTGGCGATGCAGATCTTCACCCTCGAGGAGCAGCCGAAGGCGATCGGCGTCTGGGCCGCGGTCAACGCGCTGGGCTTCGCGGCCGGCCCGCTGATCGGCGGGTTCCTGCTGAACCACTTCTGGTCGGGCCGCGATCCTCCTGATCAACCTGCCGGTTGCGGCGCTGGGTCTGGTGGCCGTGGTGACGCTCGTACCGGAGTCGAAGAGCCCGAGCGGCGACCGCCCCGACCTGCTCGCTCTCACGGTCGTCGCCCTGAACTTCTCAGGACTGTCGGCGAAGTGGGCGGCGCGGCTGGGGACACCGGTGTCCATCGCGCTCGGGATGGTGCTGATGGCGGGCGGGCTGGTGTCGTTCGCCCTGCTGGACGCCCGGGGCTATGCCGGGACGCTGGTGGGGCTGCTGCTGATCGGGGGCGGGTGCGCGATCGCCAACTCGGCCATGGCGCATGCGATCATGAGCGCGATTCCCCCGGAGAAGGCGGGGGTCGGGGCCGGTGTCAACGGCACCCTGGCCGAGGTCGGCAACGGCCTGGGCATCGCCGTGCTCGGGGCCGTGCTCCGTTCCTCCGGAGGGCTGGCCGAGGGGCTGAAGGCCGGTCAGCTGGTGGGTGCCGTGGCCGTGCTGCTGGGCGGGTTCGTGGCGGCGGCGTTGCTGCGACGTGCGCAGCGGGCAGACTCGGAGATGGTGGCGGCCTGAGGGCCGGCCGCCGACCGGCACCTCGATGTGTGAACGGAAGTCTAGGAAGGTACGCCATGGTGAGGGCAGCCGAGCGGGCCGTGCGGACCAGTGTGTGGCTGGAGGGCAAGGTCCGTCGGGGCGGGCGCGGCGGCGGGCAGCCCTCGGGTCTCGACCGGGACCGGATCACCGAGGTGACCGTAGGGCTCCTGGACGCCGAGGGGCTGGCGAAGTTCTCCATGCGCAGGCTGGCCGCCGAGCTGAACGTCACCGCGATGTCCGTCTACTGGTACGTCGACACCAAGGACGACCTCCTCGAACTCGCCCTGGACGCGGCCTACGGTGAACTCACCCTGCCCGACCCGGACGCCGACGAGGACTGGCGCGAGCAGCTGCGCACGCTGGCGACGGAGTACCGCGCCCTACTGGTCCGCCATCCCTGGCTGTCCCCGCTGGCGGGCACGTTCCTCAACATCGGCCCGAACTCGCTGGCCTTCTCCCGGGTCGTCCAGCGGGTCATCCGGAAAACCGGCCTGCCGGTGCACGGCCTGACCGGTGCCATCTCGCTCGTCTTCCAGTTCGTGTACGGCTACGGCACCATCGAGGGCCACTTCATCGCCCGCTGCGCCGAGGCGGGCATGACCCAGGACGAGTACTTCCAGCACGCGATGACCGCGGTGACCCGGTCACCGGAGGCCGCCGAGATCGTCAAGGAGAACGAGGAGATCATGGCGGCCCGGGGCGGTGACACGGTGGAGGAGATGAGGGCGAGGGACTTCACCTTCGCCCTGGACCTCCTGATCGCGGGCATCGAGGCGATGACCGACAAGCCCTACTAGCCGTCAGGCGTCCGGCGAGGCGAGCCGTGCCGGGAAGCCGCCGGTGGCGATCGGTCCCCAGCGTTCGGGGGTGACCCGGATGATGGACTTGCCCTGCTTGACCATCGCCTCCCGGGCCCCTTCGTTCTGCGCCCCTCGCGCTGCTTCGCAGGCTTCGGAGCGCTGCGCCGGACTCCGTCCGTCGGGTGGGTTGGACGGCGTCGAGTAGTCCTCAGGCATCCGGCGAGGCGAGCCGTGCCGGGAAGCCGCCGGTGGCGATCGGTCCCCAGCGTTCGGGGGTGACCCGGATGATGGACTTGCCCTGCTTGACCATCGCCTCCCGGGCCGCTTCGTTCTGCGCCCCTCGCGCTGCTTCGCAGGCTTCGGAGCGCTGCGCCGGACTCCGTCCGTCGGGTGGGTTGGACGGCGTCGAGTAGCCGTCAGGCGTCCGGCGAGGCGAGCCGTGCCGGGAAGCCGCCGGTGGCGATCGGTCCCCAGCGTTCGGGGGTGACCCGGATGATGGACTTGCCCTGCTTGACCATCGCCTCCCGGTACTCGTCCCAGTCGGGGTGTTCGCCGGCGATGTTGCGGTAGTACTCCACCAGCGGCTCCACGGAGTCGGGCGAGTCGATGACCTCCGCGGTGCCGTCGATCTGGACCCAGGGCCCGTTCCAGTCGTCGCTCAGGATCACCAGGCTGACCCGGTCGTCCCGCTTCGCGTTCCGCGTCTTCGCCCGCTCGGGGTACGTGGAGACCACGATCCGCCCCGAGTCGTCGACCCCGCAGGTCAGCGGCGAGGCCTGCGGGCTTCCGTCGGCCCGTCGCGTGAGCAGGATCGCGCGGTGCCGCGGCCGTACGAAGTCCAGCAACTCGTCCAGCGAGACGGTCGTGTTCGTAGCGATGTTCGGTGCCATGCCGTCAGCCTAGGCGCACCGCCCCCGCTCAGCCTGCTCCTGTCAGGCCTACGCCTGCGGCAGGGACTCCCCTTGTACCGCCTGGATGTCCAGCTCCACCCGCAGGGTCGTGCCGATGGCGGCGATCCCGGCCTGGATCACCTGGTTGTAGTTCATGGCGAAGTCCTCGCGCCGCAGCTCGGTCGTCGCGCGGAAGGCGGCCCGGGTGCCGCCCCAGGGGTCGGCGCCCGTGCCCAGGTAGGCGAGGTCCAGGTCCACCGGCCGGACGACCCCGCGCAGGGTCAGCTCCCCGTGCACGGTCCAGCGGTCGGAGCCCGCCGCCGTGAGCCCAAAGGACCGGTAGGTGATCTCCGGGTACTTCTCGGCGTCCAGGAAGTCCGGCGAGCGCAGATGGTCGTCGCGCATGCGGTTGCCCGTGTCGATCGAGGCCGCCCGGATCACCGCCTCCACCCGCGACTTCTCCACCTCGTCCGGCGCGATCTCGATCCGCCCGGCGAAGTCGGTGAAGCGGCCGTGGACGCTGGAGATGCCCAGGTGCTGGGCGACCGCGCCCACCGAGGAGTGCGCGGGGTCGATGGTCCACGGCCCCGGCGGCGGCAGCTCGGTTCCGCCCTGCCGGGCCAGCGTCACGTTCCCGAGCTCGGCCCGCCCTCCCCCAGAGGAGGGACCCCCAGCGGTGACGATCGCCGTGGAGGCGACGGGCGCGTACCCGACGGCGGTGACGATGACGACGTACGGCCCCGGGGTCAGCGGGGTCGTGTCCCGTACGGCCCCCTCGGCGTCCGCCTCGGCCCGCAGCACCTGCGTGCCGGTCATGTCCGTCACCGTGACGACCGCGTGCGATACGGCCCATCCGTCCCGCGTACGGATCCTCGCGGTCAGTCCCATCCCGTTTCTCCCTGCGAAAGCTGTCGGTCTCAAGAGAACCGGCCCGTGGCGGGGACACGTCCGAGCGATCGGAGCGCGTGACCGCCACGGGCCGGGGTTCGAACTACTCGGCCGGGTGGGCCAGTTCGATGTCGTGGTCGTCGACCCCGCGGCCGTTGACCGTCAGGGCCGTCGCCACCGGCGGGTAGCCGGTCGCGATGACCGTGTAGTCGCCGCTGTTCAGGTCGGTGAAGGCGTACGCCCCGTCCGCCCCGGTGGTCGCGGTCCCCACGACGTTGCCGGCCGCGTCGACCAGCGTGACCCGCGCGTCGGCCAGCGGCCCGTGCGGCGCCCGTACGACACCCTGCAGCTGCGCCCCCGAGTCGAGGTCGACCTCGATCCGGGTCACCCCGGCCCCGCCGACCTCGACGGGCAGCGCCCGCGGCCGGAACCCGGCGGCGTTCACGGCGACGGTGACCTGCCCCGGCACCAGCTCGGCGAAGGAGAACTCGCCCTGCTCACCGGTGTTTCCGGTGGCCAGCAGATCCCCACGCACATCGGTCACGATGACCATGGCGTCCTTGACCGGCAGCCCGTTCTCCGCGGCCCGCACCAGCCCGTTCAGCCCGCTGGTGCCGCTGAGCAGGATGTCGTACGACACCGGCTCACCGTTCACCACGACCGTGGACGCCTGCGGCTGGAACCCGTCCGAGGAGGCGATCAGGACGTACGACCCGACGCTCGGCGCGTCCACCGCGTACGAACCGTCCGACTGCGTCACCGAGCGTCCCAGCTGACGTCCGGCCAGCGAGATCAGCGTGACGGCCGCCTGCGGCACCGGCGCGCTCTCGGCGCCGCGCACGAAGCCGCGCACCGGGATCCCGCCGGAGCCCTCGGTCGCCTCGGGCCGGGCGATGGTGGCCACGGCGGCGAGCTTCTGCGTGCCGTCGGCGGCGGCCTTTGTGGCCTCCGTGTCGGACACGGCCCAGCTCGGGACGTGCTCGGCGGCGGGGGGCTGCGCGGCGACCGGAGCTGCCGAAGGGGCCTCCGCCTCGGCCGGCGTCCGCTCCGCGTCCGCGGCCTGCGCCAGGGCGCCCTTGGTCTTCAGCGGGACCTCCTTGATGAACAGGGTGATCAGGAACGCGACGGCGGCGAGGCAGCCGGCGATCAGGAAGACGTCGGCGATGCCGTGGCCGTACGCGCTCTCCATGAGGGTGCGGATGGGGGCGGGCAGCTTGCCCAGGTCCGGGATGCTGTCCCCCGAGGAGCCGGAACCGGCCAGCGCCGCGCGGTACTTGGGGTCGAGGGCGGCGACGCCGTCCGCGACGTAGTGGGTGATCCGGCGGGCCATCACCGCGCCCAGCGCCGAGACGCCGACCGCACCGCCCAGGGAGCGGAAGAAGGTGACCGTGGAGCTCGCCGAGCCGAGGTCGCTCGGGGCGACCTGGTTCTGCGTGCACAGCACCAGGTTCTGCATCATCATGCCGATGCCGAGACCCATCAGGGCCATGAAGATCGCCATCTTCCAGTACGCCGTGTCGTACCGGATGGTGCCGAGCAGGCCGAGGCCGGCCGTCACCAGGACGCCACCGCTGACCAGCCAGGCCTTCCAGCGGCCGGTGCGGGTGATGAACTGCCCGGAGACGGTGGAGGAGACGAACAGCCCGCCGATCATCGGGATGGTCATCACCCCGGACATCGTCGGGGACTTGTCGCGGGCGATCTGGAAGTACTGGCTGAAGAACACCGTGCCGGTGAACATCGCGACACCGACGAACAGCGAGGCCAGCGAGGCCAGCGTGATGGTGCGGTTGCGGAACAGCCGCAGCGGGATGATCGGCTCGCTCGCCTTCGACTCGACGAACACGAAGACCAGGCCGAGCACGACCGAACCGCCGACCATCGCGTAGGTCTGCCAGGAGATCCAGTCGTACTTGTCACCGGCGAAGGTGACCCAGACCAGGAGCAGCGAGACGGCCGCGGCGACGAAGAACGCGCCGGCCCAGTCGACCTTCACGTCCCGCTTCATGACGGGCAGGTGCAGGGTCTTCTGCAGCACGATCAGCGCGATGACGGCGAAGGGCACGCCGACGTAGAAGCACCAGCGCCAGCCCAGCCACGAGGTGTCGGTGATGACACCGCCGAGCAGCGGGCCGCCGACGGTGGCGACGGCGAAGGTCGCACCGAGGTAGCCGGAGTAACGGCCGCGCTCACGCGGGGAGATCATCGCGGCCATGACGATCTGCGCAAGCGCGCTCAGACCGCCGACGCCGATGCCCTGTACGACACGGCAGGCGATCAGCATGCCCGGGTTCTGCGAGAGGCCGGCGGCCATCGAACCCAGCACATAGATGACCAGGGCTATCTGGACGAGCGCCTTCTTGCTGTAGAGGTCGGCGAGCTTGCCCCACAGGGGCGTGGTCGCGGTCATCGCCAGCAGCGAGGCGGTGACGACCCAGGTGTAGGCGGACTGGCCGCCGCCGAGGTCGCCGATGATGTGCGGGAGGGCGTTGGTGACGATCGTGGAGGACAGGATCGCCACGAACATGCCGAGCAGCAGCCCGGAGAGCGCCTCCATGATCTGCCGGTGCGTCATCGGGGCGCTGCCGGCGGAGGCACCTCCCCCGTGCTTGGCATGAGCCCGCACACCGGCTGGTGTGGTCGTTGCCATGGGTTTCCTTTTCTTAGGTGCTCGCGGGTGTACGGGTGGTCGGTTCGAGTGCGGGGGCGGGCGGCGGGAGCCGGGGCGGCAGCGCGGCGACGCGGCTGTCGTCGAAGCTGGCGCGCAGCCGGGCCATGAGCCCGGTGAGCTGGGCGACCTCCTCGTCGCTCCAGTCGGCGAGCCGCTCGGCGAGCAGCTGCGTGGTCCGCTCGGACAACACCTCCAGGCGGGCGAGGCCCGCGGGGGTGAGGTGCACGATCCGGGACCGCTTGTCCGCCGGGTCGGGGGAGCGGTCGATCCAGCCGCGCTCCGCGAGGTGCGCCACATGGCGGCTGGTGACCGACATGTCCACGGAGAGGAGGTCGGCCAGCTTGGTCATGCGCATGTCGCCGAAGCGGCCCAGCAGGGTCAGCACGGCGGCGCTGCCGCTCGGGCAGTCCGACGGCATGATCCGTCCGATCTCCCGCTTCACGGCACCGAAGGCGCTGAACTGGCGCATCAACTCCTCGTACTGCACCCGCTCGGCCATCACACCTCCCGCATTCGTTGCTTGGGGCAACCATAGAAGTTGTTGGTTGCTGCAGGCAAATAAATAAGGTGTGATCGGCATAAAAACTTGGCAAAGACAAGTATTGCGAAAGTAAACACGCAGCTGGCGTGGGTCGCCGGGGCCGGAGGGCCCCCACTTGGGTCCCCCTCGCCTATTCGCTAGGGTCTCGGGCTATGGCTAACCCCCAGAACCCCCAGGGCAACCACGACCCCGCCGGCAGCACGCAGATGTTCCGTGCGTTCGTGGACGAGGGCCCGCAGGGCCGGCAGCAGCAGGCCCCCGCCCCCGCGGGACCCCGCATCGGCCTGATCGTCGGCGTCGTCGTGGCCGTCGCGGTCGTCGCCGCCGTGGCCTGGCTCGCCCTGATGTAACTCGGGCGGGCCACTCCGGCGCGCTACCTCCACTGGACGGTGACGTCCCGCGTCTCGACGTGCATGCCCAGCGGCACGCGCCAGGCGTCGACGCACACCGTCCAGGTCTTCTTCTTCCGCGCCCCGGCCCCGATCGGCACCGGAAGCGGCTGGGCCGACTCCACCGTCCCCCAGTCGATGCCGAGCAGACCGATGATGTGCGTCCCGAACGTCACCGTGCCCGAACGCACCGCGGTCCCGCCCGAGTTGGCGAAGGTCAGTTCGACGTCCTCGCACCACCGCTGCTCGGTGGCCGTGCGGACCGGCTCGCCCCAGCTCAGCGCGGCGGGGCCGACGGGAGCCGTCGGACCGGGAGTTGCCGTCGAGGGCGGTGAAGTGGGCGTCGTACGACCGGGCTTCGCGCCGCCGGTCGAGGAGCCCCCTTGCGTGCCGGGCGTTCCCGCGGCCGCAGTGCCGCCCGGCGCGTCCACACTCCCCGCGCCCGTGTCCCGTTCACCCTTCGCCGTCGTCGGCGCCCCGCTCCCGCCCGGCGTAGCCCGGGGCCGCTCCAGCGGCACCAGCGTCACCCCGCCCGTCGGGGCCGGCGCACCGGAGACCTGTGGACCGCCCACCGCGCCCATGGCGACATAGCCCTCGCGCTCTCCGCCCCCGCACGCCGCCAGTGCCGCGCCCAGACAGACGACGGCCGCCGACGCGCCGATCAGGGCGCCTCGACGGCCACGTGTCCATGTCGTCCCGGGAGTCGCTCGCAACATCGCGCCATGGTGGCTGACGCTCCGTCAAAAAGGAACCCCCGGGTTCCGTTCCGCTCTCAGTCTCCGCTCTCAGTCCGAGATCAGGCCTTCGCGCAGCTGGGCCAGCGTGCGGGTCAGCAGGCGGGAGACGTGCATCTGCGAGATGCCGACCTCCTCGCCGATCTGCGACTGGGTCATGTTCGCGAAGAAGCGGAGCATGATGATCTGCCGCTCCCGAGGCGGGAGTTTGGCCAGCAGCGGCTTCAGGGACTCGCGGTACTCGACGCCCTCCAGGGCTGTGTCCTCGTAGCCCAGCCGGTCCGCCAGTGAGCCCTCGCCGCCGTCGTCCTCCGGGGCCGGCGAGTCCAGCGAGGACGCGGTGTACGCGTTGCCGACCGCGAGGCCGTCGACCACGTCCTCCTCGGACACGCCGAGCACGGCGGCGAGTTCGGGGACGGTCGGGGAGCGGTCCAGCTTCTGCGAGAGTTCGTCGCTGGCCTTGGTGAGGGCCAGGCGCAGCTCCTGCAGCCGGCGCGGCACCCGCACCGACCACGAGGTGTCGCGGAAGAACCGCTTGATCTCCCCGACGACCGTCGGCATCGCGAAGGTCGGGAACTCCACGCCCCGCTCGCAGTCGAACCGGTCGATCGCCTTGATCAGCCCGATCGTGCCGACCTGGACGATGTCCTCCATCGGCTCGTTGCGCGAGCGGAACCGGGCCGCCGCGTACCGCACGAGCGGGAGGTTGAGCTCGATCAGGGTGTCCCGGACGTACATGCGCTCGGGGCTGTTCTCGTCCAGCGTGGCCAGCCGCAGGAAGAGGGAGCGGGACAGGGTGCGGGTGTCGATGGCCTCTGAGGAGGCCGGAAGGGCCGGGGCCGGCACGGCCTCCAGGACCGTGACGTCGTCGAGAACGGCGTCGGGCGCGGTCTCGCTCTTCGTGAGCGTGAGCACCTTCGAGCTGCCCTGATCTGCGGACATGCCACCCCCTTTGGGTCGCGGGACGGTCGCGGCCGAGCCTCCCCTGGTGAGGAGTTCAGCCTTCACCTGAATACCGGAGCCGAAGCCGCGGCAAACGCACTGGCGGAAGAATGTCACATGTCGGCAACACGCTGTAGTGACATGTCGACATGCGAGATGCGAAACGGCCCTGGAAAGAGGGGGTCTGAGCGTTTTTCGGCAGAGAACGGTCGGGAACATCCCTGGTGAGCGATTCGCTCGTGCCGGTTACGACTCGATCCTGCTTGCGAACTGGGGCGTTCCGGTGTGTTCCGGAGCGTGCGCCCGTGCGCCTCTTATGCCTCGATCCGATTCGCGGATCGCAGCCGCTGAAAGCTACGCGCGAGTAGGCGGGAGACATGCATCTGGGAGACCCCGAGTTCCGCGCTGATTTGCGACTGGGTGAGATTGCTGTAGTAGCGCAGCAGAAGGATTCGCTGTTCGCGTTCCGGGAGTTGGACGAGCAGATGCCGGACCAGATCGCGGTGCTCGACGCCGTCCAGGGCCGGGTCCTCGTAGCCGAGCCGGTCCAGCAGTCCCGGCAGCCCGTCGCCCTCCTGCGCGGCCTCCAGCGAGGTGGCGTGGTAGGAGCGGCCGGCCTCGATGCAGGACAGCACCTCCTCCTCGGTGATGCGCAGCCGCTCGGCGATCTCGGCGGTGGTGGGGGAGCGCCCGAACGCGGTGGTCAGGTCCTCCGTCGCGCTGTTGACCTGCACCCACAGCTCGTGCAGCCGGCGCGGTACGTGGACCGTGCGGACGTTGTCCCGGAAGTACCGCTTGATCTCCCCGACGACCGTCGGCATGGCGAAGGTCGGGAACTGCACGCCCCGGTCCGGGTCGAAGCGGTCGATGGCGTTGATGAGCCCGATGGTGCCGACCTGGATGACGTCCTCCATCGGCTCGTTGCGGGAGCGGAAGCGGGCGGCGGCGTAGCGCACCAGCGGGAGGTTGGCCTCGATGAGCGCGCAGCGCACCCGGTCGTGCTCCGGGGTGCCGGGCCGCAGCTCCTTGAGCTCGGCGAAGAGCAGCTGGGTGAGGGCCCTGGTGTCGGCTCCGCGGCTGCGCGGCGCGGCGGCGGGGGCCGCCGGGGGTTCCGTGACGGCTTCCACGACGGCTTCGGCGACGGCTTCCTGGGGAGGCGCAGTACTGGCCGACACGGTCAACGCCACCTCTTCATCGATCAACTCATCCGTCAAAAGCGGTCATAGCATCACAAGACATGTGCACTGTGTGCAAGCACCGCATAACGATGTGTTACGCCGTGTTGAGGGGCAAGTTGGTGCAAAAGATGCATGAAAGCCTCCCGCCGCAACGGCGGGAGGCTCGGTGTCGCGCAGCGTCCGGGCTCAGTACGCGTAGTCGGCGATCACCCAGGTGGAGAACTCCTTCCACAGGGTCACACCGGCCTGGTGCTCCGGGTGCTCCACGTAGGCGCGCAGCGCGGCCGTGTCCTCGAACCCGGAGTTGATGGCGAAGTCGTAGGCGATGGGGCGGTCGCTGAGGTTCCAGCCCAGCTCCCAGAAGCGGATCTCGGGAATCTTGCCGTCCAGCGAGCGGAAGGCCTCGACGCCCTCCACGACCCGCGGGTCGTCGCGCTCGACGCCCTCGTTGAGCTTGAACAGGACGAGGTGGCGGATCATCTGCGCTCCTGGCTAGTGGGCCCCGTCGGCGATCCAGGTGAAGAAGTCACCGATGGCCTTCGCGGCGTCCGAGATGCCCTCGAACCCTATCTGGACGTAGTCGGCGGCCTTGGCCGGGTCCTTGATGATCACGTACATGACGAAGACCACGAGCACATAGACGGCGATCTTCTTCGCGTTCACCGCCATCGCGGCCTCCCCAGGTCATTCCTTGCCCAACGACCGCACATGATCGCACGAAGGGCCCCGTCTTTCGACGGGGCCCTTCAGAAGCGGTAGCGGAGGGATTTGAACCCTCGGTGACTTGCGCCACACTCGCTTTCGAGGCGAGCTCCTTCGGCCGCTCGGACACGCTACCGAGGGAGACCTTACAGCACCGCGAGGCGTGCTCAGAAATCGGTATTCAGCGGCCGCGGAAGAACTCGGTGAGAAGCCGGGCGCAGTCGTCGGCGAGCACGCCCTCGATCACCTCGGGACGGTGGTTGAGCCGCCGGTCGCGTATGACGTCCCAGAGGGATCCGGCCGCGCCGGCCTTCTCGTCGCGGGCGCCGTAGACCACCCGGTCGAGCCGGGACTGCACGATCGCGCCCGCGCACATCGTGCAGGGTTCGAGGGTGACCACGAGCGTGCAGCCCGCGAGCCGCCACTCGCCGAGGTCGGCGGCGGCCCGGCGGATCGCGAGGACCTCGGCGTGCGCCGTCGGATCGCCGCTCGCCTCACGCTCGTTGTGCCCGGCGCCCAGCACGGTCGTACCGTCCGAGGCCAGGACGACGGCGCCCACGGGCACGTCGGTGCCCGCCCGTCCGGCCTCGGTCAGGGCGAGCCGCATCGCGGCCCGCCAGCGGTCACGCACGGGGTCCGCCGCCGTCAGCGGACGGTCTCCAGGACCTCCGAGGCGCCGAGGGACTCGGCGATCGCGGTCAGCGCGTCCTCGTCCAGGGAGCGCAGCTCCTTGGCGCTGACGCCGAGGTCGTCGAGGATCTCGGCGTCGCCGACGGGGCTGTGCGGCACCGCCTCGGCGGACGGGGTGTCGTCGTCCTCGCCGTCGTCCTCGTCCTCCCCGTCCTCGGTGCCGTCGAGGTCGAGGGCGTCCAGGTCGGGACCGTCGTCGCCGGGCTCCCTTCCGAGCAGTTCGTCGGTGAGCAGGATCTCGCCGTAACTGCTGCGGGCAGCGGCGGCGGCGTCCGAGACGTAGATACGAGGGTCGTCCTCGCCGTCGATGCGGACGACGCCGAACCAGGCGTCCTCCTGCTCGATCAGAACGAGCACCGTGTCGTCCTCGGCCGCGGCCTCCCGTGCGAGGTCGGCCAGATCCGACAGCGTCTCCACATTGTCGAGGAGCTCTGTGTCGCTCGCTTCCCACCCGTCTTCGGTGCGCGCGAGCAGTGCGGCGAAGTACACCGTGACTCTCCCACTGGTCATAGGTGTGCCGGTTGGGGGTCCCCCCGGCGGAGGCTTGGGTGGGGAAAGCCAGGGCCGAGCCCCACCCACTCGGAATCGTGGCAGAAACAAGGCGTTCAGGGGACGTCTTCGGCTCCCTGTGTCCGCCCGTTTTGATCGACCACCAGCGGGATCGTACGCGGCGAATCCCGTGCGCACGCACCCGGTCGGCTCTTTGCGGGTCGCCCGGCGGCTCGCGGCTACCAGCGGAAGGTGCGCATACGCATGGCGTGACGCAGCCGGGCGACCTTGGCCCGCCGCGGCTGCACGCGGTCCCGCAACTCACGTGCCTCGGCGCGTTCCCGCAGGAACTGGGCCCTGCGGCGCCTGCGCTCGGCGTCGGTCTGCTGCTGTGACGCGTCCTGTTGGGACTCAGGCTCAGGCATAGGCTCACCACCCCGACGTGCGTCTCTCCCACTTTCCCCCTGATGGACGGTTTGATGCCAGCGCGAGGGCGCCTCGAGCGCGGCTACTGTTAGGTCATGCGTCTCCACGTCGTCGACCACCCCCTGGTCGCCCACAAGCTCACCACGCTGCGCGACCAGCGCACGGACTCCGCGACCTTCCGCCGTCTCGCCGACGAGCTGGTCACCCTGCTCGCCTACGAGGCCACGCGCGACGTGCGCACGGAGGCCATCGACATCGAGACCCCGGTCGCCCGGACCACCGGTGTGAAGCTGTCCCGGCCGCGCCCGCTGGTCGTGCCGATCCTGCGGGCCGGCCTCGGCATGCTGGACGGCATGGTCCGGCTGCTGCCGACCGCCGAGGTGGGCTTCCTGGGCATGATCCGCAACGAGGAGACGCTGCAGGCGTCCACGTACGCCTCCCGCATGCCCGAGGACCTCTCGGGCCGTCAGGTCTACGTCCTGGACCCCATGCTGGCCACGGGCGGCACCCTGGTGGCCGCGATCCAGGAGCTGATCAAGCGGGGCGCGGACGACGTGACGGCCGTGGTCCTGCTGGCCGCCCCCGAGGGCGTCGAGCTCATGGAACGCGAACTGGCGGGCACGCCGGTCACGGTCGTCACCGCGGCGGTGGACGAACGCCTGAACGAGCACGGCTACATCGTGCCGGGCCTGGGAGACGCGGGCGATCGGCTTTACGGCGCGGCTGAATAGGGGGCGCTGTCGCGCCCCGCAAGGGGCGCGGGGCTGTGTCGGATATGCGGCTACCGCCGCGTGGGCGCGACAAGCCACAACGGACCAGCACCCGCCGGACGGCCGCACCCTTACGGTGCGAAGGCGAAGCTCAGCAGCCCTTCTTCGAGGACGTCGGCGCAGGTGAGGGACCGGACAGCGCGGCCAGCGCCTTGTCGGCGTCCGCCCTGGCCGTGAGGTTCTTGAACGCGTCCCCGATGATCAGGTCGACGTCGGTGCCCTTGCGGGTGTCGGTGCGCTTGTCGGCGGCTGCCAGCTGCGTGCCGAGCACGGGCAGCGAGGTGTTCACCGCGGACGCGGGACCGAGCAGTATCCCGGCGCCCTTGACCTTCTTGTCGTAGTCCTTGCTCGCGTTGCCCACGTCGCCGATCTTGAAGCCGCGCTTCTGCAGCTCGTCGGCCGTGCTCTTGGCCAGCCCGCTGCGGGTGGTGGCGTTGTAGACGTTCACGGTGATCTGCGCGGGCTTCGGCAGCGAGCGGGAAGCCTTCGCCGACGCGCTCACCCGCGTCGAGCAGTCCGACTTGGGCCCCGCGGCGGACGCCTTCTTGCCGCCGCCGGTGAAGACGTCGATGAGCTGCAGCGTGCCCCAGCCGATCACCCCGAGCGCGACGACGGAGGCCACCACGGCGAGCACCAGCCGGCCGCGCCTGCGGCGCCGTCGCATCCGTGGGTACTTGTCCCCCGTGATCCGGTACTTCCCGCCCATGCCCGGGGGAGTCAGCATGCTCATGAGCGCAGCGTAGTGCGCCTGAGCGACGATGCCTACTAGATGATCATTCGACGCCGCACAGGTGAACCCGAAAGGGTCAAGCCGTTACCGAACCGCCTCACCGCGGCGCGCGTCAGTCCAGCTCGAGCACGCGCGCGTGCAGTACCTGGCGCTGCTGGAGTGCCGCCCGCACCGCGCGGTGGAGGCCGTCCTCCAGGTACAGATCGCCCTGCCACTTGACGACATGGGCGAACAGATCGCCGTAGAAGGTCGAGTCCTCGGCCAGGAGGGTTTCCAGGTCGAGCTGCCCCTTGGTCGTCACGAGCTGATCGAGGCGGACCGGGCGCGGCGCGACGTCCGCCCACTGCCGGGTGCTTTCCCGGCCGTGGTCGGGGTACGGCCGGCCGTTTCCGATGCGCTTGAAGATCACACGGAAAGCCTACCGGTCCAGACGTTCCGGGCGCAGCCATGGAGACGGAGTGCGACGCTGGAAAAGACGTCGCAAAGCCGGGCATAAGGGAACTGGGGTCCGAGATGAGTGACAGCGAGACCATGCCTGAGGCCACCGCTCCCGAGGCACCCGGAAGCGCGCCCGCCCTGCCCCGCGAGGCCCTGGAGATCGCCTCCGGCTACGCCTTCTCGGGACCGGCCCTCGACCTGGGCGCCCTGCTCTGGGACGGCACCTGTCTGCCGGACGCGCAGGTCCGCGTCCCGCTGCCGATGCTCAACCGCCACGGCCTGGTCGCGGGCGCCACCGGCACCGGCAAGACCAAGACCCTCCAGCTGATCGCCGAGCAGCTCTCGGCGCAGGGCGTGCCGGTGTTCCTGGCCGACGTGAAGGGCGACCTGTCCGGGATCTCCGCGCCGGGGCAGCCGAACGAGGGGGTGACGGGACGCGCCGCCGAGGTCCATCAGCACTGGACGCCGGCCGGCTTCCCGGCCGAGTTCTACGCCCTCGGCGGACTCCGTCACGGCATCCCCGTACGGGCCACGATCACCAGCTTCGGACCGGTGCTGCTGTCGAAGGCGCTCCGGCTCAACCAGACCCAGGAGCAGTCCCTCGGGCTGATCTTCCACTACGCCGACCAGAAAGGGCTGGAACTGATCGATCTGAAGGACCTGAGGGCGGTCGTCGCCTTCCTCACCTCCGACGAGGGCAAGGCGGAGCTGAAGACCATCGGCGGGCTGTCCACCGCCACGGCCGGCGTCATCCTGCGCTCCCTGACCGCCTTCGAGGCGCAGGGCATGGCGGACTTCTTCGGGGAACCGGAGTTCGACACGGCCGACCTGCTGCGGACGGCGCAGGACGGGCGGGGCGTGGTCTCGGTGCTGGAACTGCCCGCCGTGCAGGACAGGCCGCAGCTGTTCTCCACCTTCCTGATGTGGCTGCTGGCCGACCTCTTCCACGACCTGCCCGAGGTCGGCGACGTCGACAAACCGAAGCTGGTCTTCTTCTTCGACGAGGCGCATCTGCTCTTCGACGACGCCTCGAAGGCCTTCCTGGACTCGATCACCCAGACCGTCCGGCTGATTCGCTCGAAAGGGGTCGGCGTCTTCTTCGTCACCCAGACCCCGAAGGACGTACCGCCCGACGTCCTCGGCCAGCTCGGCAACCGCGTCCAGCACGCGCTCAGGGCCTTCACGCCCGACGACCAGAAGGCCCTCAAGGCCACGGTGAAGACCTTCCCCAACTCCGCCTACGACCTGGAGGAGCTGCTCACCGGACTCGGCACGGGCGAGGCCGTCGTGACCGTCCTCAGCGAGAAGGGCGCCCCGACACCGGTGGCCGCGACCCGGCTGCGCGCCCCCGAGTCCCTGATGGGCCCGGTCGACGCGGGCGCCCTCGACCAGGCGGTGAGGTCTTCGCCGTTGTACGGACGTTACGCACAGGCTGTGGACAGGGAGTCGGCGTACGAGAAGCTGACGTCCGGCAAACCCGCCGGTGCCAAAGGGCCGGACGAGATGAGGGAAGCGGCCCGGGCGCCGAAGTCCACACCCCAGCCGTCCATGGTCGACCAGGTCGTCGACAGCGGCATGTTCAGGTCCCTGGCCCGTTCCGTCGGCACGCAGATCGGGCGCGAGATCACCCGCTCCCTGTTCGGGACGGCCCGGCGGAGGCGCTGACCCCGCCGGGCCGTCGGGTCAGCGGTCCCGTTCCTGCGGGGACCGCTCGGGTTCCGGTCGCTTCACTTCCGGTTTCGGTGCGCTGCGCGCGGCCTCGGCGCGCAGCAGGGCGCGCAGGACCGCGTACGGGTCGGTGGGCATGGCCGTGTTCCTCGCGTAGTGCTGACTTTTCCCGGAGCGGGGTCGGTCAGCAGCGCAGGACCACGGTGCGCAGGGCATGCGGTGCCCGGGGCAGGACGGCCGTCGCGGTCACCCGGGGCTCGTCGGGAGCCGGGTCCGGCAGCGGCGCGGGCCGCAGGGGTACGACCGCCCGGGCCGCGGCGCGGACCACGGGAGGCAGGGCCGCCTCGGCGGCATCGCTGTGGACGCACTCGGCCGACACCGGGTCCGCAGCGGCCGTGTGCGTCTCGCCGGGCACCAGGAGGGCCAGCAGCAGCACGAGGACCCGTAGCCAGGTGCGGCTGCGGGGGAGGTGTCGTGCAGCGCTCACGCCAGGTGCCTGCCCCGACACGCCTGGTGATCGACCTGTCGGGCGCCGGATCCGCCCATACGGGCTACGCCGCGTGCGGGACCGTTCCGCCAGGCGCGGGGTGCCGCGCCGGCTCCGGGGGCCGGTCGGCCGTCCCCTATCTCCCGGCTGACTTCGCGGACTTCGCGGCCTTGGCGGCCGCCTTCATCTCCTGTTTGTGCGCCCGCACCCTGGCCAGCGACTCGGGCCCGGTGATGTCGGCGACGGACCGGAAGGACTCCGCCTCGCCGTAGGCCCCGGCGGCCTCCCGCCACCCCTCGGGCGTGACGCCCAGCTGCTTGCCGAGCAGGGCGAGGAAGATCTGCGCCTTCTGCCTGCCGAAGCCGGGCAGCTCCTCCAGGCGCCGCAGCAGCTCACGCCCGTCGGCCACGCCCTTCCACACCAGCTCGGCGTTGCCGTCGTAGTGCTCGACCAGGTACTGGCACAGCTGCTGGATCCGCTTGGCCATCGAGCCGGGGTAGCGGTGCACGGCCGGCTTCTCGGAGAGGACCGCGGCGAAGGCCTCCGGGTTCTGCGCGGCGATCTCGTGCGCGTCCAGGTCGTCGGCGCCGAGCCGGTCCGCGATGGTGCGGGGCCCCTTGAACGCCCACTCCATCGGGACCTGCTGGTCCAGCAGCATCCCGACCAGCGCGGCGAGCGGGGACCGTCCGAGGAGCGCGTCGGCCGCGGGGTCCTGGGCGAGGTGAAGGGTGACGTCCATGCCCCCGATCATGCCTCGGTACGGGGCGGAGCTCCACGTGAGCGCGGGGCCCGCCCCCTGTCTCATCGACCCCGCACGGCTCCCGTACGATTCGGACACAGAAGATAAGGCAAGCCTTACCTAAGAGTTGGGGGCAGGGTGGCGACCGAGATCCACCGGGACGCATGGGGCATTCCGCATCTGCGGGCCGGCGGCGTCCGTGAACTCGCCCGCGCGCAGGGGGTGGCGACCGCCCGGGACCGGGCCTGGCAGCTGGAGGTCGAACGGCACCGCGCGCAGGGCACCTCGGCCTCCTTCCTGGGCCCCGAGGCACTGTCCTGGGACGTGTTCGCCCGTCGCGCCCGCCTCGACGACACCGCCCGGCGCTGCTGGACGGCCCTGGAGAAGCGCGACCCGGAGACCGCGGAGTGGGTGGCCGCGTACGTCGACGGCGTCAACCGGGAACTCCCCGCCACCAGCGCCCCCGAGTTCGCCGGCACCGGCCTCGCCCCCGGCCGCTGGGAGCCCTGGACCCCGCTCGGCGTGTGGCTCGCGACGCACATCCTGTTCGCGGGGTTCCCGGCGAAACTCTGGCGCGAGCAGGCGGTACGGTACCTGGGTCCGGAGTCGGTTGCCCTGTTCGCCACGGACGGGCCCGCCACCGCCGGCAGCAACGGCTGGCTGGTCGGCGGGGCGCGGACCACGACCGGGCACGCGGTGATCGCCGGCGACCCGCACCGCTTCATCGAGGACCCGGGTGTCTACCAGCAGATCCATCTCTCCTGTCCCGACTTCGACGTCGTCGGCCTGGCCGTCCCCGGCGTCCCGGGCATCGCCCACTTCGGCCACACCGGCACGGTCGCCTGGGCCATCACCAACGCCATGGCCGACTACCAGGACCTCTACCGGGAGCGGCTCCGGCGGACGGGCGCGGGCGTGGAGGCCCTCAGCCCGGACGGGGTGTGGCGGCGGGCGTCGAGGCAGGTGGAGACCGTGGCGGTGGCGGGGGAGGCGCCCGTCGAGGTCGAGGTGCTCGAGACGGAACGGGGGCCGGTGATCGCCGGGGGCCCGGAGGGGCTCGACGGCGGGGTGCCGGACGACGAACCCCTGGCCCTCGCCCTGCGCTATCCGCCCCGGGTGACCCAGGACCTCGGTTTCGGCGCCCTTCTCCCCCTCCTCCGGGCCCGCCGGGTGGCCGATGTCGACCAGGCCCTGGACCGGTGGGCCGAGCCCGTCAACGTCGTCCTGGCCGCCGATACCGAGGGCGGAGTCCTGCACCGGGTCGCCGGCCACGTCCCCCTGCGCTCCGAGGCCAACCGCACCCGCCCCGTCCCCGCCTGGGAGCCCGGCCACGAGTGGCGCGGCCGGCACGGGACACCCCGCGCCGAACTCACCGGCGCCGTCGCGGTGATGGCCAACCAGCGCGGCCTCGCCACCCCCCTCGGCGTCGAGTTCGCACCGCCCCACCGCGCCGACCGCATCGCCGCCCTGCTCGCGGAGAAGGACCGCTGGTCGGCCGCCGAGATGCCCGCGATCCACAGGGACACCCATCTCGCCTCCGCCGCAGCCCTGCTGGACCACCTCGCGGCCCTGACGGACCTGTCCCCCGCGGCCGCCGCCCTCCGCGACCGTCTCCTGACCTGGAACCGCCGGATGGACGCGGACAGCACCGACGCGGCCCTCTACGCGGCGGTGCGCGGAGCGGTCGTACGGCATCTCGCCGCACACCCCGCCTTCGCCGCACTGGCCGTCCTGCCCGCCTACCCGGAGGTCCTCCTCCCCTGGCTCGCTCTGCTCCCCCGCGTTGCCTTCGCCCTCGAACACCTGCTGCGCGCCGAGGAGTTGTACGGCGTCGACCGGCCCGCGGCGGTGGCGGCGGCCCTGGAGGAGGTGGCCGCCCGGCCGCCCGCCACCCCCTGGGGAGCGAGCCACCGGCTCGCTCCCTGGCGGGCGCTCACCACCTCCTCGTACGACGAACCCGGTCTCTCCGGCGACCACGACTGTGTGCTGAGCACCTCGGCCGTGCCCGGGCTGACCGACCTCAGCGCGCGGGCCCCCGCCGCCCGCTACGTGTGGGACCTGGCGCGACGGGAGGACAGCCGGTGGGTGGTGCCCTTCGGGGCCTCCGGGGTGCCCGGCTCGCCCCACCACCGCGATCAACTCCCCCTGTGGGTCGAGGGGGATCTCGTCCCGGTCGTCACCGACTTCGAGCGGTTCACCAAGGAGAGCGATGCCTGATCCGTACGAGGCCCGAGCCGCCGTCCACGAGCAGCGGCTGGACGGTTTCGGCACCGTCCGGGTCCTGCCGCTGGACCCGCAGGCGGACGCGGAGGTCGTCCATCGCTGGGTGAGCGAGGAGCGGGCCGTGTTCTGGGGGATGAACGGACTCGGCCGGGAGCGGGTCGCCGAGATCTACGCGCACATGGCCCCTCTCGCCACTCATCACGCCTTCCTGGTCGTCAGGGACGGCGACCCGGTGGCGCTCCTGCAGACCTACGAGCCGGAGGCCGACCGTGTCAGCGAGTGCTACGAGGTGCGGGACGGGGACATCGGGGTCCATCTGCTGCTCGCGCCGGCGGGGGAGGGCGGTGCCCGGTCCGGGTGGTCGGGTTCGCTGCTCACGGCCGTGACGGCGTACGCCCTGCCGGGGCTCGGCCGGCGCCGGATCGTCGTCGATCCCGATGTGCGCAACGACAAGGCGATCGCCCGTTTCCTGCGGCAGGGCTTCGAGGCGGGCCCGGTGGTCGTGCTGCCGGAGATCGACCTGCCCGACGTGCACCTGCCCGCGAAGACGGCTCAACTGGCATTTCTCGACCGGACGGTAGCCTTCCCCGGGTGACTCCCGAAGAGCTCATCACCCATTACGGCCTGGAGCCGATCCCGCGCGAGGGCGGCCTGTTCCGCCAGACCTGGGCGGGACCCGAGCGACCCGACGGACGGCCCGAGGGGACGGCGATCGTCGCGCTGCTCACGGCGGACGACTTCTCCGCCCTCCACCGCCTGCCGACCGACGAGATCTGGCACTTCCACCTCGGCGACCCGCTCGAACTCCTGCTCCTCGCCCCCGACGGCACCTCCCGGACGACGGTCCTCGGGCCGGATGTCCTGGGGGGCCAGCAGATCCAGTTCACCGTGCCGGCCGGCACCTGGATGGGCGGGCGGGTCCTCGCGGGCGGGGCGTGGACCCTGTTCGGGTGCACGATGGCGCCCGGATTCACCTTCGAGGGCTACGAGCACGGGGACGCGGCCGCTCTCACGGCGCATTATCCCGACCGGGCGGCCGAGATCGCGGGACTGTGCCGTCCATGAGGTTGCTCGAAGGACAGGTCGCCCTGGTCACCGGCGCGGGCGGTGGCATCGGAAGCGGCATCGCGCTGCGGTTCGCCGAGGAGGGCGCGGCGGTCGCCGTGCACTGCCTCACAGCGGTGGAGGCGGCCGGTGAACTGGCCGCGCGGATCGAGGACTCGGGCGGCCGGGCCGTCGTCCTGCGAGGTGATCTCAGCGACGAGGACGTGTGCCGGCGGGTGGTGGGCGAGGCGGCCGAGTGGGGCGGCGGGCTGCACGCGCTGGTCAACAACGCGGCCGTACAGCCGACCCAGGAGCTGCCCGGGATGACGGCGGGTGACTGGCGGGCGGTCGTGGACACCAACCTGTCGAGCGTGTTCGCCTGCACGCAGGCCGCAGCGGAGGTCATGCGGGAGCGGGACGGCGGGTCCGTGACCCACATCGCGTCCATCGAGGCGCGCCAACCGGCCGCGCTGCACGCGCACTACAGCGCCTCCAAGGCGGCCGTCGTGATGCACGCCCGGTCGGCGGCGCTGGAGTACGGGCGGTTCGGCATCCGCGTCAACACCGTCTCGCCCGGTCTGATCGGACGCGAAGGGCTGGAGGAGGCCTGGCCGGAGGGCGTGGAGCGGTGGCAACGGGCCGTGCCGCTCGGGCGGTTGGGGCGGGCGGAGGACGTGGGGGACGCCTGCGTGTTCCTGGCCTCGCGGCTGGCCTCCTGGGTGACCGGGCACGACCTGCTCGTCGACGGCGGGGTGTGCGCACGGCCCACGTGGTGAGCACACCGCGGCCCGCGTCCGTACCTGTCGGGAAGGCGGCGAGTCCGACGACGGAGAGACGACGTGGAGTGTGAGGGTGTGGACGGCCGGGGACTCCGGCGACTCGACCGGCGCGGGGTCAGGGGACTGGTGCTGCTGGGTGCCCTCCTCCTGCTCGTCCTCGGCGGCGCGGGAGCCGCGTCGGCCCACGCGGCCCTCAAGTCCACCGACCCCGAGGACGGAACGGTCCTGAAGTCGGCCCCGCACCGCGTCACCCTCACCTTCACCGAGTCCGTCGGCCTGCTCGACGACTCCTTCCGGGTCCTCGACCCCGACAACCGCCGGGTCCGCATCGGCGAGGCCGGGCACGCGCAGGGCCGCTCCGACACGGCGAGTGTGACCCTGCCGGCGAAGCTCGCGCGGGGGACGTACGTGGTGGCCTGGAGGGTGGTGTCGGCGGACAGCCACCCCGTGGGCGGCGCGTTCACCTTCTCCGTCGGCAAACCCTCCGCGACGGCCGCGACCGTCGACACGGGTCCCGTCGAGAACCCGGCGACCCAGAGCCTGTACAACATCGGCCGCTATCTGGCCTACCTCGCCGTGGCCCTGGTGATCGGCACGGCCGCCTTCGTCCTGCTGTGCCGCCCGACGGACGTGCGCCCGCTGCGGAAACCGCTGGTGGCGGGCTGGTGGATCCTGCTGGGCACCACCGTTGGGCTGCTGGTGCTGCGTGCCCCGTACGAGAACGGCACGGACCCGGCGACGGCCTTCGACACGGCCGCCTTCACCCGGACCCTCACCGGCCGTCCGGGCCTGGCCCTGCTGGCCCGGCTCACCCTGCTGCTGCTCGCGGCCGTTGCGTACGTACTGCTTCGCAAACACCCCGCGCGGGCGCGCCTGTTGCCGACGGCACGGGCGGAGGAGGCCGGGCGCGGCGGGGGCGAGGAGCCGGGGGCCGGGAGGCGGGACGCCGGCGGGTCCGGCACCCGGTCCGAGGGCGCCGAACGTGAGGACCCCTCACAGGCTTCCATCGAGCCCCCGGGCGCCCAGGGTCCGCCGACCCCCCGCCAGGCCCTCCAGGAGCCCGGCAGCCCCGTTCCCGGCGCCCTCCGGGGCACCCCGCGCCTCCCGCTTCTCGCCGCCACCGCCTTCGCCGTGGCCCTCGCCCTCACCTGGGCCGCCGCCGAACACGCCTCGGCGGGCATCCAGGTGCCCGCGGCGATGGTGTCCACGGTGCTGCACCTGCTGGCCATGGCGGTCTGGCTGGGCGGCCTCACGGCGCTGCTGATCCAGCTGCACCGCACCGGGGTCCCCGCTTCGGTCGTGGCCCGCTTCTCCCGCGTGGCCTTCGCCTGCGTGACCGTCCTGGTCGCCACCGGCGTCTACCAGTCCTGGCGCGGCCTCGGCTCCTGGAGGGCGGTCACCGGGACGACGTACGGCCGGCTGCTGCTCGTCAAGCTGGCCGCCGTGGTGCTGCTGCTGGCGGCCGCGCAGGTCTCGCGCCGCTGGACGGCCCGGCTGGTCACCGCGGGCGCCGAGACGGTCGTACGGGAACGGGTGCCGCAGCCCGTGGGCGGTCCGTCGTTGCCCGCCGCGCCGGACACGACCGCGATCGCCGCCGACGGCTCCCTCCCGCGCCGCAACCTCCGCCGGTCGGTGCTCGCCGAGGTCGCCGTCGGCGTCGTCGTGCTGGTGATCACCACCGTGCTCGGCGGCACCCTGCCGGGACGCGCGGCGGCCGAGGCGGAGGCCGCCCCCGCGACCGCGGGCGGGCTGCCCGCGGCCTCCGTCACGACGGTGCCCTTCGACGTCGGCACCCCCGGGGCGCACGGCAAGGTACAGATCACCCTCGACCCGGGCCGGGTCGGCGACAACTCCGTGCAGGCCGTGGTCTTCGGCCCCGACGACGGCATCGTGAGCATCCCCGAGCTGCGGCTCTCGTTCACTCTGCCCGCCCAGAAGGTCGGCCCGCTCGACGCGAAACTCACCGATCAGGGCGGCTACTGGGGGACCAACTCGGTCACCCTGCCCATCGCCGGGACCTGGACGATGAACGTCACGGTCAGGACGTCCGACATTGATCAGGTGACGGTCTCGAAGACCGTGCGTATCCAGTAAGTCACCCTGCGTCCCGATCTGTTCGAATGCCCGAACGGGATGATCACAAGTGTGTCGGTTACGTTTCCACAAAGCTCTAGGGCAGCTCTTGACCCATGACCGGATATGGGGCTGTTATTACCGCCACGATGTTCGGTCGAGTTGATTTCTGGTCGGTTTCGACTTGTTTCGACGTGGCGCAGTGGCGGCCGAACCCTGCCTTCAGGAGCCGTACATGGACCTCTCTCCCTCGGGTCTTTCTCTTCCTTCGCCCAGCCGGCGCAGTGTGCTGCGTGGTGTGGGTGGTGCCGCGCTGC
>NZ_JBEXXQ010000081.1:0-9224 GCF_040630525.1 Streptomyces sp. NPDC005799
GGGCCCTCACCGGGCGGTGAGGGCCCTTCGGTTGTGCGGGGGCCGGCGTACGGGCGGTTCTCAGACCGTCCGGAACGCCAGGACCACGTTGTGCCCGCCGAAGCCGAACGAGTCGTTCAGCGCGGCGACACGGCCCTCCACGGGCAGCTTGCGGGCCTCGCCGCGGACGACGTCGGCGTTGGCCTCCGCCTCCGGGTCGAGGTTCTCGACGTTGATGGTCGGCGGGGCGACCCGGTGGTACAGCGCGAGGACGGTGGCGACCGTCTCCACACCGCCGGCGCCGCCCAGCAGGTGACCGGTCATCGACTTGGTCGCGGAGACCGCCATGTGGTCCGCGTCGTCGCCGAACACCTTGCGCAGGGCCTTGAGCTCGGCGATGTCACCGGCCGGCGTCGAGGTGGCGTGCGCGTTGACGTGCACGATCTCGGCCGGGTCCAGGTCGGTGCGCTCCAGCAGGTTCTGCAGGGCGTGCGAGATGCCCCGCCCCTCCGGCTCGGGCTGCACGATGTCGTGGCTGTCGGCGGAGATGCCCTGTCCGACCGCCTCGGCGTACACCCGGGCACCGCGCGCGGCGGCGTGCTCGGCGGACTCCAGGACGATCACTCCGGCGCCCTCGCCGAGGACGAAACCGTCCCGCGCGACGTCGTAGGGACGCGAGGCGCCCTCGGGGTTCTCGTTGTTCTTGGACATCGCCATCATGTTGCCGAACGCGGCGATGGGCAGCGGATGGATGGCCGCCTCGGTGCCACCGGCGACGACGACGTCGGCGCGGCCCGTGCGGATCATCTCGATGGCGTAGCCGATGGCCTCGGCGCCGGAGGCGCACGCGGAGACCGGCGTGTGCACGCCCGCCCGGGCGCCCACCAGCAGACCCACGTTGGCCGAGGGGCCGTTGGGCATCAGCATGGGCACGGTGTGCGGGGAGACACGGCGGACGCCCTTCTCCTTCAGCACGTCGTACTGGTCGAGGAGGGTCGTCACCCCGCCGATGCCGGAGGCGATGACGGCGCCGAGGCGGTCCGGGTCGACCTTCGGGTCCTCACCGGCCTTGCCCTCGAAACCGGCGTCCGCCCACGCCTCCTTGGCCGCGACCAGCGCGAACTGCGCCGAGCGGTCCAGGCGGCGGGCCTGCGGGCGGGGGATGACCTCGGTCGGTTCCACCGCGACGGGCGCGGCGATGCGGACCGCCTGGTCGGCGGCCCACTCCTGCTCCAGGGGCTTCACACCGGACTTGCCGGCGATCAGGCCCTCCCAGGTAGAGGCTGCGTCGCCACCCAGCGGTGTGGTTGCGCCGATACCGGTGACGACCACGGTGCGATTGGTCGAGCTCACGGGAATTCTTTCTCCAATTACGAGGATTAAGCGGCGCCACCGCCGGGTGGCGGGGCCGGTTCAGCGCCCGGCCCGAGCAGGGCTCAGGCCTGGTGCTTGAGGATGTAGTCGGTCGCGTCGCCGACGGTCTTGAGGTTCTTGACGTCCTCGTCCGGGATCTTGACGTCGAAGCGCTCTTCGGCGGCGACGACGACCTCGACCATGGACAGCGAGTCGACGTCCAGGTCGTCGGTGAAGGACTTGTCCAGCTGGACGTCCTCAACCGGGATGCCGGCGATCTCGTTCACGATGTCGGCGAGACCGGCGACGATCTCTTCCTGAGTGGCGGCCATGTCAGGCGCTCCTTCTATGTGATCCAGAGGGTTTGGCAGTGCTCTGCGTGCCCGGACCGTTCGTGATCCGGCACGCAGTGCCTAGGGGAGGGTAACGACAGTCGCGGCGTATACGAGACCCGCCCCGAAGCCGATGACGAGCGCGGTGTCGCCGCTCTTCGCCTCACCGGTCGCCAGAAGCCGCTCCATCGCGAGCGGAATCGAGGCGGCCGAGGTGTTGCCGGTGGTGCGTACGTCACGCGCGACCGTGACGTGCTCCGGCAGTTTCAGCGTCTTCACCATCGAGTCGATGATCCGCTCGTTGGCCTGGTGGGGAATGAAGACGTCCAGGTCGTTCGGGGTGATTCCGGCCGCGTCCAGCGCCTGCTGGGCGACCTTCGCCATCTCGAACACGGCCCAGCGGAACACCGCCTGGCCCTCCTGCGTGATCGCAGGGAACTTGCCCGTGCTGTCGTACTCGGTCCACGGCACGGTCTGCTTGATGGTCTCCGACTTGTCGCCCTCGGAGCCCCAGACGGTCGGGCCGATCCCGGGCTCGGTGGCCGGGCCCACCACGACCGCGCCCGCGCCGTCGCCGAACAGGAAGGCGGTCGCCCGGTCCTCCAGGTCGGTGAGGTCGGACAGCCGCTCCACGCCGATGACGAGGACGTACTCCGCGCTGCCCTCGACGATCATGCCCTTGGCGAGGGTCAGGCCGTAACCGAAGCCCGCGCAGCCCGCCGAGATGTCGAAGGCGGCGGCCTTGTCCGTGCCGAGCTTGTCGGCGATCTCGGTCGCCACGGCCGGGGTCTGCTTGAAGTGCGAGACCGTCGAGACGATGACGCCGCCGATCTGCTCGGCGGAGATGCCGGCGTCGGCGATCGCCTTCCCCGACGCCTCGATCGACATGGCGGCGACGGTCTCCTCTTCGTTCGCCCAGTGCCGGGTCTGGATGCCGGAGCGCGAACGGATCCACTCGTCGGAGGAGTCGATCGTCTCGAGGATCACCTCGTTCGGCACCACCCGGGTGGGACGGTAGCCGCCCACGCCGAGGATGCGCGCGTACGGGGCGCCCTTGCTGGGCTTGATCTTCGACATGTTCGTACGGCTCCTTAGGGCGTCAGGCTGAAGCGTGCTCGGCGATGAGCGCGCGGGCCGCGTCGAGGTCGTCGGGGGTCTTGAGCGCGAGGGTCTTCACGCCCGGCAGCGCGCGCTTGGCGAGGCCGACCAGCGTGCCGCCCGGGGAGACCTCGATCAGGGCGGTGGCGCCGAGCTCCTGGAAGGTCTCCATGCACAGGTCCCAGCGGACCGGGTTGGCGACCTGGCCGACCAGCCGCTCGAGCACCTCGGCACCGGTGGCGACGGCCTGGCCGTCCTTGTTGGAGACGTACGTGACCTTCGGGTCGGCCGGGGTGAGGTCGGCGGCGGCCTTCGCCAGCGCGTCGACCGCCGGGGCCATGTGGTGCGTGTGGAACGCGCCGGCGACCTTCAGCGGGACGACCTTGCGGACGCCCTCGGGCTTGTCCTCGTTCAGCGCGGCGAGCTGCTCCAGTGTGCCCGCGGCGACGATCTGGCCGGCGCCGTTGACGTTCGCCGGGGTCAGGCCCAGCTTCTCCAGGTGCGGGACGGTCACCTCGGGGTCGCCGCCGAGCAGCGCCGACATCCCGGTCTCGGTGATCGCGGCGGCGTCCGCCATGGCCAGACCCCGCTTGCGGACCAGGGTCAGCGCGGCGGTGTCGTCGAGGACGCCGGCGAAGGAGGCGGCGGTGATCTCACCGACGGAGTGACCGGCGACGGCGTTCGGAGACATGTCACCGAGTGCCGCGGCGGACAGGATTCCGGCGGCGACGAGGAGCGGCTGGGCCACAGCCGTGTCCCGGATCGCGTCCGCGTCGGCCTGTGTGCCGTAGTGGGCGAGGTCCAGTCCGATGGCGTCCGACCAGGCGGCGACGCGGTCGGCGGCACCGGGGAGTTCGAGCCAGGGAGTCAGGAAGCCGGGCGTCTGGGCGCCCTGGCCGGGAGCGACGAGTACGAGCACTCTCACACTCTCTCTTGAGGGCGGCCCGGGCCGCCCGTGGGGACAAGGACGAAGAACACGAGGGGGTTTTGTGGATCCCCGACAAAAGACTAGGCGGGGAGATCCCCAACGGCCAGACGCCCCAGGATCAGCGCGATGCGCAGGGTGAAAGCGGAGCGTACATCAGAGGGTGACCAACCGGTGACGTCAGTCACACGTCGAAGCCGGTAGCGCACGGTGTTCGGGTGAACGAAGAGCATCCGGGCCGCGCCCTCGAGACTGGACGCCTGTTCGAGGTAGACGGAGAGCGTCTCCAGAAGTGCCGAGCCGGCCTCCTCCAGCGGTCTGTAGATCTCCTCCACCAACTGCTCGCGGGCGCTCGGGTCACCCGCGATCGCGCGTTCCGGAAGCAGATCGTCCGCCAGTACCGGGCGCGGCGCGTCCTGCCAGGCGGAACACGCCTTGAGGCCGGCGGCGGCGGCCTGCGCGGACCGGGTGGCGGCCAGCAGGTCCGGTACGACGGGACCCGCCACCACCGGTCCGGCCGCATAAGGGCCGATCAGCGACTTGGCGACGCCGATCGGGTTGTCGCTGCCGCCGGCGATGACGACGAGCCGGTCGCCGAGCACCCCGGTGAGCACCTGGAGCTTGGCGTGCCGGGCGGCGCGCCGGATGGCCTCCACGGTCAGCTCGGAGTCCCCGTCGGGGGCGGTCCCCAGCACCACGCAGACATGTTCGGGCGCGTTCCACCCGAGGGCGGCGGCCCTGCTCACGGCCCCCTCGTCGGCCTCCCCGCTGAGCACCGCGTTGACGACGAGCGACTCCAGCCGGGCGTCCCAGGCACCGCGTGCCTCGGCGGCCTGGGCGTAGACCTGGGCGGTGGCGAAGGCGATCTCACGGGCGTAGACGAGCAGGGCCTCGCGCAGCACGTTCTCGTCGCCGGGCGCCGCCACCTCGTCGATGGCGGACTCCATGACCTCGATGGTCGTGCGCACCATCTCCACGGTCTGCCGCAGCGTGATGGCCCGGGTCAGCTCGCGCGGCGCCGTCCCGAACACGTCGGTGGAGATGGCCTGCGGGGCGTCGGGGTACCGGAACCACTCGGTGAAGGCGGCGATACCTGCCTGGGCGACCAGCCCGATCCAGGAACGGTTCTCCGGGGGCATCGCCCGGTACCACGGCAGCGTCTCGTCCATCCGCGCGATGGCCTGCGCGGCGAGGCTCCCGGAGGACTTCTCCAGCCGCTTCAGGGTCGCCGCGTGCGGATGGACGTCGGACCGGGTGGCTTCGGGCTTGCTGGCTTCGGGTTCGGGCACGGGACAAGACTGCCTTATCCGGACGGGAGTGTGCCGAGCAGGGTTGCGGGTGACCCCCGCACGGCTCCCGCCGCGCCGCTACCTTGGGGTACGTGATGGACGTACGGCGCGCTGCGGAGCGCTATCCCGGGGGCGACGCGGCGGCCGGTATCGAGTCCCGGCACGCCTTCTCCTTCGGCCCGCACTACGACCCCGACAACCTCCGCTTCGGCGCGGTCATCGCCTGCAACGAGGAGCGGCTGGCCCCCGGCGCCGGGTTCGACGAACACCCGCACAGCCACACGGAGATCGTCACCTGGGTGGTCGAGGGCGAGCTGACCCACCGCGACTCCGAGGGCCACGTCACGACCGTGCGCCCCGGGGACGTGCAGCGGCTGAGCGCTGCGGCGGGGGTACGGCACGTGGAACGCAACGACGGCCCCGCCCCCCTGACCTTCGTCCAGATGTGGCTGGCCCCCCTGAAACCCGGTGGCGACCCGTCGTACGAGATCGTCCACGGCATCGCCGACTCCACCCCGTACGCGGTCCCGGAGGCGGGCGCGATGCTCCACGTGCGGCGCCTGGGCCCGGGGGAGCGGACGGCGGTACCGGACGGCGCGTTCGTGTACGTCCACGTGGTGCGCGGCGACGTACGGCTCGGGGGGCAGGAGCTGGCGACGGGGGACGCGGCGCGTATCACCGACGCCGAGGGCCTGGAGGCGGTCGGGCTGACGCGGGCCGAGGTGCTGCTGTGGGAGATGAACGGTTGATCCCTGCCAACTCCCTTGCACCGCAAGGCGGCTGACCTATCATCGGCGCCATGTCCGAGGGGGATGCACCGCAGGTCGAGGCCGACGCGAGCCGCCACTCCGAGCCGGTCCCGCTGACCAGAAGACAGCGGCAGGTGGCGGGAGGTGTGGGCGGAGCGCTGGCCGCCGCCGGGGTCGCCGCGGTGTTCACGGGCGGCAACCAGGCCGGGAGCGTGGCCATGCTGGCCGCCGGCGCGCTGTTCCTGCTGATCGCGGTCAGCGGGATGCCGATCGTCGGGGCGAAACTGCGGGACTTCGAACTGCACCTGGCGGTGCGCCGCAACGAGGCGGTCGACCGGACGGCGGCACGGCTGCCCGAGGGGGAGGCCCAGCGGCTGCGGGAGATCATCGAGTCGGCCTACGGCGACTCGGAGGAGCCGTTGCTGGAACTGATCGAGATGCTGCTCCTCGAAACGCGCGTCAGGGACGGCCTGGCCGGCGACCTGCAACCGGGCGAGCTGGTAGAACCGCATCCCGAGGCGGGGATCGGCGAACCACTGGTCGTCCATGTCTCGGCGGACCGGCACGTGCGCATCGGTGTCTTCTCGATGTACGCGCGCACCTGCCCCAGGCAGTACCCGGCCGCGTTCGTGACCGAGTTCCTGGAACGGCTCACCGCCACCGGCTGCGACGCCGTCGTCTTCGTCACGGCCGTGCGCGACAACGGGGCCTTCGGCTCGCTCGCGGACCGGATCCGCTCGCTGGGCGTGCCCGTCTCCGTCGAGGACTGGCGTCCGCTCGGCGAGCCCCGCCCGCTGCGCCCCGCGATCGAGCGGCTCGCTTCGGAGGTGCTCGCCCGGAGGCCCGCCGGGACCGGCGTCACACCTCCGCGAGCACCGCGTCCGTGAAGGGCGGCCACGCCTCGATCGCCCACGGGCCGAACGCGCGATCCGTCAGAGCTGCGCACGCGACCCCTGTGCCGTTCCCGCCCGCCCACCCGGCGTCCGGGTCGATCCACAGGAACGTGCCGGACTGGCCGAAGTGGCCGAAGGTGCGCGGGGAGGACGAGGAGCCCGTCCAGTGCGGGGACTTGGCGTCACGGATCTCGAAGCCGAGGCCCCAGTCGTTGGGGTTCTGGTGGCCGTAGCCCGGCAGGACGCCCTTGGTGCCCGGGTACTGGACGGTCATCGCCTCCGCGACCGTGCGGGGGTCGAGGAGGCGCGGGGCCTGGATCTCGGCGGCGAAGCGCAGGAGGTCGGCCACCGTCGAGACGCCGTCCTTCGCCGGGGAGCCCTCCAGCGAGGTGGACGTCATGCCCAGCGGCTCCAGCACCGCCTGCCGCAGGTACTCGGCGAACGGGATGTCCGTGGCCTTGGCGATGTGGTCGCCCAACTGCTCGAAACCGGCGTTGGAGTACAGCCGCCGCTCGCCGGGCGGGGCCGTCACCCGGTGCTCGTCGAAGGCGAGACCCGAGGTGTGCGCGAGCAGATGACGGACGGTCGAGCCGGTCGGCCCGGCCGGCTCGTCGAACTCGATCGCGCCCTCCTCGTACGCGACGAGCGCGGCGTACGCCGTGAGCGGCTTGGTCACCGAGGCCAGCGGGAAACGCCGGTCGACGGGGCCGTGGGTGCCCGGCACCGTCCCGTCGGCCCGCACCACACCCGCCGCGGCGACGGGAACCGGCCAGTTTTCGATCAGCGCGAGGCTCTGCAAGGACATGCCGACGAGCCTAAGCCGCTTCCCCTTCCTGCTTCTCGTGGGGTCAGGCTGGGGGCTGTTTCTTACCGATTCCGCTTGCTTGGAGTGCACTCCAAGGCCATAGCGTTGAGGCCATGACGGTGATGGAGACCACCCCTACCAGGACCGACAGTTGCGGCGCCCCGCCCCATCCGCACCGGCGCCCGCAAGGCCAGGACAGCTACACCATCAGCGAGGTCGTCGCCTTCACCGGGCTGACCGCGCACACCCTGCGCTGGTACGAGCGCATCGGCCTGATGCCGCACGTCGACCGTTCCCACACCGGCCAGCGCCGGTACAGCAACCGCGACCTCGACTGGCTCGACCTCGTGGGCAAGCTCCGGCTCACCGGAATGCCGGTAGCCGACATGGTCCGCTACGCGGAACTGGTGCGCGAGGGCGAGCACACCTACGGCGAGCGGTTCGAGCTGCTGGAGGAGACCCGGCGCGACGTACTGGCCCGGATCGCGGAGCTGCAGGACACGCTCGCGGTGCTGGACCGGAAGATCAGCTTCTACGCGGACGCGGAGCGCGCCCGCGCCTACGAGGGGGAGAAGGTCCGATGACCGACGGCAGGATCCCGACCGCACCTCTGGGCGGGAGCGGCCTCGAGGTCGGCGTCCAGGGCCTCGGCTGCATGGGCATGAGCTTCGCCTACGGCCCCTCCGACGCGAAGGAGTCGCGCGCCACCCTGGAGCGTGCCCTGGAGCTGGGCGTCACGCTCTTCGACACGGCGGACGCCTACGGCCAGGGCGAGAACGAGAGGTTCCTCTCGCCGTTCTTCCAGGCCCACCGCGAGCAGGTCGTCATCGCGACCAAGTTCGCCCTGTCGATCCCGCCGGACGACCCCACCCGGCGGATCATCCGCAACGACCCGCCGTACATCCGCCAGGCCGTCGAGGCGAGCCTGAAGCGTCTGGACGTCGACGTCATCGACCTCTACTACATGCACCGGCGCGATGTGAACGTGCCGATCGAGGAGAGCGTCGGCACCATGGCGGAGCTGGTGCGCGAGGGCAAGGTGAAGCACCTCGGGCTCAGCGAGGTCACCGCCCAGGAACTGCGCACCGCCCACGCCGTGCACCCGATCGCGGCCGTGCAGTCGGAGTGGTCCCTGTTCAGCCGGGACATCGAGGCACAGGTGGTGCCCGCCGCCCGCGACCTGGGCGTGGCCCTGGTGCCGTACTCCCCGCTCGGCCGTGGCTTCCTCACCGGGGCCTTCACCAACCCCGACACGCAGTTGACCGCCGGCGACTTCCGCCGTCAGCAGCCCCGCTTCACCGGTGAGAACGCGGCCGCCAACGCGGCTCTGCTGGAGCCGATCCGCACGGTGGCCGAGGCCCACGGCGTGTCGCTCGGGCAGGTGGCGCTCGCCTGGGTCCAGCAGCAGGCGGCGGTGCACGGTCTCCCCGTGATCCCCATCCCGGGCACCCGCAAGCCGGGCCGCGTGGAGGAGAACGCGCGAGCGGCGACCATCGCGCTGACCGAGGACCAGCTGTCCCTGCTGGAGCCGATAGCGGCGAAGGTGGCGGGAGACCGGTACGCGGACATGACGTTCACCTCCGCCGGCCGGGAGTAGCTCAGAGTTCCGCCAGCAGTTCGGCCTTCTTCGTGGAGAACTCCGCGTCCGTCACCAGGCCCGCCTGATGCAGCTCGCCCAGGTGACGGATGCGCTCCGCGATGTCGGCGGGGTCCCGGCGGGCCGGCACCGACGGCGGCGATACGCACCGGCCCGGAGCCGCCCCGGCCGGCGCCCCCCACCGCCGCGGCGACGGCGCCCGCC
>NZ_JBEXXQ010000081.1:9234-35635 GCF_040630525.1 Streptomyces sp. NPDC005799
CAGCTCCCCCTGATCCCGTTGGCGCCCGGCTTTGTGGGGGGGGGCGGGGGGGCCGGCCCCCGCGGGGGGCTCGCGCCCGCGGCCCACCCCCGCCAGGACGGCCGCCGCGAACGGCAGCGACTCGTGCACCGGCCCGTATCCCAGGCCGAACAGCACGGCCGCCGGATCCTGGTCGGGCTGCGCGGGCGCCTCGGCCCCGTCCCGCCGCAGCAGCCGGAGATGACCTTCGAAGACCTCGGGGGAGCGCCACTCGACCCCGCTCAGCGCGGTGACCGGAAAGCTCTGGTCGCCCGCCTTCCACTTCGCCGACGACGCGCCCGTCCAGAACCACCGGAAGTTCACGGTCCTGCCGTCGAAGAACGCCTTCGCGTCGTACGCCTTGAACTGCCGCGGCGCCTCGGGAGCGGCCACCAGGAAACGGTCGGCGGGCTCGTCACCGTCGCTCAGCGCGGACTTCAGCTCGTCGGCGTAGTACTCGGCGAGGGTCTCGCGCTCGCTGGGCAGCACCAGCCGGTACGGGTCGCACCCTTCCTTCAGCTGCCCGGCCGCCGCCTCCAGCAGCGGGTCGGCTCCGGCCCGCAGTTCGGCCCGCAGCACCACCGTGCCCCGTCTGCCCGGGGCCAGCGTCACATCCGACACCGCTTCCAGCGGGATCCGCCGTTCCCCCAGCGCCTGGAAGAGCTTCGGTGTTCGCAGGCCCCGCTCGTAACGGATGAGCACGGAGTCGGACTCGAACTCCCAGGCGGCATGAAATCCGGCCAGTACGTCACCCATGCGGCTCATCGTATGCACGAACCGTTCCTTCGTCGCCACCCCGCACAGACCGCAGTTTCTGCGGTGCTACGCGCGTTGGGCCGCCGCCGCGCCGGACAAACCCGCGCGGCACGCCCCATCATCGTGCGCACACCGCACCGAGCGGTACGCGCCAACGCCGATCTCCGCGAAGTTCAGCAGGCTGTCCGTGCCGGGCTCGAAATAGCCCGCGTGCCCCTTGGCGCGCTGCGCCGACAGCACCCGCGACCCGAACGCGGACGACACCGGATCCGCCCCGTGCCCCAGGCCGCCGAGCTCCAGGTACGGCACGTCCTGGATCCAGTCCGAGGCGTCCCGCATCGCCCACACCCGGGCGGAGGTGTGCAGGTGCGCGGCCTTCTCCACCCGCATCCCGGGGCTTCCGGCCACCGCTATGTCGGCCACCCGGCGCGGCAGCGCGTGCGCGGCGACCCCGCACACCACCGAGCCGTAGCTGTGGCAGAACAGCGACACCGGCGCGCGGCCGGGCAGGGCCCGCAGCAGGGCGTTCAGCCGAAGCGCGCCCTGTGCCGCGCGCACGCCCGTCGCCGACTCGATGCCGAGTCCGGCCGGCGCCGTGTAGTCGGCCCAGGCGATCACGGCCGTACGTGTGCCGGGGCTCGCCGCCCGCTCGGCCGCGTACAGCGACTTGGCCATGCCGACCGGCGCCGAATACGGGCGGTAGGTCCTCTGGAAGGTGAGCAGGTCGGTGTCGACGCCGGGGACGACGACCGACACGCGCTGGGCGCGCTGCAGGTCGCCCAGCACCTCGGCGACGCGCCCGGAGGCCTCCGGATCGAAGGCGAGGATCTGCCGGCCGCGGCTCATCAGCTGCTCGTAGCGGTGCATACGGCGGCCCGCCTCCTGCTGCCCGGCGGGCGTCAGGCGCGGGTCGTGCATGCGCTTCAGCTCCACCTTGCGCTGCCGGCCGAGCGCGAGGTGGTTGGCCTCGTAGCGCAGGGCGACGGGCGCGCCGTTCATGTTGCCGACCGCGAGCGGGTAGCGGCGGGCGAGGACGGTGCGCTCCTGGGCGGTGAGCGAGGCGAAGAACCGGGACAGCCGCGCGGGGGTCGCGTCGGGGTCCGGCAGCCGGTGGCCGTGCAGGCGTCCGTGCTCCCACGAGGAGAGCGAGGCCTGCAGGGGGGTCGTCACGCCGTGGCTGCGCAGAGCGGTCCATCCGGTGGTCGCCAGCATCACGAAGACGACGGACAGGGCCAGCAGTGCGCGCCAGACGTTCAGTTGCGGGGAGGTGTCGAAGGAAGTCACTGGGAGGACACACTAGGAGAACGAGAGGGTCTCGCGTGAGCCGAGTGACGGGTATCACGTTTCGATAAACGCGCGACCGCCTGATCGTGTCTCAGCGTGCCCGCCAGTTCTCGGTGAGTGCCTGGCCCACCTGTTCGAGGTACGACACGGTCAACGCGCGCATCTCCTCCAGGCCGAAGTCCCCGCGCGCCACCCACTGCCGCTCCGTCACCCGCATCACTCCGCCGAACACCGCCACCGCCAGCCGCGGCCGTGGATCGGCGTCCACGTCCACGCCCTCCCGCTGGGCGAGCACCCGCGCGAGAGTCTCCTCGATCTCCTCGTTGCGGCGCAGATGCGCGGCCAGCAGCACCGGCGTCGACTCGACGACCCGGTACAGACGCAGGTACAGCTCCACCGGTACGACGGCCTCGATCACCTCGTGCAGGGTTGCCCAGCCCTCCAGCACCGACCGCCGCAGCGCCTCCATCGGCGCCTCGTCGGCCGGCCGCTCGCGGACCGCCTCGACGAACCGCGTCACCACCAGCTCCTGGAGGGCGAGCGCGGCCTCCTCCTTGCCGGCGAAGTAGCGGAAGAAGGTGCGCTGCGAGACGTCGACGGCCTCGGCGATGTCGTCGACGGTGGTGCCCTCGTAGCCGCGGGTCGTGAACAGTTCGACGGCGGCCCGCAGCAGGGCGTCCCGGGTGCGCTGCTTCTTGCGTTCGCGCAGTGTTTCCATGAGTGTCAGTTACCGACTTCTGATTTGATTCGTCAACTGTCAGTGGCTGCCATTAGCCTCGAACGCATGACTAGTCAGACCATCGACACGACGGGGTCGGGGGGCGACGCGCCGGAGGTCCCGTCGGACGGGTCGCCGTCCTCGTCCGGACTGCGCGGCCACCCCTGGTTCACTCTCATCACGGTCGCGGTCGGCGTCATGATGGTGGCCCTGGACGGCACCATCGTGGCCATCGCCAACCCGGCCATCCAGAAGGACCTCGGCGCGAGCTTCGCCGACGTCCAGTGGATCACCAACGGCTACTTCCTCGCCCTCGCGGTCTCCCTGATCACCGCGGGCAAGCTCGGTGACCGCTTCGGGCACCGCCAGACCTTCCTGATCGGCGTGACCGGCTTCGCCGCCGCCTCGGGCGCCATCGGCCTGTCGAACAGCATCGCCGCGGTCGTCACCTTCCGTGTGCTGCAGGGCCTGTTCGGCGCGCTGCTGATGCCGGCCGCGCTCGGCCTGCTGCGGGCCACCTTCCCGGCCGAGAAGCTCAACATGGCCATCGGCATCTGGGGCATGGTCATCGGCGCCTCCACCGCCGGCGGCCCGATCCTCGGCGGAGTGCTCGTCGAGCACGTCAACTGGCAGTCGGTGTTCTTCATCAACGTGCCGGTCGGCGCCATCGCCCTGGTGCTGGGCCTGCTGATCCTGCTCGACCACCGCGCGCAGAACGCGCCGCGCTCCTTCGACATCCTCGGCATCGCGCTGCTCTCCGGCGCCATGTTCTGCCTGGTCTGGGCCCTGATCAAGGCGCCGACCTGGGGCTGGGGCGACGGCAAGACGTGGACGTTCATAGCCGCCTCCCTCCTCGGCTTCGCCCTCTTCTCCTTCTGGGAGACGAAGGTCAAGGAGCCGCTGATCCCCCTCGGCCTCTTCCGCTCGGTCCCGCTCTCCGCGGGCGTCGTCCTGATGGTCCTGATGGCCATCGCGTTCATGGGCGGCCTGTTCTTCGTGACGTTCTACCTGCAGAACGTGCACGGCATGAAGCCGATCGACGCCGGTCTCCATCTGCTCCCGCTCACCGGGATGATGATCGTCGGCTCGCCGCTCGCGGGCGCGCTGATCACCAAGCTGGGCCCGCGGATCCCGCTGGCCGGCGGCATGGCGGCCACCGCGATCGCCATGTACGGGATGTCGACGCTGCAGACCGACACCGGCAGCGCCGTGATGTCCCTCTGGTTCGCTCTGCTCGGCCTCGGTCTCGCGCCGGTCATGGTCGGCGCGACGGAGGTCATCGTCGGCAACGCGCCCATGGAGCTGTCGGGTGTCGCAGGTGGTCTGCAGCAGGCCGCGATGCAGATCGGCGGCAGCCTCGGTACGGCGGTGCTGGGTGCGGTGATGGCCTCCAAGGTCGACGGCGACCTCGCGGGCAACTGGAAGGACGCCGGTCTTCCGCCGCTCACCCCGGCCCAGCTGGACCAGGCCTCCGAGGCGGTCCAGGTCGGTGTGGCGCCGGTGGCCAAGGGCACGCCGGAGGCGGTCGTCGCGAAGATCACGGACGTCGCGCACGACACCTTCATCTCCGGGATGAGCCTGGCGTCCCTCGTGGCCTGCGGTGTCGCGGTGGTCGCGGTCTTCGTCGCCCTGCTCACCAAGCGGGGTGCCAACGCGGACGCGGGCGCCGGAGTGGGCCACATCTGAGGGGACTTCAAGGAACTTCCCCTATCAGGGTGAAGCGGCTAAAGATCCCTCGCTTCCGGTCTGCGCCGCAGGTCACAGTGGGTCAGGCCCTCCGGAGAGGGCGGACCGGTGCTGCGGCGCGCTGCCGGAGGGGGACAGCGCGCCGACAGTCCGATGATTAATCGCCGATCCGGGGGTACCCGCATGCTTGAACCCCGAACAGACCCCGGGGTTCAGGGAGTTGATGATGGCGGGCTTCGGACACGGAACGCGCAGGTACCCCCGGTCACGTAGCCGGACGTGGTCACGGACCGGGCCGGATCGCGCAACGCTCGGAATCATCGGAGTCATCTGCGCGGTCGCTGGGTTCTTCGTGTTGGGGATCATCCTCGGCCCCGTGGCGATCGTCTGTGGTTGGCTCGCCATGGGCCGCAGTTGGGCGGGCAGCCGCTCGCTTCCGGCCCTGGTCGCCTTCGTACTGGGCGCCATTGACACGCTCCTGGCGATCGTGTGGTTGGCAGGGGCGGCCACCCCGGGCAACGGTTTGTTCTGACCCGGGGCAAGGTGAGGGAAGGGCCCCCGGTGGATGGACCGGGGGCCCGCCTCATGCGCGGGGTCGAGGTGGCCGGAGGTGGTCACGGACCGGGCCGGATCGCGCGGCGCTCGGAATCATCGCCGGGGGTCTGGGGGTGTCCCCCAGAGAGGTCGGTATCTGCGCGGTCGCTGGGTTCTTCGTGTTGGGGATCATCCTCGGCCCCGTGGCGATCGTCTGTGGTTGGCTCGCCATGGGCCGCAGTTGGGCGGGCAGCCGCTCGCTTCCGGCCCTGGTCGCCTTCGTACTGGGCGCCATTGACACGCTCCTGGCGATCGTGTGGTTGGCAGGGGCGGCCACCCCGGGCAACGGCTTGTTCTGACCCGGGGCAAGGTGAGGGAAGGGCCCCCGGTGGATGGACCGGGGGCCCGCCTCATGCGCGGGTCGAGGTGGCCGGAGGTGGTCACGAACTCGTCGCCGGGGCCCGAAGATCGGCGTTTGCGCGGTCGCGGGCTTCTTTGTGCCGGGATCGGTCTCAGTCCCGTGCCCCGGGCGGGCAGTCGCTCGATCCCAGCCCTGCGAGGACGGGGGTCTGCCCCCATGCGCCGGTCGGGCCGGGGTCCTCAAGCCGCGGGGACGCTCCTGTCACGGTCTGCCCGACAGTTCGCGGAGGGCGGCGACCTCGGCTCTGAGGGCTCGGACTTCTGCGGTCAGGGACTCGATGGCCTGGGTCTGGCGTTGTTCTTCCGCGTCGTCCTTCTCGAAGCGGGCCAGGAACCAGGCGGCGATGTTGGCGGTCACCACACCCAGCAGCGCGATGCCGGAGAGCATCAGGCCGACGGCGATCATGCGGCCCAGGCCGGTGGTCGGGGCGTGGTCGCCGTACCCCACGGTCGTCATGGTCGTGAACGACCACCACAGCGCGTCACCCAGCGTCCGGATGTTCCCGTCCGGCGAGTCCCGCTCGACGGACAGCACGGCCAGCGAGCCGAACATCAGCAGCCCGACGACCGCCCCGCCGACGTACGTCGTCAGCCTGATCTGGTTGGCCATCCGCGCCCGGCGCCCCACCAGCATCAGCGTCGCGACCATGCGCAGCAGCCGCAGTGGCTGGAGGATCGGCAGCACGACCGCGCACAGGTCTATCCAGTGCCGGCGCACGAACTCCTTGCGGCGCCGGGCGAGAGCCAGCCGCGTCATATAGTCCGCGGCGAAGGCCCCCCACACCACCCACTCGACCACCGTGCACACCTGCGTCAGCGCATGCCCCGCCGAGTGGTCCACGATCGGCACGGCATACGCGACGGCGAACACCACGGCCAGCCCCAGCAGCGGCCGTTGGGTGAGGTGCTCCCAGCGCGCCTGCGCCGTTTCTTGCTCCATGCCCGCATCGTAAGGAAACGCCGATGGGCGGCGGGACCACAGTCCCGCCGCCCATCGACTCACCGGCCCCCGGTCACGGCACTACGCGTCGCCGCCCGCCGCCCCGGGATCCGCGGCAGACGCGTCCAGCAGCTGGTACCGGTCGATCGCCTGCTTCAGCACCGACCGGTCCACCTTCCCCTCCCGCGCCAGCTCCGTCAGCACCGCCACCACGATCGACTGCGCGTCGATGTGGAAGAACCGGCGCGCCGCACCGCGGGTGTCCGCGAAGCCGAACCCGTCGGCCCCCAGCGACTGGTACGTCCCCGGCACCCACCGGGCGATCTGGTCCGGCACCGACCGCATCCAGTCGGACACCGCCACGAACGGCCCCTGCGCCCCCGACAGCTTCTGCGTGACGTACGGCGTCCGCTGCTCCTCCTCGGGGTGCAGCAGGTTGTGCTCCTCCACCGCCACGGCCTCGCGCCGCAGCTCGTTCCAGGAGGTGGCCGACCAGACGTCCGCCTTGACGTTCCACTCCTCGGCGAGGATCCGCTGCGCCTCCACCGCCCACGGGACGGCCACACCGGACGCGATGACCTGCGCCGGGATCGACCCGGAGGTGCCCTCGGAGAGCCGGTGGATGCCCTTGAGGATGCCCTCGACGTCCACGTTCTCCGGCTCGGCCGGGTGCTGGATGGGCTCGTTGTAGACGGTGAGGTAGTAGAAGACGTCCTCGCCGTGCGGATGCTCCTCGGACCCGCCGTACATCCGCCGCAGACCGTCCTGCACGATGTGCGCGATCTCGTAGGAGTACGCCGGGTCGTAGGCGACGCAGGCGGGGTTCGTCGAGGCGAGCAGCTGCGAGTGGCCGTCCGCGTGCTGCAGACCCTCACCGGTCAGGGTCGTACGCCCCGCGGTCGCGCCCAAGACGAATCCACGCGCCAACTGGTCGGCCATCTGCCAGAACTGGTCACCGGTGCGCTGGAAACCGAACATCGAGTAGAAGACGTAGACCGGGATCAGCGGCTCGCCGTGCGTCGCGTAGGCCGAGCCCGCCGCGATGAGGGAGGCGGTGCAGCCGGCCTCGGAGATGCCGTCGTGCAGCATCTGGCCCGTCGGCGACTCCTTGTACGCGAGCAGCAGATCGCGGTCCACCGCCTCGTACTGCTGGCCGAGCGGGTTGTAGATCTTCGCGCTCGGGAAGAAGGAGTCCATGCCGAACGTGCGGTACTCGTCCGGCGCGATCAGCACGAAGCGACGCCCGAGCTCCTTGTCCCGCATGAGGTCCTTGAGGAGACGGACAAAGGCCATGGTCGTCGCGATCGACTGCTGGCCCGAGCCCTTCTTCACGCTCGCGTACGTCTTGTCGTCCGGCAGCGCGAGCGGCTTGGAGCGCACCACACGGGTGGGGACGTAACCACCGCACTGCTTGCGCTGGTCGTGCATGTACTGGATCTCTTCCGAGTTCCGGCCCGGGTGGTAGTACGGCGGGGCGCCGGACTCCAGCTCCTTGTCGGAGATCGGCAGGTGCAGCCGGTCGCGGAAGCGCTTGAGGTCGTCGACCGTCAGCTTCTTCATCTGGTGCGTGGCGTTGCGGCCCTCGAAGTTGGGGCCCAGCGTCCAGCCCTTGATGGTCTTGGCGAGGATGACCGTGGGCTGGCCCTTGTGCTCCGTGGCCGCCTTGAACGCCGCGTAGATCTTGCGGTGGTCGTGACCGCCACGCCCCAGGTGCAGGATCTGGTCGTCGGTCATGTTCTCGACCATCGCGCGCAGCCGCTGGTCGTCACCGAAGAAGTGCTCACGGATGTACGCGCCGGACTCGGTGGCGTACGTCTGGAACTGGCCGTCCGGCGTGGTGTTCATCTTGTTGACGAGGATGCCGTCGCGGTCCTGGGCCAGCAGCGGGTCCCAGGAGCGGTCCCAGATCAGCTTGATGACGTTCCAGCCGGCGCCCCGGAAGACCGACTCCAGCTCCTGGATGATCTTGCCGTTGCCGCGCACCGGGCCGTCGAGGCGCTGCAGGTTGCAGTTGACGACGAAGGTCAGGTTGTCCAGGCCCTCGCGGGCGGCGATGGACAGCTGGCCGAGCGACTCCGGCTCGTCCATCTCGCCGTCGCCGAGGAATGCCCACACCTGCGACTTCGACGTGTCGGCGATCCCGCGCGCCTGCATGTAGCGGTTCATCCGCGCCTGGTAGATCGCGCCGATCGGGCCGAGGCCCATCGACACCGTCGGGAACTCCCAGAAGTCCGGCATCGAGCGCGGGTGCGGGTAGGAGGACAGGCCGTTGGGGGCCTTCGACTTCTCCTGGCGGAAGCCGTCCAGCTGCTCCTCGCTGAGCCGGTCGAGCAGGTACGCGCGCGCGTAGATGCCGGGGGAGGCGTGGCCCTGGAAGAAGACCTGGTCGCCGCCGAGACCGTCGTCCTTGCCCCGGAAGAAGTGGTTGAAGCCGACGTCGTAGAGGGACGCGGAGGAGGCGAACGTGGCGATGTGGCCGCCGACCCCGATGCCGGGACGCTGGGCGCGGGAGACCATCACCGCGGCGTTCCAGCGGGTCGCGTTCAGGACCTTCCGCTCGATCTCCTCGTTGCCCGGGAAGAACGGCTCGGCCTTGGTCGGGATCGTGTTCACGTAGTCCGTGCTGCGCATCTCGGGCACGGCCACGCGCTTCTCGCGGGCCCGCTCGATCAGCCGCAGCATCAGATAGCGGGCCCGCTCACGGCCGCGCTCGTCGACGGCGGCGTCGAGGGAGTCGAGCCACTCCTGGGTCTCCTCGGGATCGAAGTCAGGAACCTGACTCGGAAGGCCGCCAATGATGATCGGGTTGCGATCGGATCCGGAAGCCACGCTGTTCCTTACCTGTCAGAGGGCTGCTGTGGGCTGCTGAGGGCTGCATTTGAGCTGCTTTTCGGTGTGCCTGCACCGTTCCCCATCGTGTACCTCGGGAAAGCAAACGTCATCTCTACTGAGAGGTAACCGAGATCCGCAACAGGAGTCCCGGGTTCCCAATGCCGCAAACCGGGCACAACGGTGTGGTGTAGGTCACTGGCGGCGTGGGCGTCGTGGCTGGAGTTGCGGTGACACGGCCAGGAACGTCACCGTTTCGGCGGTCTGAACGGCCGGGTACTTGCGCGATCCGCCCCGCCCGTGTGGACTACGGCCAATGCTTCGCGCACGCGCGTGGCTGAGACATACCCAAAGACAAGATCAGGAGGCAACCCGTGAGCGCGACCGCGGACCACGCGGAGACGAGCCCTGCCGTGAGGCTGGGGTTCCAGCCCGAGCAGGTGGTCCAGGAGATCGGCTACGACGACGACGTAGACCAGGAACTCCGCGAGGCCATTGAGGAAGTCATCGGCAGTGACCTGGTGGACGAGGACTACGACGACGTCGCCGATGCCGTGGTGCTCTGGTTCCGCGACGACGACGGCGACCTGACCGATGCGCTGGTGGACGCCACCACGTACATCGAAGAAGGCGGGTCGATCCTGCTCCTGACGCCGAAGACCGGCCGGGACGGATACGTCGAGCCGAGCGACATCTCCGAAGCCGCGACGACGGCGGGGCTGTCGGCCTCCAAGAGCGTCAGCGTGGGCAAGGACTGGAGCGGCAGCCGGCTGGTGACGCCGAAGGCGGCCAAGTCCAAGAAATAGCCACCCACCCACGGACGGGCCGGGCGTCGTACTCGGCCCGTCCGCCGGCCCCCGGTGATCGCTGCGTAGGGTGGATGCCACCCGAACAGCCCACCGAAAGGGACGGAACTTCGATGGCGATCCAGGTCGGCGACAAAGCCCCCGACTTCGAGCTCAAGGACAACCACGGCGCCACGGTGAAGCTCTCCGACTTCCGTGGCGAGAAGAACGTGGTCCTGCTCTTCTACCCCTTCGCCTTCACCGGTGTGTGCACCGGTGAGCTGTGCGAGGTGCGCGACAACCTGCCGCAGTTCGAGGACCGCGGCACCCAGGTGCTCGCGGTCTCCAACGACTCCATCCACACCCTGCGCGTCTTCGCCGAGCAGGAGGGCCTGGAGTACCCGCTGCTCAGCGACTTCTGGCCGCACGGCGAGGTCAGCCGCGCGTACGGCGTCTTCGCCGAGGACAAGGGCTGCGCGGTGCGCGGCACCTTCGTCATCGACAAGGACGGCGTGGTCCGCTGGACCGTCGTCAACGCCCTCCCCGACGCCCGTGACCTGAACGAGTACGTCAAGGCCCTCGACACCCTGTGATTTCTTCGGTGGCAAGCCATGCGTACGACGGGAACCCGTCACTAGGATCGATTCGTTGATCCGATGTCAAACGCACGGCGGGGCTCCCCGCCCTGGACACCAATGGAGGACTCGTGGGAGTCAGCCTCAGCAAGGGCGGCAACGTATCGCTGACGAAGGAGGCCCCGGGCCTGACCGCGGTGCTCGTCGGTCTGGGCTGGGACGTCCGGACGACGACCGGCACCGACTTCGACCTCGACGCCAGCGCGCTGCTGCTGAACAACGCGGGCAAGGTCGCCAACGACCAGAACTTCGTCTTCTTCAACAACCTCAAGAGCCCCGACGGCTCGGTCGAGCACACCGGTGACAACCTCACCGGTGAGGGCGAGGGCGACGACGAGGTGATCAAGGTCAACCTCGCGGGCGTCCCGGCCGACGTCGACAAGATCGTATTCCCGGTGTCGATCTACGACGCCGAGAACCGCCAGCAGTCCTTCGGCCAGGTCCGCAACGCGTTCATCCGCGTCGTCAACCAGGCCGGCGGACAGGAGATCGCCCGGTACGACCTGAGTGAGGACGCCTCCACCGAGACGGCCATGGTCTTCGGCGAGCTGTACCGCAACGGCGCGGAGTGGAAGTTCCGCGCCATCGGCCAGGGCTACGCCTCGGGCCTGCGCGGCATCGCCCAGGACTTCGGCGTCAACGTCTGAGACGCGCCTCGCCCGTCCGGCGCCGCGCCGTTTACGCGCGGCGCCGGACGCGCAGGACAAGCAGCAGAGAAGCACCGACTCGGGGAGGGACCAGCATCATGGGCGTCACGCTCGCCAAGGGGGGCAACGTCTCCCTGTCCAAGGCCGCGCCGAACCTCACCCAGGTGATGATCGGGCTGGGCTGGGACGCGCGTTCCACCACCGGCGCCGACTTCGACCTGGACGCCAGCGCGCTGCTGTGCAGCGGGGGACGGGTGCTGGGCGACGAGTGGTTCGTGTTCTACAACCAGCTCAAGAGCCCGGACGGCTCGGTGGAGCACACCGGTGACAACCTCACCGGTGAGGGCGAGGGCGACGACGAGTCGATCCTGATCGACCTCGCCAGGGTGCCGGCCCAGTGCGACAAGATCGTCTTCCCGGTCTCGATCCACATGGCGGACGAGCGCGGCCAGACCTTCGGCCAGGTCTCCAACGCGTTCATCCGTGTCGTCAACCAGGCCGACGGACAGGAACTCGCCCGCTACGACCTCAGCGAGGACGCCAGCACGGAAACGGCCATGATCTTCGGCGAGGTCTACCGCTACCAGGGCGAGTGGAAGTTCCGTGCAGTCGGTCAGGGGTACGCGTCGGGGCTCCGGGGCATCGCTCTAGACTTCGGAGTCAATGTTTCGTAAAGCCGGGTACGGCGCGGCGAGACCCGTACCACACACGATTGGGTAGCCAGTGCTTCTGAAAACCTTCGGCTGGTCGTTCGCGATTACCGCGCTCGGCCTGGTCGCCGCGGTCTTCTACGGGGGGTGGGAGGCATTCGGCATCGTGGCGATCCTCGCCGTCCTCGAGATCTCCCTGTCGTTCGACAACGCTGTGGTCAACGCCGGGATCCTGAAGAAGATGAACGCCTTCTGGCAGAAGATCTTCCTCACGGTCGGCGTTCTCATCGCCGTGTTCGGCATGCGGCTGGTCTTCCCCGTCGTCATCGTCGCGGTCACCGCCAAGATGGGTCCCATCGAGGCCGTCGACCTCGCCCTCAACAACAAGGACCGGTACCAGCAGCTGGTCACCGACGCCCACCCGGCGATCGCCGCGTTCGGCGGCATGTTCCTGCTGATGATCTTCCTGGACTTCATCTTCGAGGACCGGGACATCCAGTGGCTGCGCTGGATCGAGCGCCCGCTGGCCAAGCTCGGCAAGGTCGACATGCTGTCGGTCTGCATCGCCCTGATCGTCCTGCTGGTCACCTCCTTCACCTTCGCCACCCACGCCCACCAGCACGGCGGCGGCCACGTCGACAAGGCGCAGACGGTGCTGATCGCCGGCATCGCGGGTCTGATCACGTACATGGTCGTCGGCGGCCTCTCCGGCTTCTTCGAGGACCGCCTGGAGGCCGAGGAGGAACGCGAGCACGAGGAGGAGGAAGAGGCCGAGCGCAGCGGCAGGAAGAAGCCGGCGATCGTCCTGGCCGGCCAGGCCGCCTTCTTCATGTTCCTGTACCTGGAAGTGCTGGACGCGTCCTTCTCCTTCGACGGCGTCATCGGCGCCTTCGCCATCACCAACGACATCGTCCTGATGGCCCTGGGTCTCGGTATCGGCGCGATGTACGTCCGCTCGCTCACCGTCTACCTGGTCCGCCAGGGCACCCTCGACGACTACGTCTACCTGGAGCACGGCGCGCACTACGCGATCGGCGCGCTGGCCGTGATCCTCATGGTCACCATCCAGTACCAGATCAACGAGGTCATCACCGGCCTCGTCGGTGTCGTCCTGATCGGCTGGTCCTTCTGGTCCTCCGTGCGCCGCAACCAGAAACTGGCGGAGGCCGAGGGAAAAGGGACGGGCTCGGACGAGAAGGCTGAGGTCTCGGCCCCCATCTAGGACTCGGTTCACCTCCGGCCGGCTCGCCGGGGTGTGACACACATGTGGGTGAGGGAACGCTCTGAGCGGGGCGGCCGGGCCTCCGGCCGCCCCGCCGGTCGTTCGGGTGACGTGCGGGGCACTAGTGGGGGCGGGAATGGGCTTTCTGGACGGACTGTGGCGCGGCCGTGAGGTCGACTTCGACTCGGGCAGCGCGGCGACGAACGCGATCGAGCTGACCAAACGACACCACTACGTGTCCCTGACCAAGCAGCAGGCGGCGAGCGGGCATCTGCGGGTCAACCTGAGCTGGCGGATGCGGACGTCCGACATAGGCGGCTCGCAGCGCGAGTCGTTGCTGCGACACCCGTTGAAGGCGCTGCGCCCGCCGGAGGTCATGGGGCACAGCCAGAGCATGGTCAACGTGGACCTCGACCTGGGATGCCTGTACGAGCTGACCGACGGCTCCAAGGGCGTCGTACAGCCCCTCGGGGCCTACTTCGGGGACGTCAACGCGCCGCCTTACGTCAAGCTCAGCGGCGATGACCGGTTCGGGTCGGGCTCCGGCGAGGACATGTACATCAACCTCGACCACCGGGAGCAGATCAAGCGCCTGCTGGTGTTCGTGTACATCTACGACCAGACCCCGGCGTTCGACCGCACGCACGCCATCGTGACGCTGTACCCGAGCAACGGGCCGCGCATCGAGATCCACCTCGACGAACGGCACCCCCAGGCCCGGTCCTGCGCGGTCGTCATGATCGAGAACGTGAAGAAGGAGCTGGTCGTGCGACGGGAGGTCAAGTTCGTCTACGGCTTCCAGGCGGAGCTGGACCGGCTGTACGGCTGGGGGCTGCAGTGGGGGCGGGGTTACAAGACCAAGGTGTAGCGCCCCGCACCCGTCAGGGCCGGATGAACTGCGGCCCCTGCGGGGGCAGCCGGAAGTCCGGGTTCGGGAGCGTCGCCACCGGCGGCGGATAGCCGTAGCCGGACTGGTTGCCCGGGCCCGCCGCCGTCGTCGCCGGGGTGGGCTGCGGGTAGCCGTAGGCCGGCTGGGTCGTCGCGGGCTGCGGGGGGAAGCCGTAGGCCGGCTGGGGCGGGACCCCGGTGGGCTGTTCCGGCGGCAGCGGCTGGGGCTGCGCCGCCGACGGCTCCGGGTCGGACTCGTCGACGGAGATGCCGAAGTCCGTGGCCAGGCCCTTGAGGCCGTTGGAGTAGCCCTCGCCCAGCGCCCGGAACTTCCAGCGCTTGTCGCGGCGGTAAAGCTCGCCGCAGATCAGCGCCGTCTCCTTGCCGGTCTGGGGCGTGATGTCGAAGTAGGCCAGCGGCTCACCGTCGGCGACCGAGGCGTCGTACAGCAGGATGCGCAGGCCCTGTACGCGGTCGAAGGTGACGTCGTCCGCCGAAGCGACCAGGAGAATCTGGCTGACGTCGGGCTCGACACCGGCCAGATCCGTCTGGATCGTATCGGTGGGACCCTCGGCGGTGCGTTTCTTGCCGAGGAGCCTGACCTTCCCGGAGGGGTGCCGGGGCTGGTTGTAGAAGACGAAGTCCTCGTCGGAGCGCACACGGCCGTCGGGGTTGAGGAGCAGCGCGGAGGCGTCGACCTCCGGGACCCCCTGCCCGGGCGTCCAGCGCAGCACGGCGCGCACCGCCGTGGCCTCGAGCGGGACGTTCGACCCTTTCAGCATCGCGTGCGTCATAGCGGTCATCCTGCCTTCTCGGTCCTGGTCACGACAACGCGGGGGCGGCACCGCACTACGGGTGTGTCCGTGGGCGTTACCGGAAATTCATGCCCGACGGGAACCCCTGACATGGGCCGGTACGTACTATTACCGGCCACCTGTTCTCAGAATCCACAGGCTTACCTTGTGCCACGGGGGAGTTTTATGCGTCATTTCGGGCACATCGCCCCGGAGGTGCGGCGGCGTCTTTTCCATCAGGAGCCGTGCGAGTTCGGCACGGACTCCCCGGCCCGGCTGCTCTCCGCGGCCCTGGGCGCCACGCTCTACAGCCCGGCGACCCGGCCCCGGCTGGCCGACGACATCGTCAAACAGGCCGGGCACGGCGTCGTCTCGATGGTGCTGTGCCTGGAGGACTCGATCGACGACGCGGACGTGCCGGCCGGGGAGGAGAACCTGGTCCGCCAGTTCGCCGACCTGGCCACCAGGGACTCCGGCTGCCTCCCGCTGCTGTTCATCCGGGTCCGCACGGCCGAGCAGATCCCCGACCTCGTGTCGCGACTGGGCGCGAACGCGCGGTTGCTGTCCGGATTCGTGTTCCCGAAGTTCACCGAGGAGCGCGGCATCCCCTTCCTGGAGGCCCTGGCACACGGCGAGAGCGCGAGCGGCCACCGGCTGTTCGGGATGCCGGTGCTGGAGACCCCCGAGCTGATGTACCGGGAGTCGCGGGTGGCCGCCCTCGAGGGCATCGCCCGCACCGTCGACAAGTACCGCGACCGCGTGCTCGCGCTGCGCCTCGGCGTCACCGACTTCTGCGCCTCCTACGGTCTGCGCCGGGCCCCCGACATGACCGCCTACGACGTCCAGATCGTCGCCTCCGTGATCGCCGACGTGGTGAACATGCTGGGCCGGGCCGACGGTACCGGCTTCACGGTGACCGGGCCGGTGTGGGAGTACTTCCGCGTACCGGAGCGCATGTTCAAACCGCTCCTGCGCACCAGCCCCTTCCTCGAGGGGCAGGCCGTCGAACTGCGCGAGAAACTGATCGAGCACGCCATGGACGGGCTGCTGCGGGAGATCTCCCTGGACCAGGCCAACGGCCTGCTGGGCAAGACCTGCATCCACCCCACCCACGTCCTGCCCGTGCACGCGCTGTCCGTGGTCAGCCACGAGGAGTTCAGCGACGCCGTGGACATCCTGCGGCCCGAGCGGGGCGGCGGGGGCGTGCTCAGATCGGCGTACACGAACAAGATGAACGAGGTGAAGCCGCACCGCGCCTGGGCCGAGCGGACCATGCTCCGGGCCGAGGTCTTCGGCGTCGCGCGCGAGGACGTCAGCTTCGTGGACCTGCTCGCCGCCGGCATACCCGGCTGAATCTCACCAATCAGGGAATCATGATCAACGCAGTGAACGACGGGGTCTGGTCCGGGACCTGGGTCGCCCAGCGACTCGGGCTCGAACTCGTGGGCGACGACGAGCTCAAAGACCTCCTGGGCCTGGCCCTGCGCCGCAACCCCAAGCGGGCGCACCTCCTCGTCTCCAACGTCCTGGGCAAACACGTCCCGCAGTCGCCGTCGGTGGTGTACGGCTACGGGTTCGCCCTGGGCCGCAGGGTGCGGGAGCTCCTGGGGGCCGAGGAGGCCCGCGAGGCCGTCGTCCTCGGCTACGCGGAGACCGCGACGGGGCTGGGCCACTCCGTGGCCGACGGCATCGGCACCGCCCCCTACCTCCACTCGACGCGTCGGCCGGTGGCAGGGGTCGCGGCGGCGGGGGGGTTCGAGGAGTCCCACTCCCACGCCACGTCGCATCTCCTGCTGCCGGAGAACCCCGGCCTGCTCGCGGGAGACGGCCCCCTGGTCCTGGTCGACGACGAGTTCTCGACGGGCAACACGGTCCTGAACACGATCCGGGATCTCCACGAGCGCTATCCGAGGGACCGGTACGTTGTCGTGGCCCTGGTCGACATGCGATCACCTGCGGACGCGGGCCGCTTGGACGACTTCGCGAGGGAGATAGGCGCGAGGGTGGACCTGGTGACGGCCGCTTCCGGCACTGTCAAGCTGCCGGAGGATGTGCTGGCAAAGGGACAGGACCTTGTAGCTCGGTTCGAGGTGACCCACCCAGGGGCGCGGGGCGGTGCTGAATTTGCGGCTACCGCCGCGTGGGCGCGACCAGCCACGGACAACCCGCCCCCGACCGCCAAGCGGCTGGACCTGCTGTGGCCCCGCAACCTCCCCGACGGCGGCCGTCACGGCTTCACACCAAGCCACCGCACCCGCCTCGAACACGCCCTCCCCGCCATGGCCGCCCGCCTCGCGGAGGCACTCCCGACGGGCGCCCGCCGCGTACACATCCTCGGCTTCGAAGAGCTGATGTACGCCCCCCTCCGCCTCGCCCGCGAACTGGAACAGATCACCGACGCCGAGGTCACCTACTCCACCACCACCCGCTCACCGGTCCTGGCCGTCGCCGACCCGGGCTACGCGATACGCAGCCGCCTGGTCTTCCCCGCCCACGACGACCCGGCCGACGGTCCCGGCGACCGTTACGCCTACAACGTCGCCGGCGCCGGTTTCGACGCCGTCGTCGCGGTCGTCGACTCCCGCGCGGACACCCCTCAACTCCACGCCCCCGACGGCCTGCTGGCCCAGCTCGCCGCCCACACCCCGCACGTCTCGCTCGTGGTCGTGCCCTCGTACGTCCCCGACGTCCCCGAAAGGCACGCCATGCTGCCCGAGCCCCTCCGCGGCCCCGCCTTCTCCTCGTACCCGCCCGACGAGGTCGGCTGGCTGCTCCAGGACCTCTCGGACGTGACGCTGGAGGCGCCGACCGAGGAGCGGGAGGAGGCCATCCAGAGCGGCGGCGCGCACTACGCGGAGTCGCTGCCGGTGGAGTACCAGCCCAGCGAGCAGTACCAGGAACTCTTCCACGCGGCCCTGGAGTCGACCGCCTCCCGTCTCGCGCAGGCGGTCGGCGCCGTCACCGAGCTCGTGCTGGCCGAGCGGTCGCCCCGGCCCGTGCTCGTCTCGCTGGCCCGCGCCGGCACCCCCGTGGGCGTGCTGATGCGCCGCTGGGCCCGGTTCCGGCAGGGACTGGACCTGCCGCACTACGCCGTCTCCATCGTGCGCGGACGCGGCATCGACGCCAACGCCCTGCGCTGGCTCGCCGACCGGCACGACCCGCGGGACGTGGTGTTCGTCGACGGCTGGACCGGCAAGGGCGCGATCACCCGCGAACTCGCCGACGCCGTCAAGGAGTTCGAGACCTCCGACGGGATCACCGGCTTCGACCCGGAGATCGCGGTCCTGGCCGACCCGGGTTCCTGCGTACGGACGTACGGCACCCGGGAGGACTTCCTGATCCCCTCGGCCTGCCTCAACTCGACCGTCTCCGGCCTGATCTCCCGCACGGTCCTGCGCGCGGACCTGGTCGGCCCGCACGACTTCCACGGCGCCAAGTTCTACCGCGAACTGGCGGGCGCGGACGTCTCCTTGGAGTTCATCGACGCCGTCGCCGCCCGCTTCCCGGAGGTCGTCGACGCGGTGGACGCGCAGGCGAAGGAGCTGCTGTCCGGTGACCGCGAGCCCACCTGGGAGGGCTGGGCGGCCGTCGAGCGGATCAGCGAGGAGTACGGCATCCACGACGTCAACCTCGTCAAGCCGGGCGTCGGCGAGACCACGCGTGTGCTGCTGCGCCGGGTGCCGTGGAAGATCCTGGCGCGGGCCGGGGCGGGCGCCGACCTGGACCACGTACGGCTGCTCGCCGGGCAGCGGGGGGTGCCCGTCGAGGAGGTCGACGAACTGCCGTACACCTGCGTGGGGTTGATCCACCCGAAGTACACGCGCGGTGCGACCGGTGCCGACGGCCTGGCGGTGAACGTCTGATGCCGGTGCTGGTGGCGAGCGACCTGGACCGGACGCTGATCTACTCCCCGGCGGCCCTCGCGCTGACCATGCCGGACGCGCGGGCGCCCCGGCTGCTCTGTGTGGAGGTGCACGAGAGCAGACCGCTGTCGTTCATGACGGAGACGGCGGCCGCGCTGCTGACCGACCTGGGGGACGCGGCGGTGTTCGTGCCGACGACGACCCGTACCCGCAAGCAGTACCTGCGCATCAACCTGCCGGGCCCGGCCCCGAAGTACGCGATCTGCGCGAACGGCGGCCACCTGATGGTGGACGGCGTCTCCGACCTGGACTGGCACGCGCGGGTCACGGCCCGGCTGGCGGACGAGTGCGCCCCGCTGGACGAGGTCCGCGAGCATCTGCTGGCCACGGCCGACCCGGCCTGGGTGCGCAAACACCGGGTCGCCGAGGACCTGTTCGCCTATCTGGTCGTCGAGCGGGAGCTGCTGTCGGAGGAGTGGGTGAAGGAGCTCGCGGTCTGGGCGGAGAACCGCGGCTGGACGGTCTCCCTCCAGGGCCGCAAGATCTACGCCGTGCCGAAGCCCCTGACGAAGAGCGCGGCGATGAGGGAGGTCGCCCGCAGGACGGGCGCGGAGCTGACCCTGGCGGCGGGCGACTCCCTGCTGGACGCGGACCTCCTCCTCGCCGCGGACCGGGGCTGGCGCCCGGGCCACGGCGAGTTGGCGGAGGCCGACTGGACGGCCCCCGCGATCACGGCACTGCCGGAGCGGGGCGTCCTGGCGGGGGAGCGCATCCTGCGGGAGTTCCTCAGGGCGACCTCGACGACGGCCGGTTAGCCGCAGCACCCTCCACCGCAGCACCCGCCGCCACCCCCGCCGCCGGCCCTCGGCGCCGCCGCGGGGGTGGACGCCGTGCCCCCGACGGCCACCGTCGACAGAAGCTTCACCGTGTCCTCATGTCCGGCGGGGCAGGAGGCGGGGTCGGAGGACCGGGCCATCGGCCGGCTGACTTCAAAGGTGTCGCCGCAGGTCCGGCAGCGGTATTCGTATCGAGGCATGTTCCCAGGTTAGCGGGGGGATAAAGGCGGAACCTGTGACTCAAGTCACAAGGCTGCCATGTTCTCTCCTGTTCGGTATGTGATCGTTCCTGTCGGATTCGCATATGGAGAAGTTGCGAAGATCGTCGATATTTTCCGGTCGTGACCCGGAGAGCACAACGCACGGGCCGGCCGGCTGACCACCGCTGCCCGCGCCGCCGCCGGGCGGCACCCAAACGGTCCCCCTGGACGGCGTTACGCCGCTTACGCCCCGCCTACCCCCACCCGAGCCGCCGCGGCTGGCGCCGCTGGCTGCCCTCCTGGCGGCAGTGGCTCGGCGGTTTCCTGGGAGCCGTGGGGCTGACGGGCATGTTCCTGGCCGTCGCCTACGCCGCGACCTGCCGCGCAGCGACGTCGCCGCGGGCCACCACGAGCGCCTTCGGCCGCATCGCGGACGCCGTCCTCACCGACCGTACGGCCGCGCTGCTCGACACCCCGCAGCCGGCCGCCCGTACCTCCCTGAAGGCCACCGGTGGCGTGCGGTTGGCGTCCACGCTGGCCAAGTCCGAGTCCGGTGCGGCGACGTCGCTGCGCGGCACCCGCTCGCGGCTCGCCGCCCTCGGCGAGGCGTACACCGCCGCCGACACCAAGGTCACCGTCAACAGCGCGCGGCTGCGCGGGCGTACGGCCACCGTCCGGGTCACCGAGACCACCACGCTGACGTACGCGAAGATACGCGGCGACGAGCCGCCGACCACCGGCTTCACCGCGCACCACGAACTCACCTTCACCACCGCTGCGGACGGCGGCTGGCAGCTCACCGGTGAGCGCCTCACCGACACGGGCCCCCGCCCCGTCAACGAGCCCGCCCCGGCGGCTCCCGCGGCCAAGGTCCGCCCGAGCGCCGTCATCGACGCGCCCCGGGCCGCGATCACCTACCCGGCACCGGCGGCCCCGAAGAACCTCGCTACGTCGACGCCGTACGACTACTCGGCGATGGTGACCTACGCGGAGAAGTACTGGAAGAACTACAACACCGCCTACCGCAAGTACAACGGCATGGGCGGTGACTGCACCAACTTCATCAGCCAGGCGCTGTTCGCCGGCGGCTGGAAGAAGGTCACCAGCTCCACCCAGGAGTACGGCACGTGGAACTCCGGGACGTCGAGTGACACCGACACCTGGATCGGCGTCAACGAGTGGTCGTGGTTCACGCAGACCGCCAAGCGGACGACCGCGCTCGCCAACGCGTACCAGATGGACCTCGGGGACGTGCTGCAGATGGACTTCGACAAGGACGGGTCGAAGGACCACACCATGATGACGACGTACCGCAGCACCAGTGGCGTGCCGTATCTGACGTACCACGACACGGACACCTACCGACGGACGCTGTCGAGTCTGATCGCCTCGTACCCGAACTCGGCGTACTACGCCTACCGCAGCTAGTCAGGCTGCCCCGGGGGCGGTCGCTCAGTGGCCGCCCCCACGCTCCTCCCGGATCCGCGCGACCACGTCCGCGACCGTCCGGCGGACCGCCTCCGTCTCGGTGAGGAAGTGCCAGTAGTCGGGGTGGCGGCCCTCCAGGGCGGTGACGGCCCGGTCCAGCCGGGCCACGGAGTCGTCCAGGGGACGCGCGTGGCGCGGATCCGGCGTGGACCGGCCCGTCATCGCCAGGCGTTGGGCGTCCCGGATCGCGAAGCGGGTTCTGTCGATCTCCTGCTGGGGGTCCTTCTGTACGGCGTTCAGCCGCTGGAGGCGGTCCCGGGCCGCCGAGACGGACTCGTCGGTGGTGTTCAGCAGGGCCCGTACCGTCGACAGCAGGGCCGTGGCGTCCGGCCAGCGCTGGGCGTCGCGGGCCGCCTGGGCCTCCTTCAGCTTCAGCTCGGCCTGCCGGACGTTCTCCGCGGCCTGCTCCGGTACGTGCTGCAGGTCCTGCCAGCACGCCGCCGAGAAGCGTCGCCGCAGCTCGCTGAGGACCGGCTCCACCTGGCCGGCGCGCGTGGTGAGCGCCTGGGCGCGGGTGCGCAGGGAGACCAGACGGTGGTCGATCTCGGCCGCCTTCTCCGGCAGGCGTTCGGCCTCCGCCCGTACCGCCCCGGCCTCCCGGGCCACCCGCTCCGCCCGCTCCAGCGTCTGCGGGACGCCGTGCTGTCCGGCGCCCTGGTTGAGCTTGGTCAGCTCGGGGCCGAGCGCGGCGAGACGGGCGGCGAGATCGTCCGCCCTCAGACCCGATCCCCGTACGGCGTCCAGGGCGTTCGAGGCGGCCAGCAGCCCCTGCCGGGCCCGCTCCACCGCCGGTGCCAGCCGGGCCAGTTGGGTCTCCGCCTTGCCCAGGAGCGGGCCGAGGCTGTCGCCGAAACGGTCCAGCTCCCGCTTGACGTTCAGCAGCTCGTCCTTGGCCCGGGTCAGCTCGGTGCGCGCGTGCGTGGCGGCCGAGGCCTCCAGGTCGTCCCGGTCGAGATCGTGGGCGTCCACGGCGTCGATGTAGCGGTGGCTGACCTCGTCGATGCGCCGTCCCAGCGCCTCGAAGTCGGAGACGACCCGGCGGGCGGCGGGGGAGTCGTCCACGGCCGTGATCGTCTCGATCGAGATCCGCAGGTCCCGCTGGGCGGTGTCCAGCTCGTAGAACGCGGCCGCCGCCGCGTCCTTCGCCGCCTGCGCCTCCGCCCGCTGGCTCTCCGCCCGCCCGCCGAACCAGCGCCGGGTCCCGCCGCCGGCGAACGCGGCGAGCAGCACGGGCGCGGCGACAAGGGGGAGGGCGATGAGGGTGAGGGTGTCCGTGAGCGCCTTGCGGTGTGCCCGTGGCACCGACGGCGAGTACGGCTTCGAAGGTGTCGCCGTCACATCCCTCTCCCGTGCTGTCATCCGTCCTGGCGGGTACCGGGTTTCATTCTCCCACCCGTGAAGGACGAACACACGGGCCGGTCAGTTCACGGTCTTCACCGTGACCTTGCCGTCGGAGGTGCGCGCGGAGACGACGTGCGAGCTGGAGTCGTCCCGGGGCACCGACACGTCCACCGAACCGTCACCGGTCTTCGTCGTCACCCGGTACGTGGCCCGGGGCAGCGCGACGGTGACGGAACCGTCGTGACTGCCGGCGTCCACGAGGTCCGGTACGGCGCCCAGGGTGAGGTGCACCGAGCCGTCGCCGCTCGCGGCCCGGACCTGCCGGGAGGAGACGTCGGCGTGCACGGATCCGTCGGCGGTGCGCAGCGTCAGAGGGCCGGTGGAGTCGCTGACGTGCACGGATCCATCGCTCGTACGAATGCTGAGGGCGTCCTCGAAGCCGCGGGCCCGCACGCTCCCGTCGCCGTCCTCGACCTTCACGGTGACACCGCGCGGGACCTCGATCCGGTGCTTGGCCGAGCAGTCGGCGACGACACCGGAGCACTTCATCCGCAGCGTCAGCCGGTCGTCCTTCATCGACCAGGTCACCTTGGGGCCCTTGCCGATCGCCACGGATCCCTGGAACCACCGTGTCACCTCGACCTGCCCCGCCTTGTTGCCGTCCGCGGCGACGATCTCCAGCGCCGAGTCGTCGGAGTCGACGGTGAGCGTCTTCCCCGCCAGGGCGAACGTCCGGTGGTCCGGTGTCTTGTCGTCCCCGGCGGAGGCTCCGCACGCGGCGGTCCCCCCGATCAACGCGACGGCGACGACACCCAGCGCCCCCCGGGCGACGTTGCTGCGACTGGCCATGAGGATCTCCCCCTGAGACGGACTTCCCGCAACGGACTGCTTCCCGAAACGGACTGTTGAGGCTCTACGACCGTACGGAGCGGGGAGCCGGAGGGGGATCCGGGACGCTCCCGGATGCGGGGTGGGGTTATCCCCCCGACCGGGCAGGATGTACCGGGCAGGATGTTCGAAACGGGTTTGCGGGGCACTGCCTCCGGCAAGGTAGGCTGTCGACTCGTCTCGGGTGCGTAGCTCAGGGGTAGAGCGCCTGCCTTACAAGCAGGATGTCGGCGGTTCGAAACCGTCCGCGCCCACCGCATGAGAAGACCCCGGCCGTCTCGGCCGGGGTCTTCCGCGTTCACTCCCGCGCCGTCTCCCTCTCCCCGTGCGCGTGCTTCAGCCTTGTGCGGGCGTCCACCCGGTCGTCGGTCGTGACCTCGGTCCAGAAGCGGTGCGTGGTGACGAACACCGCCAGTTCGTGCTCACGGCGGCGGAGCTTCTCGACCTCGGCCTGCTCGTCGGGCGTCCAGCCCGGGGAGGCGGGCCGCTCCACCTTGCGCCAGCCGCCGGTGTCACTGAAACCGTCCAGGGGCTCGACCGACCAGGGGAGACGCTTGAGCAGGGCCGACAGCTCGGCCCGGACCTGATGCAGCTCCTCCTGACCGGCGAGGAGGTCACTGGGGAAGTCATAGGTCGTTGCCACGCCACAATGCTACGCCTGTTCGAATTTGGGATGCGAGTTCCTTCGGGGGGTTCACACGAACGAGGGGGGTTCACACGAACGAGGGTGAGAGGAGTTCGGCCAGTGGCGTTTCGGTGCCACCGCCCTCCGCTCAGCACCGCACGCGATAGGTCACGTGGGTGACCGCGCTCGCCGCCCGGGACTCCACCTGCTCGAGACGCAGGGCGGGGACGCCGTCGAACAACCGTGTGCCGGCGCCGAGCGTGAACGGCACGATGTGCAGCCGCAGCTCGTCGATCAGGCCCGCGGCGAGGTACTGGTTGACGGTGGTCGCGCCGCCCTGGACGGACACGTCGCCGCCCTCGGCCGCCTCACGCGCGCGTGCCAGCGCGGATTCGATTCCGTCGGTCACGAAGTGGAACGTGGTGCCGCCCTTCATCGGCTGCGGGTCGCGCTGGTGGTGGGTGAGCACGAAGACCGGGGCGTGGAACGGCGGATCCTCGCCCCACCAGCCGTTCCACGCCCGGTCCCACTCGCCGCGCACCGGGCCGAACATGTTGCGGCCCAGGACGAACGCCTTGGCGGCCGTCATCCGCCCCAACTCGGTCCGGTTCTCCTCGGGGGTGTCGAACATCCAGGCGTGCAGCCGTCCGCCCCACCCGTCACCGCCGTCGTCGCCGAACGGCCGCTCCTCGCTCTGGTTGAGCCCCGCCGCGTACCCGTCGACCGAGATCGAGAGATCGCAGGTCACCCTGCCCCTACGTCCGCTCATCGCACTGCCCTCCTGATCGGTGGCGACCTGCCGCCGCCCCCGCGACGAGCCTCCTGACCCGCCCACGACCGGTAGACCGTCCCGGGTCCCCGAACTCATCGCCCCGCCCTTCAGCCGATTTCCTCGGCGAGTCCGACGACGATGCCCTCGGGGCCGCGGACGTAGCAGAGGCGGTAGACGTTCTCGTACCGGACCACTTCGCCGACGAGTTCGGCGCCGTGGGTGCGCAGGCGGGTGAGGGTGTCGTCGAGGTCGTCGACGGCGAACATGACGCGACGGATGCCCAGCGTGTTCGCCGGCGCGTCCTTCGGCTCGGCGGTGATCGCCCTCGGCGTGTGGAACCTCGCCAGTTCGATGCGGCCGTGTCCACCCGGGACGCGCAGCATGGCGACGTCCTGCCGGACGCCGTCCAGCGCGATGACCTGTTCGACCCACGGTCCCTCGATGGGCCCCTTGCCCTCCAGTTCCATGCCGAGTTCGACGAAGAAGGCGATGGCGGCATCGAGGTCGTCGACCACGATGAGGACGTTGTCCATCCGCTGGATCGTCATGCCGGGGCTCCTTGGGTGTTGGGTGCTGAATGAGGCGGGCGGTCCGGGTGGTCCGTCCGTCTCCGGGACGGAGGTGGTGGGCCGTTCTCGACATCCTCCGTCGAGCCGGGTGGCACGGCTGAGTGGTTTGTCGGGGGGAAAGCCGGCCGGGGGGTGCGGCTGTCGGGGATCGGTGGGCGATGTGTCGGCGGGGGCCGGAAGGGTGGGTGGCACACGTTCGCAGCATCGGTGGCAAGGGAGCCCGCCTCATGTCGTTCACGTCCTCCAGTCCGTCCGCCTGACCGAGACCGCCCTGGAGTCGATCAGGTCCCGGGTGCCCGGGGGGACTGTCAGACCCGGGTCCTATGGTGGCGGCATGGAGATCACGGGTGGGGAGCGGCAGGTGCGGCTCGAGCCTTGGGGCGAAGGGGACCTGTGGTTGTTGCGCAGGCTCAACAGCCCTGAGATGACCGAGCACTTGGGCGGGCCGGAGAGCGAGGAGAAGGTCGCCGCGCGCCACCGCCGCTACCTCGCGCTGGGGGACGGCCAGATGTACCGGGTCGTGTCGACGGAGGGCGGGGAGACGGTCGGGTCCGTCGGGTTCTGGGAGCGGGAGTGGCGGGAAGGCGTGGTGTGGGAGACGGGGTGGGGCGTGCTGCCCGAGTTCCAGGGACGCGGGCTGGCCGTCGCGGCGGCCCGGGGCGTCATCGCCGCCGCCCGGGAGGCCGGTGAGCACCGCTATCTGCACGCCTTCCCGAAGGTGGACAACGCCCCGTCGAACTCCGTGTGCAGACGAGCCGGGTTCACCCTGCTCGGTCGGGTCGACCTGGAGTACCCGAAGGGCCACCCGATCAAGTCCCACGACTGGCGAGCGGACCTGCACGAGTCGCCCTGACCGGGTTCACACGGGCTGCGCCCCGACGCTGCTCACACGCAACCGGCGCCCTCGGCGCCTGGCTCTGGGGGGTGCCCCTATCTCTTTCGTCAAGGGGCGGGGCGGTTGATTGGTGATGTTTCAGGCGGCTTGGGGGACGGCTTGAGGTTCGAAGAACGTG
>NZ_JBEXXQ010000082.1:0-33836 GCF_040630525.1 Streptomyces sp. NPDC005799
CCCCGATCTTCGACCTGGTCGACTACGGCGTGGTCGGCGACCTCTTCGACGTCGTCCCCCAGCTCACCGAGGAGATCAACACCCGCAAGGGCTGATCACCGGACGGCCGTACGAGGCCCCCGCGACCACACGAACGGTCGCGGGGGCCTCGTCTCACTTCAGGCGCAGCGAGACCTGGACGGGGAAATGGTCGCTGGGGTACTGGCCGTCCAGTGAGGACGTGTCGATCGACGCCTGTTCGACCATGACGGTGGGGGAGACGAAGATCCAGTCGATGCGCTCGCCGTTCGGCTGCGGCGGCCGGTACCTGGCATGGAACGTCCCGTACAGCGGCCCGCGCCGGGCTGCCGCGTCCCAGGCGTCGACGAGTCCTGTGCCGACCATCGTGTCGTAGGCGCGATTGGCATGAGCGTAGGCGTTGAAGTCGCCGGTCACCACGACCGGCAGCGTGCCGCGGAGCCGGGCGATCCGCTGGACGATGAGGGAGGCCGCCCGTTCGCGCGCGTACTGGCTCGCGTTGTCGAGGTGGGTGTTGAGGATGAGGAACTCGCGGCCGAAGGCGCTGAGATCGCGGAACCGCACCCAGGTGGCCGTACGGGGCGTGTCCCCGCCCCAGGTCTCCGAACCGAGCACGTCCGGGGTGTCCGACAGCGCGAACGTGCCGTGCTCGACGGGCGAGAGGCGGCGGGTGTCGTAGTACAGGGCCGTTGACTCGTCACCGCTGATCCGTTCGCGACCGGTGCCGATCCAGGCGTAATGCGGAGCGAGGTCGGACGCGATGTCGCGCAGTTGCCGGTAGAGGCCCTCCTGGGTGCCGAGGACATCGGGGGCCGCCGCGCGCAGCAGCCGCCTCATCGCGGGGCGGCGGTCGGCCCAGCTGTCGGGTTCCTCCGTGCTGGCGAACCGCAGGTTGAACGTCATCACGCGCAGATCGGGGACCCGGTGCCCGGTCACCGGGGCGCGGCGGACCCGGGGCGCCTCCGCCGAGGCGGACGGGGCGGAGACCGCGGCCGCGCTGGACAGGGGGAGGGTGACCGCCGCGGCCAGCAAGGCCTTGAGGCCCAGTCGGCGGGGGACTCGGTGCTGGTTCGGCACGGGGGCTCCTTCGGTCGCGAGGCCAAACGAGTCGCCCGTCGGGGCGAGTTGTGTGTCGAGCAGTGTGATACCCGGGTGTGAGTGGGTCGTGAACATGCCGAGGTGACGGCGTGGCCGGGTGTGGACATGGTGTTGACCATCCCGAGGTGCACGGATACCTTCGTTCTACGGATTGTTGATTCCGTAGAGCGGAAAACAGGAGGGTATGGGATGGGCCAGGGCCAGCAGGAGACAGTGGCGACGAGCCTCGCGGGCGCTGTCAGCGAGGAGATCAGTGCCTCCCTCGCCCCGGTCGACGCCGAGTTGGAGCGCCTTTACCCCGGCGACCCCGGCACCCGCCAGCCCGTCCACACCGTGTACGTCCCCGGGGACGCCTTCGCCGCCGACACCATCCGCTCCTGGGGCGACCGGGCGCTGGCCGCCCTCGACGAACACGCCCCGGACGCCGCCTCCTTCGCCGCGGTCCTGGGTCTGTCCGACGAGCTCGCCGAGCCCGTCTACGCGCGCGTGCGCGCCAAGTTGGAGCGCGAGCCGGTCGAAGACCTGCGCGTGGACTTCGAGGACGGCTATGGACTCCGCCCGGACGTCGAGGAGGACGAGACGGCGGCCCGCGCGGCCCGGCTGGTCTCCGAGGCGTACGAGAAGGGGACCGCCGCGCCGTACATGGGCATCCGCATGAAGTGCCTGGAGGCCGCGGTGCGGGACCGGGGCATCCGTACCCTCGACGTCTTCCTCACCGGCCTGATGCGCGCGGGCGGACTGCCCGAGGGGCTGCTGCTGACGCTGCCGAAGGTGACGTACGCCGAGCAGGTCACCGCGTTCGCACGGCTGCTGGAGGAGTTCGAGAAGGTCCACGGTCTGCAGGCCGGACGGATCGGCTTCGAGATCCAGATCGAGACCAGCCAGTCCATCCTGGCCACGGACGGCACCGCCACCGTCGCCCGGATGATCCAGGCCGCCGAGGGGCGCGCCACCGGACTGCACTACGGCACCTTCGACTACAGCGCCTGTCTCGGTGTCTCCGCCGCCCACCAGGCAAGCGACCACCCGGCCGCCGACCACGCCAAGGCGGTGATGCAGGTCGCGGCGGCCGGCACGGGGGTCCGTGTCTCGGACGGCTCGACCAACGTGCTGCCCGTCGGCCCGACGGCGAAGGTCCACGACGCCTGGCGCCTGCACTACGGCCTGACCCGCCGCGCCCTCGCCCGCGCCTACTACCAGGGCTGGGACATGCACCCCGGCCACATCCCCACCCGGTACGCGGCCGTGTTCGCCTTCTATCGCGAGGGCTTCGAGCAGGCAGCCGCCCGGCTCGCCCGGTACGCGGGCCGGGTCGGCGGCGACGTGATGGACGAGCCCGCCACCGCCAAGGCCCTCAGCGGCTATCTGCTGCGCGGCCTGGACTGCGGCGCCCTCGACATCGCCGAGGTGGCCCGGTTGACCGGTCTGACCAGGGCCGACCTGGAGGGCTTCGCGGCGCCGCGGCGCGGCGACCTCACCGTCTCCGGCACGTAAGCAGACCCGTCACAGCCGTCACCGTCGCCTGGTGTTGTCGCCCCGGCCCCGAAGTCTGTTCGGCACGCAAGGACTGTCACAGGAACGGCCCGCACGCTTTCGTCGGGGTCGATGGAGTGCAGCAGGTGGGGCATGGTGCGGGCGGCATCGGCGATGACGTAGGCGTCGCGGGCGTCGGTCTTGCCGGTGCCGGGGTGCCGGGGTGCCGGCTCCGGTCACGGTGGTGCCACTGCTCCGGCGCCCTCCTGTACGTCCATCGGCGGCGGCAAGTACGACTGCGCGGTCTGGCGGGAAGCGAAGTCCTCCACCGCCTCCGGCGCCGAGGCCGGTGTGCTGCACGCGGGCGGCAACCACTTCCACTGCCGGCAGAACCTCGGCCGCCGTGAGACCTACGGCCAGTGGACCAAGGTGTGGTGGGCGAGGACGGCCGACGACAGCGGCAACACGAACGTCAACGTCAGCGACGTCTACATCCGGGGCGGCGACCATGATCAGCCGGTCCCCGGGCTCCCGGTCTGCTGATCCCGCACGAACCGCTCCAGCCCCGACGCCGTGACCAGTTTCTCCTCGGCGAACACCCGGGTGCCCCGCTCGCACAGCCGTACGTCGGCACGGGCCCGTGCGCAGAACTCCTCGGGCGTCACACCGAACAGTTCCCGCAAGCGGGCCGATCCCACGAGGAGTTCGGTCAGCAGCTCCCGCTGCCCGGGATGCGTCCGTGGCGCCGGGGTGCCGTTGTGCAGGACCCCGCGCCGGTTGACGTAGACGTACGCGCCGGGCAGCCGCGTGCCGTCCTCCAGTTCGATCCGCACCTCCGGCGACGGCAGCCAGGCCCGCCGGAAGTTGCCGTACGGCAGCGGTACGCCCTCGCTCGCGTCGATCACCGCCAGCTGCTCGGCGTTCAGCCACGTCACGAACAACTCCCGCACAGTGTCCGGTGCCTGGAACGGCGCCGCCGAGACATACCCGAGGCGGCTGACGTGCGCGGAGACACCGACGTCGATCCCGGTGACGTACGCCTTCACCATCGGGACGGGCGAGGTGATCCCCGACTCGGCCATCTTCCCGCGCAGTTGGCCGGGGCAGCCGTTGGAACCCACCGCCAGGACCGGCACCCGGTCCTCGTCGTGCACGAGCCGGTCCAGCGGCAGCAGATGGTCGCCGGAGAGGAGTCCGGACTCCGTGGGCCACGCGCCCGGGTAGAGCAGGGGATGGTCGCGCGGGGCCTTCGCCAGGCCCAGCGCTTCGAGGGTTCGCTCCCGCATGCGTGCCTCAGTCCGCCGGCGGCAGTTCGCCCGATCCGCGGGTGATCAGCCGGGTGGGCAGCTCTATGCGCTCCGGCGTGATCAGGTCGCCGTCGAGCTGGCGGAAGAGCCGCTCCGCGGCGGTACGGCCGAGTGCCGCCGCGTCCTGCGCCACGACCGTGACGCCCGGCTGGAGCAGATCGGCGAGCTCGAAGTCGTCGAAGCCGACAAGGGCGACCGGGCGCTTGTGTTCGGCGAGGACGCGCACCGCGGTGACGGTGACCCGGTTGTTGCCCGTGAAGATCGCCGTGACCGGGTCCGGCCCGGACAGCATCTCCTCGGCCGCCCGCCGCACCCGCTGCGGATCCGTGACACCCAGGGACATCCAGGCGTCGGCCAACTCGATGCCCGCGTCCTCCATGGCGGCCCGGTAGCCGCGCAGGCGCTCGGCGGCGGTGTGGATGCGGGGCATGTCGCCGATGAACCCGATCCGGCGGTGGCCGTGGGCGATCAGATGGGCGACGCCGTCCCGGGCGCCCCCGTAGTTGTCCGACAGGACGACGTCCGCGTCGATCTTCCCGGCCGGACGGTCCACGAACACCGTGGCGACGCCCGCCTTGATCTCCGGCTCCAGATAGCGGTGGTCGTCCCCGGCGGGGATCACCACCAGCCCGTCCACCCGCCGTGCGCACAGCGCCAGCGCCAACTCCTGCTCACGGTCCGGGTCCTCCGCGCTGGAGCCGTTGATCAGCAGGGCGCCGTGCGCGCGGGCCACCTCCTCGACCGCGCGGCTGAGGGGGCCGTAGAACGGGTCGGCGAGATCCTCCAGGACCAGTCCGATGCTGGCGGTACGGCCCTTGCGCAGCACGCGCGCGCTGTCGTTGCGGCGGAAGCCCAGTGCGTCGATGGCCTCCTGCACCCGGCGCTCCGTCTCGGGGGTCACGCCGGGCTCGCCGTTGACCACGCGGGAGACGGTCTTCAGCCCGACTCCGGCGCGCGCGGCCACGTCCTTCATGGTCGGACGGTTGCCGTAACGGCTCCCGGAAAGGCGGTCTGTACGGCGGGCGGTCTCGGGCACGATGCGCTGTCCTGTCCTGTCTCGTCCATGGGGATGCGTCGGACCATGAGTTTGTATGAGGATGTGGCGTCGAGCATAGAGCCTGGACAACGTTGTCATATGCGAGAGACACTGTACAACGCAATCTCCGGCCTGCGTCCCCACCGCCAGACCGGCCCGCACTTCTCCGTGGCGGAGGGGGAACTCCCCCCGCGCCGACGGGGATCCGATTGGTTGACCGGGAGATCCGACACAGATGCAGACCGACCTCGTGGCCGCGCTGGACATCGGCGGCACCAAGATCGCCGGGGCGCTGGTGGACGGCCACGGCCAGATCGTGGTGCGCGCCCAGCGCGCGACGCCCGCGCAGCAGGACGGCGAGACCGTGATGGGCGCCGTGGTGGACGTCCTCGGCGAACTCACCGCCTCGCCCCTGTGGGGGCACGCCACGGCCCTCGGTATCGGCAGCGCCGGACCGGTGGACGCCTCCGCGGGCACCGTCAGCCCGGTCAACGTCCCGGGCTGGCGCGACTACCCGCTGGTCCAGCGGGTGCGGGACGCGGCCGGCGGTCTGCCGGTCGAGCTGATCGGCGACGGCGTGGCCATCACGGCGGCCGAGCACTGGCAGGGCGCGGCCCGCGGCCACGACAACGCGCTGTGCATGGTGGTCTCCACCGGCGTCGGAGGCGGGCTCGTCCTGAACGGTCAACTCCACCCCGGTCCCACGGGCAACGCGGGCCACATCGGCCACATCAGCGTGGACCTGGACGGGGATCTGTGTCCGTGCGGTTCGCGTGGCTGCGTGGAGCGCATCGCCAGCGGACCGAACATCGCCCGCCGCGCGATCGAGAAAGGCTGGGTGCCCGGCCCGGACGGTGACACGTCGGCCGCCGCCGTGGCCGCCGCCGCCCGGGCCGGCGACCCGGTCGCCGTGGCCTCCTTCGAGCGGGCGGCGCAGGCGCTCGCCGCCGGGATCGCGGCCACCGCGACCCTCGTCGAGATCGACGTCGCGGTGATCGGCGGGGGCGTGGGCAAGGCGGGCGACGTGCTGTTCACCCCGCTGCGCAAGGCCCTCGGCAGCTACGCGACGCTCTCCTTCGTGCAGCGGCTGGAGATCACCCCGGCGCAGATGGGCACGGACGCCGGACTGGTGGGAGCGGCCGCGGCCGCGCTCGCCAAGCGGGCGGACGCGGCCGCGGTCTGAGCGCCCAGGGGGCGCTCTCGGGGCCTCGGAGGGCAGGAACGTTCAGGCGGGGCCGCCGAACTCCCCGAGCGGGCTCAGCGGCCCCGCCTGAAGGCTTGTGGGCCCTGCCCGCGGCGGCACCGGCTCACCGGTGCGCCCTAGGAGCCCCTCGCGGGGGATCAGCAGGTCAGTCGTGCGTCCGCCCAGTCCGCGTGGTCCGAGTCGTTGCCGTCTCCGCCGTCGGTGACGACGAGACGGACCACCTGGGCGCCGGTCACGTCCGCGGTGAGCGGCTGCGCCGGCATCGCGTTGGTCAGGACGCCGGTCGAGGCGACCTTGGTGCCGTCGGCCCAGACCTCGAAGGCGACGGTGCCCTTGGCGCCCTTCTCGTCGTCCACGCCGACGTCCGCGGTGAGCGTGGCGCACGCCGTGCCGGTGTAGAACTCGACGTCGCTGTCCGCGTGGACACCGAGCCCCTTGGCGTACACCACGCCGCCGAGGGTGATCGGATGCCCGTCACCCGCCTTGCTCTCGCCGTTGCTGGTGTTGCGCTCGACCGGTCCGTAGCCGTTGGTGGCCGACAGCCACGGCAGATCGCCGAGGGACGAGGTACCCGCGGGCGGGGGCACGACGACGGACACCGTCAGCGGGACCGAGCTGTCGACGCGGGCACCGGTCGCCGAGCGGTAACTCGCCCTGAGGGTCAGCGCGTACGACCCCGTCGGCGTCCCCGGTGGCGCGGTGACCGACCACTTGGTGCGCAGGGAGCGGCCGGTCGGCAGGACGAGGGCGTGGGTCGGGGAGGTCGCCCGGACGGTCCAGCCGTCGGGTCCCGTGAGGCCGGCCGACACGAGCAGTGCGGGGGTGCGGCCCAGGTCCGTCACGACCGTGGTCGGCGCGGCCGGTTTGCCCGCCTCGATCAACGGGCTGCCCTCCAGACCGGTTTCGACGGCGGGCGGGTGCAGCGCCCAGGCGCGGTCGGCGAAGACCCGTACCAGGACCGTGCCGTGCGCCGGGACGGTCGCTGAGATGGCGCCCGCGGTGTTGTAGCTGCGGTGCTGCCACAGGTCCCGCAGGCTGTAGGCGGGAGCCTCGGGCAGGCCGACGGCCGCGGTGGTGGTGGCGATGTGCTGGGCGGAGTCGGACTCGTTGAAGAGGGCCACCGTGCGGCTGCCGTCCTTCATCTCCTTGGCGACGACCCAGCGCCCGCCCTCGGAGGAGACGACCGTGCCCTGCTTGCCCAGCGGATCCTGGTCGACCGCGACGACCTCCTTGTTGTCGAGGATGTCGAAGGTCGCCGGGGTCGCCTTGCGCAGGTCGGAGCCGATGAGCAGCGGCGCGGCCATGATCGACCACATCGAGAAGTGCGTGCGGTACTCGGTGTCGGTCATGCCGCCGTTGCCGACCTCCAGCATGTCCGGGTCGTTCCAGTGCCCGGGGCCGGCATACGGCGCGAGCGGCAGGTTCTTCTTCAGAATCCCCACCATCGAGCCCCAGTTGTCACTGATGTCACCGGTGGTGCGCCACAAATGGCCTACGTCGGCGGCCCATTCCCATGGTTTGTTCTGGCCCCATTCGCAAATGCTGTAGACGATGGGCCGGCCAGTCGCCTTCAGGGCGTCCCGCATGGTCGTGTAGCGCAACTTGGCGTCCACACCCTGGTTGTTGCAGTTGTCGTACTTGAGGTAGTCGACGCCCCAGTCCGCGAACTGCTGGGCGTCGCTGTACTCATGGCCGAGCGCACCCGGGAAGCCGGCGCTGTTGCAGGTCTTGGTGCCCGCGCTGGTGTAGATCCCGAGCTTGAGTCCCTTGGAGTGGACATAGTCCGCGACCGCCTTGATCCCGTTGGGGAAGCGGACCGGATCCGGGACGAGTCTGCCGTCCGCGTCCCGGTTCGGCAGCGCCCAGCAGTCGTCGAGGTTGACGTACTGATAGCCGGCGTCCTTGAGGCCCTTCTCGACGAAGATGTCCGCGATTCCCTTGACCATGGACTCGTTGAAATCGGCACGGCAGTGCGTGGAGTTCCAGTTGTTGAAGCCCATCGGCGGGGTGAGGGCCAGACCGTCCGCCAGGGTGGGTGCCACAGGCCCGGCGGGGGGTGCCGCGAGAGCCGGCGCGGCGAGTCCGGCCGCGCACAGAAGGCTCGCGGCGAACGCTCCGACCACTCTTCGGCGGGTTGTGCGGGGGTGAAGGTGACGCATCGTTACGTTTCCTCCGAACACGCGAAAGGTAGGAGGACATCATGTCCTCGTCATCGGTGCGCGTTTACGGTAAGTCGTGTCGGACTCTGTTGGAAGAGATGAGGTAACGGTTGTTCGGTATCCCGTCAGAACCCTTGACGCCAAGGCCACACGGAGGTGAGATCCAAGCCACGCGTTCGGTTGTGTGGGGTGGCAACCCGAGGAGGGGGACATGGCGCAGTCATCGTTCGGCCGGTTGGCCCAGTCCAATGACCAGGCAGGTCATCGGATGTCCCGGCGAAATCTCTTACGCGGTGCGGCCCTCGGTGCCGGCGCGGTGACACTGCCCGCCCTGCTGTCGGCGTGCGGGAGCGGACCCGGCGGCGACAAGAAGGAGGTCTCCGTCGGCTCCAACGCCTCGGACGCCGTACCGAAGAAGGCGTACGCCGCAGCCTTCCAGGCGTACGAGAAGAAGTCCGGGAAGAAGGTGAAGGTCAACACCAAGGACCACAACGACTTCCAGGAGAACATCAACCGCTATCTGCAGGGCACCCCCGACGACGTGTTCATGTGGTTCGCCGGGTACCGCATGCAGTACTTCGCGGAGAAAGGCCTGCTGACCGAGATCAGCGATGTGTGGAAGACGTTCTCGGGATTCTCGGACGCGTTGAAGGCGCAGTCCACGCACGACGGCAAACAGTACTTCGTGCCGTACTACTACTATCCGTGGGCGGTGTTCCACCGGAAGAGCCTGTTCCAGCAGAAGGGCTATCAACAGCCCACCAAGTGGGACGACTTCATCGCCCTGGCCAAACAGATGCAGAAGGACGGCAATCCGGTCGCTTTCTGCGACAAGGACGGCTGGCCCGCGATGGGCACCTTCGACTACATCAATCTGCGCCTGAACGGCTACGACTTCCACAAGTCCCTGATGGCGGGCGAGGAACCGTGGACCGACACCAAGGTGAAGAACGTTTTCGACACCTGGCGCGAACTCATGCCGTACTACCAGAAGGGCGCCCTCGGCCGGACCTGGGAGGAGGCCGGGCAGAGTCTGCAGCAGCGCAAGACCGGCATGGCCGTCTTCGGCATGCCGCACCCCGGTACCCAGTTCCCCGAGAACGAGCGGGACGACATCGACTTCTTCGCCTTCCCCGAGATCGACCCGCAGTGGGGCCAGGACGCCGTCGAGGCCCCCATCGACGGGTTCCTCGTCGCGAAGAAGTCCAAGAACCTGACCGGTGCGAAGGACCTGCTCAAGTGGCTGGGCAAGCCGGAGGCCGAGGACACCTACCTCACCTACGACCCCAACAACGTGGCCGTCAACTCCGGCGCCGACACCTCCCACTACAGCGCCCTGCAGAAGAAGTCCGCACAACTCGTCTCGCAGGCGAAGCAGATCTCGCAGTTCCTGGACCGCGACACCCGCCCCGACTTCGCGTCGACCGTGATGATCCAGTCGATCCAGGACTTCATCGGCAACCCGAAGGACGTCGACGGGCTGTGCAACAGCATCGAGCGGCAGAAGAAGTCCATCTTCTCGCAGCCCGTCGGCTGATCACTGGGGGACAAGTTTCCGTGGCGCTCACCTTCCCGCGACGCGCCGGACGGCGGCGGCGCCTGCGGCGGTTCACCCGTCGCGACGCCGTCGTCCTCGGCGTGCTGCTCGGCATCCCGATCCTGCTCGACCTCGCCATCGTCTGGGGCCCGACCCTCGCCTCGATAGGCCTGTCCTTCACAGCCTGGGACGGCATCGGCGACATCCACTGGGTCGGCCTGGACAACTACCGGAACCTGGCCGACAACTACCCGCCCTTCTGGCCGGCCGTCCGCCACAACGTCATGTGGCTGCTCTTCCTCGGCCTGATCGCCACGCCCTTCGGTCTCTTCCTGGCCGTGCTGATCGACCGGGGCGTCCGCTTCAGCCGCTTCTACCAGTCCGTCATCTACCTGCCGGTCGTGCTCTCGCTCGCGATCGTCGGCTTCATCGCCCAGCTGATCCTCGGCACCGACCAGGGCGTGATCAACACCATCCTCAACAACCACGACGACCCGGTCGACTGGCTGGGCGACTCGCACCTCAACCTCTGGATGATCATGATCGCGGCCGGCTGGCGGCACGTCGGCTATGTGATGATCCTCTACCTGGCCGGACTGAAGTCCGTCGATCCCGCGCTCAAGGAAGCGGCCGCCATCGACGGCGCCAACGAACGCCAGACCTTCTTCCGCGTGGTCTTCCCGACCCTGCGGCCGGTCAACGTCATCGTCGGTGTCATCACCGTGATCGAGGCGCTGAGGGCCTTCGACATCGTCTACGCCGTCAACAAGGGCCGCAACGGACTGGAACTGCTCTCCGTCCTCATCACCGACAACATCATCGGCGAGGCCAGCCGCATCGGCTTCGGCTCCGCGATCGCCGTCGTGCTGCTCGTCGTGTCGCTGGGATTCATCGTGACGTTCCTGGTCCAGGAGCTGCGAGGTGCGCGCGAGCGATGACCGCAGACATCCGCACCACCGCACCCGTGCACCGCACGGCCCCCTCCCCGGCCCGCCCTGTGAAGTCCAGCCCCCGACGTGGTCGTTGGGGCGTGCACATCTTCCTGACGGCGGTCTCCCTCGCCTTCCTCGCGCCCCTGCTGCTCGCCGTCTACGCGAGTCTGCGCCCGTACCAGGACACGGCGCAGCACGGCTACCTCTCCTGGCCCAAGCACCTGTCCTTCGACTACTACCGCCGGGCCTACACCGAGTCCGGCATGGGCAAGTACTTCACCAACACACTGATGATCGCCGTACCGGCCGTCATCGTGACGCTGTTCCTGGCCGCCTTCGTCGCCTTCGCCGTCTCCCGCCTCAAGCTCCGCGGCGGGATCGTGCTGCTGATGTTCTTCACGGCGGGCAACCTGCTGCCGCAGCAGGTGATCGTGACGCCCCTGTACGTGCTGTTCAACAAGATCCCGCTGCCCTGGTGGATGTCCGACTCGCTGACGATGTACGACTCCTACTGGGCCGTGATCATCGTCAACATCGGCTTCCAGATGGGTTTCTGTGTCTTCGTCCTCGCCAATTTCATGCGCACGCTGCCCCAGGAGATCCTGGAGGCGGCGATCGTCGACGGCGCGGGCGTGTGGACCCAGTTCTGGCGCATCACCCTGCCCCTGTGCCGCCCGGCCCTGGCGGCCCTGGCGACGCTGGAGTTCACCTGGATCTACAACGACTTCCTCTGGGCCCTGATCTTCATCTCCAACCCCGACAAACTGCCGATCACGTCGTCCCTGAACAACCTCAGAGGGCAATTCTTCACCGACTACAACCTCCTGGCCGCGGGCTCGGTCCTGGTCGCTCTCCCGACCATCCTGGTCTTCCTGCTGCTCCAGCGGCACTTCATCGCGGGACTGACCCTGGGCTCGACCAAGGGGTGAGGCCGGCGGGCCGCGGTCAGCCGTCCGCGAACCTCCGGGCGAGGTCACGCAGACGGTCCGCGGCCCGCCGTACCTGCTCCTCGGGGACGGTCGTCCCGGGCGAGCCCGCCAGACGTTCCAGCCGTTCGGCCTGCCGCAGATGCTCGGCCGCCGCGTGCTCGCGGCAGGGCAGACACGTGACGCTCTCCGGCCGCCGAGAGGTCATGGCGTACGGCACCCGCTGCCCGCAGCCCGTGGTCACCGTGCTCGGCGCGTCCCCCACCAGGCCGAAGGTGGCCGCCGGCATGCCGCGCACGGCCGGGCCGTCGCGGAGCATCCTCGCGTCGACATGGACGTGCCGGTCCGTCCCGTCCATGCGTCCTCCCCGCCGCGTCTCCGCATCGGACATGCCCAGGATGCGTGACCCCGATCCGTCTCCGGCAGTTGATCCGGTCATGAAGAAGCGCAGCATGATGGCCATCGCCTCCCTCGCCACCGGGTTCGTCGTCGCGGCGATCAGCCCCTCGCACAGCGGCGACCACCAGGTTCTCGGTGACCACCAGACCCTGGGGGACCTGAGCCCCGAGCGTGTCGTGGACACGGTCACCCACACCGTCGGCGACGACAGCCTCGCCGACACCGACAAGGCCCTCGGCTGACCCCGACGGCGGACCGTGGCGCCGGTGCCCCCGGACAGGGGCATCGGCGCTCCCTCATGTGCGCCCTCAACTGGGGCTGGTTTCCGTGGCAGGGTGAAGCGGGCAAGCCTCAGGGGGCCAACACAAGAGGGGGAGTCCGTGATCGTCTGGATCAACGGCGCGTTCGGTGCGGGAAAGACGACCACCGCACGGGAACTGATCGAACTGATCCCGAACAGCACGCTCTTCGACCCCGAGGTCATCGGCGGGGGACTGACGCACCTGCTGCCGGCCAAGCACCTCGCCGAGGTCGGTGACTACCAGGACCTGCCGATCTGGCGGCGCATGGTGATCGACACGGCGGCCGCCCTGCTCGCCGAGCTCGGAGGGACCCTCGTGGTCCCCATGACCCTGCTGCGCCAGGAGTACCGCGACGAGATCTTCGGCGGCCTCGCCGCGCGCAGGATCGGCGTCCGGCATGTCCTCCTCGCCCCGGCGGAAACGATCCTGCGGGAGCGTATAGCCACCCGGGAGGTCCCGCCCGACCTTCCCGACGGCGAGATGCGCGTACGGCAGTGGTCGTACGACCACATCGAGCCGTACCGCGGCGCCCTCGACTCCTGGCTCACGGCGGACGCCTATCCCGTCGACAACGGCACGCTGACGCCGTACGAGACGGCGGTGCGGATCGCGGAGGCGGTCAGGTCGGGGGAGGCAGTGGAATGTGACATAGTACAGACCCCCGAACCCACCGCCGAGACCCTCGCGGCCGGTGTCCTGCTCTTCGACGAGCAGGACCGTTTCCTCCTCGTCGACCCCACCTACAAGCCCGGCTGGGAGTTCCCCGGCGGGGTCGTCGAACCCGGCGAGGCGCCCGCCCGCGCGGGTATGCGCGAGGTCGCCGAGGAGACCGGGATCCAACTCGTCGACGTGCCGCGGCTGCTGGTCGTCGACTGGGAGGCGCCCGTGCCACCGGGATTCGGCGGGTTGCGGCTGCTGTTCGACGGCGGCCGTCTCGACTCCGCGGAGGCGGCCCGGTTGCTGCTGCCGGGGCCGGAGTTGCGTGAGTGGCGGTTCGTCAGCGAGGCCGAGGCCGCCGACCTGTTGCCGCCGGTGCGCTACGAGCGGCTGCGCTGGGCGCTGCGGGCCCGGGAACGCGGGGCGGCGCTGTATCTGGAGGCGGGCGTCCCGATGGGCTGAAGCCCGTCTCCCGGCCACCGTGGGCGAAACCCGTCTCTGACTCGGTCGAGGACGTCGTCGGTGGCGGGAACCCGGTCGCCTGAAACTACGCGGAGAACGTGGAGCTGTTGTAGGCGAGGTGGAGTTCCTCGTACGGGTAGGGGGTGAGCCCGCTCTCGGTCCGCAGCCTGCCGAGGAAGCCGTTGAAGACGGCGGTGAGCGCCGCGTCCCGCTCGATGATCGCGGCGGCCGCCGCGGGGACGCCGTCGGCGTGCGCCCCGACCGCGCAGGCCCGTACGAAGGCCTCCCGCTCCTGCCGGTCGTAGCCGTACAGGGCGGTGACGAGCCAGTTCACCAGGTACGCCCGGGAGTGGACGAGGTCGTAGTCGCGGTGCCGGTCGAAGAAGGCGCGCTCCTGCCGGGCGAGCCGGAAGCGGGGGCCGAAGGCGAGGCCGTGGTCGGAGAGGAAGAACTGCTCGCCGTCGGTGAGGATGTTCTGGAAGTGGACGTCGAAATGCAGGAGTTCACGGTCCCGGAGGAAGGCGGTCACCTCCCGCAGCCACGCGTCCACCCGGGCGCAGGCGCGATCCGCCGCCTCCCCGGTACGCACCTGTGCGTCGAACCAGTCGTGGAGGGTGTGCGGGACGTACTCCAGGAACAGGGTGAGGCTCGAGGCCGCCGTGCGCAGGGCGTCGAGGCGCTCGCGCACCTGGGGTGAGCCGCCCCAGTACGCGACCGTCCCTTCCACGTCGGCCAGTTCCTCGGGAAGCGGCTGCACGGTGTCCGGCAGCACCCGCCAGTGGTGCATCAGCGGGAATCCCGGGAAGCGGTCGGCCAGCACCCAGTTCGTCGTCATGGCGTGCGCGGCCAGCTCGCGCCAGGCGCCGAAGCCCGGGCTGCGGCCGGTGCCGTAGTGGCAGCCCGGCGGCAGATGGAAGAGGTTCCCGGTGGAGCGGGCGTTCTCGGGTCGCAACTCGACGTCGGTGACGGGCACCCGCTTCACGAACACCCGCCGGCCCGCCACCTCGACCAGCGTCGAACGTCCGCCGATCCCGACACCGAGGGGCGTCCCCGACTCGACCAGGTCCGCCAGTTCGCGGTCGCCGAGCAGGGACAGGGCGGTGGCGATCTCGGCGTGAGCGGTACGGCGTGCGGCAACGGACATGCCCTCCATGGTCAGGGTGACAGCGGGTACCTGTCCGCCGATCGGCGAAGTGCGGTTGCCGCGTGGCCGATCACCGGATCGCCGTGCCCGAAGCAGGCCGTGTCGGAGTCGAGCTCCGCGAGACGGTGGAAGGACCTGACGGCGCGGGCCCGGTCGAGGTTGAAGACGCCGGGCATCACGGTGCCGTCGGTCGGGGCGGCGGCCACCGCGTCCCCGGTGAACAGCACACGGTGGCGCGGAAGATGGAGCGCGATGCTGCCGTCGGTGTGACCGGGCACGTGGACGACGTGCGCGCCGCCGCCGAAGTCGAGGACGTCACCGTCGGACAGTTCGCCCACCTTCGCCGGGCGCGGCCAGGGAACGCGGGGGAGCCGCCGGGCCGCTCGCGCATGCACCGGGCGCTCCCAGTCCTGCAACACCGGGGGTGTGCCCGGGAGTTCGCCCCGTACGACGGGCGCGTCCAGATGGTGGGCGAGCACCTCCGCGCCGCACCGTGCGGCCAACTCGCCTGCTCCGCCCACATGATCCTCGTGGAAGTGGGTCAGCACGATCCGCCGTAGTCCGCCGAGGACCTTCGCGACGGCAGCCGCCGAGCCCGGCGGGCCCGTGTCGATCATCGTCAACTCCTCGCCGTCGCGCCACAGATACGCCTGGCCGACGGGGAAGCGGAGGAGATGGAGGCGGGGGAGAAGCTCGACGACGTCCATGAGGCCGACCGTAGAAGGGCCCCCGCCCGGCGGCGAGGGCCCTCGGCTGACGGCAGAGCGGCTCAGCTCGCCGCGTAATTGCGCAGGAACAGCGCCTCGGCGACCGACAGACGCTCCAGCTCCTCCGGCGACACGCTCTCGTTGACGGCGTGGATCTGGGCCTCCGGCTCGCTCAGACCGATCAGCAGGATCTCCGCGTCGGGGTAGAGGGAGGCGAGGGTGTTGCACAGCGGGATGGAGCCGCCCTGACCGGCGTACTGCATCCGCGCGCCGGGGTAGGCGACCGCCATGGCCTCGGCCATCGCCGCGTACGCCGGGCTGGTCGTGTCGGCGCTGAAGGGCTGGCCCTGGCCGACCTGCTCGACGCTCACCCGGGCGCCCCACGGGGTGTGGGCCTCGATGTGGGCCTGCAGCAGCTTGGTCGCCTCGGCCGCGTCCACGCCCGGCGGGACGCGCAGGCTGACCAGGGCGCGGGCGCCGGCCTGCACGGACGGGGTGGCGCCGACGACGGGCGGGCAGTCGATGCCGAGGACGGTGACGGCGGGGCGAGCCCAGATGCGGTCGGCGACGGTGCCCGAACCGATCAGCTCGACCCCGTCCAGCACCTTGGCGTCCCGGCGGAACTGCTCCTCTTCGTACTGCAGTCCCTCCCAGCGGTTCCCGGCGGTCAGCCCGTCCACGGTCGTCGAGCCGTCCTCCGCGCGCAGTGAGTCGAGCACGCGGATCAGCGCGGCCAGCGCGTCGGGGGCGGCGCCGCCGAACTGGCCGGAGTGCAGATTGCCCTCCAGGGTGTCCACCTGGACGCGGACCATGGTCATGCCCCGCAGGGTGGAGGTGACCGTCGGCAGCCCGGCGCGGAAGTTGCCCGCGTCGCCGATGACGATGGTGTCGGCCGCGAGCAGCTCCGGGCGTTCCTCGGCGTACCGCTCGAGACCGCCGGTGCCCATCTCCTCCGAGCCCTCGGCGATCACCTTGACGTGCACCGGCACGCCGCCGTTCGCCTTGAGGGCGCGCAGTGCGAGCAGGTGCATGATCACGCCGCCCTTGCAGTCGGCGGCCCCGCGCCCGTACCAGCGGCCGTCCCGCTCGGTCAGCTCGAACGGCGGGGTCGTCCAGGCCGTCTCGTCCAGCGGCGGCTGCACGTCGTAGTGGGCGTAGAGCAGGACGGTCCTGGCGCCCTCGGGGCCGGGCAGGTAGCCGTAGACGGACTGCGTGCCGTCGGGGGTGTCGAACACCGCCACGTCCTGGAATCCCTCGGTGCGCAGGGCGCCGGCGACCCAGTTCGCGGCGCCCTCGCTCTCGCTGCGGGGGAACTGGTCGAAGTCCGCCACCGACTTGAAGGCCACCAGCTCCGCGAGCTCGCTCTTGGCCCGCGGCATCAGCGAGGCGACGGTCTCGGCGACCGATTTCGACGACATGGGCACGCTCCTCGTGGGTGCGACGTTGTACGTGTGGATATGGGGATCCTCCCACAGTGGCCTGCGGCGACGTCCGCCGTAGGATGCGGGGGACAGGTGCGGCCTAGCCTTGATCGGAGCAGCGGACCATCGTGAGCGGCGACAACTCTTCGGCGGACGACGTGCAGCGGGTGTGGGACGTCGTCGTGGTGGGCGCGGGACCCGCGGGGGCTTCGGCCGCCTACGCGGCGGCGGTCGCGGGGCGGCGCGTGCTGCTGCTGGAGAAGGCCGAGCTGCCCCGCTACAAGACCTGTGGCGGCGGCATCATCGGCCCCTCGCGCGACGCGCTGCCGCCCGGTTTCGAGCTGCCCTTCCGGGACCGGGTGCACGCGGTCACCTTCTCCAACAACGGCCGCTTCACCCGTACCCGCCGCTCCAAGCAGATGCTGTTCGGGCTGATCAACCGCCCGGAGTTCGACCAGCAGCTGGTGGAGCACGCCCAGAAGGCGGGCGCCGAGCTGCGTACGGGCGTCACCGTGCAGCGGGTCGAGCAGCACGGCTCGGCGGTGCCGGACCGGCGCACGGTCGCGGTGGTCCTGCAGGGCGGGCAGACGCTGCTCGCGCGGGCCGTCGTCGGCGCGGACGGCAGCGCCAGCCGGATAGGGGCGCACGTCGGGGTCAAGCTGGACCAGGTCGACCTCGGTCTGGAGGCGGAGATCCCGGTGCCGGAGACGGTCGCCGAGGACTGGCGGGGGCGGGTGCTGATCGACTGGGGGCCGATTCCCGGCAGTTACGGCTGGGTGTTCCCCAAGGGGGACACGCTGACGGTCGGCGTGATCTCCGCGCGGGGCGAGGGCGCCGCCACCAAGCGGTACCTGGAGGAGTTCGTCGGCCGGCTCGGGCTCGCGGGTTTCGAGCCCAGCATCTCCTCGGGGCATCTGACCCGGTGCCGGGCCGACGACTCCCCGCTGTCGCGGGGGCGGGTGCTGGTGTGCGGGGACGCGGCGGGGCTGCTGGAGCCGTGGACCCGCGAGGGCATCTCGTTCGCGCTGCGCTCGGGCCGGCTCGCCGGCGAGTGGGCCGTGCGGATCGCCGAGGCCCACGACGCGGTGGACGCCCGGCGTCAGGCGCTGAACTACGCGTTCGCGATCAAGGCGGGGCTCGGCGTCGAGATGAGCGTCGGCAAGCGCATGCTGATGGCGTTCGAACGCCGGCCGGGCCTCTTCCACGCGGCGCTGACCGGTTTCCGGCCCGCGTGGAACGCGTTCAAGGAGATCACCCAGGGAGCGACGTCCCTGGGCGAGCTCGTCCGTACCCATCCCTTCGCCCAACGGGCCCTGACCGCCCTGGACCGCCGCCCGGTCACCGTGGAGCCGGCGGAGACCACCGAGTCGGAGACCACCGAGGTCAGCTCCTGACCGCGATCAGGACGACCTGCCGGTCGGGGGCCGCCGCGACGGTCTCCTCGCTGGAGGATCGGACGGCGACGCCCTTGAAGTACCGGTCCACCTCCCAGCCCGGGGGGTGAGGTCACTTGGCGGTCTCGATGCGGAAGACCGGGTGGTCGGGGGCGATGCGGCGCAGGTCGGTGTCGGGGGAGTCGGGGCCGACGCCGTTGAAGAAGACGCCGACCTCGGCCTTCCAGCGCTTGAGGTAGGCCCGCAGCAGCGGGACCTTGTCGTCGTCGGCGATCTCGGTGGCGGTGAAGACGTCCACGTGCTTGCCCAGGCGCAGCTCGCCGCCGCCGGCCGCGCGCATGTTGTGCGTCCACTGGACGTGGCCGCGCGGGGCGAGCAGGTACTGCTGTCCGTCGACGACCAGCAGGTTGACGGGGGTGGTCCGCCACTCGCCGCTCTTGCGGCCGCGGACCGCGAGGACCCGTGAGCCCCAGATGCTGATGCCGCGGCGGGTCATCCAGGCGACGGCGCGGTTGAAGACGTTGACGGTGAACCAGCCGGGCTTCTGGACGTGCGTGGACATTGGGGACCCCCATCGTGGAGTAGAGCGGGGAGAGCGCTGCTCGCTTTTGTGAGCACTGCTCTCGCTTGATGAAGAGTCTGCACCCGATCGGTGCTCCAGTGCAAGAGCAGTGCTCTCTTTTTTGTGCACTGCTCACATCTGTGTGCACCGCTCTCGTTCCATGGGACACTGGCCTCCATGAGCACCGCACACAGCGCCCGCGCCCGCGCCAGGATCGAAGTCACCGCCGCCATCAAGGACGAGGCGCGCAGACAACTGGCCGCGGAGGGTGCCGCCAAGCTCTCGCTGCGCGCCGTGGCCCGTGAGCTCGGCATGGTCTCCTCCGCCCTCTACCGCTACTTCCCCAGCCGCGACGACCTGCTGACCGCGCTCATCATCGACGCCTACGACTCGCTCGGCGAGGCCGCCGAAGCGGTTCGCGACACCGCCTCCAAGCCGGTCGATCGCTGGATCGCCGTCTGTGAGGCGGTACGCGCCTGGTCCCTCGCGCACCCCCACGAATACGCCCTGATCTACGGCTCCCCGGTCCCCGGCTACGTCGCCCCCGACACCACCGTCCAGCCCGCCGCCCGCGTCGGTCTCGTCCTCATCGGCATCGTCCGCGACGCCATCAGGGGGCCGGGCGTGCACTTCCCCCCGCTCTCCGCCGAACTGCGCCCCGAGGCCGAGCGCCTCGCCGCCGACATCGCCCCCGACCTCCCGCCGGAGGTGTCGGCGGCCCTGGTCGCGGCCTGGGCGCAGCTGTTCGGCCTGGTCTGCTTCGAGCTGTTCGGCCAGTTCAACCGGGTCGTCGAGGACCGGGAGTCCTTCTTCCGGCATGCGGCGGGGCAGCTCGCGCGGGGGGTGGGGCTGCGGTGAGCGCGCCCGGCGGGCGTACTTCCCAAGGAGTACCCGTGATCACCCCGTCCGGCTGACGATCGTGCGGCCCGCGGGCGTCTAGCGTGGCGGGCATGGAGGAGCAGCGGGTGCGCGCGGCCGGGCCGCCGTGGAGGTGGCGGCACGGGCCGCCGTGGCCGGGGCGCGGCGGGGAGGAGCGTGGGTCGCGGTGGCCGTGGCGGTCCACCGTGGTGGTCACCGTCTTCGTCCTCGTCGGCTCCCAGTTCGCGGCTCACCAGCAGCATGGCGCGCGTGCCTCGCTCGATGTCTTCGCGCGTGTGCTGCTGCTCGTCGCGTCTGGCCTGCTGCTGTGGCGGGGGCGCCACCCGGTGCTGGTCGTCTTCGGTACGGCGGCGGCCGCGATGGTGTATCTCGGCGCCGGATATCCGTACGGGCCGGTCTTCCTCGCCGTGGTCGTGGCGTGCTTCCGCGCCGTCGTCGCCGGGCACCGGCGAGCCGCCTGGGCGGCGCTGGCGATGCTGTGGGCCGGGCACATGCTGGTGGCGCACTGGCTGTACCGATGGCTGCCGCCTTCCGGTGACTCGGCGGCCTCCTGGGCCGGCGAGGGGGTGATCGCCGCGTGGGTGGTGGCGATCGTCGCGTTGGCCGAGCTCACCCGGACGCGGCGCGAGCAGTGGGCCCGCGAGCGTGCCGAGCGGGCCCAGGCGGCCCGGCGCCGGGCCGACGAGGAGCGGCTGCTGATCGCCCGCGAACTGCACGACGTCCTCGCCCACAGCATCTCGGTGATCAACGTCCAGGCCGGCGTGGGCCTCGCCCTCCTCGACACCGACCCCGAGCAGGCCCGCACCGCCCTCACCACCATCAAGGCCGCCAGCAAGGAGGCCCTCGGCGAGGTCCGCCAGGTCCTCGACACCCTCCGCACCCCCGGAGACGCCCCGCGTGCCCCCGCCCCCGGCCTGGACCGGCTCCCCGAACTGGTGCAGCAGGCGGCGAGCGCGGGACTGACCGTCGACGTCGAAGGGACCCCGCCCCGCCTCACGCCCGGTACGGATCTCGCCGCCTTCCGCATCGTCCAGGAAGCGCTCACCAATGTCGTACGGCACTCCGGCTCGCGGCACGCGCGCGTGCGCCTCGAGCACGACCCCCGGACGCTGCGGCTGCGCATCGACGACGACGGGCCGGCGACCGGCGCGGAAGCGGGCGGCAGCGGCAACGGGCTGGCCGGGATGCGGGAGCGGGCCGCCGCGCTCGGTGGCACGATCGAGGCGGGCCCGCGTCCCGACGGGGGCTTCCGGGTGCTCGCCGAACTGCCCCTGCAGACCAAGGAGAACGACCGGTGATCCGCGTACTGCTCGCCGACGACCAGTCACTGGTACGGGCCGGCTTCAAGGCCCTGCTGGACGCGCAGCCGGACATCGAGGTGGCCGGCGAGGCCGCCGACGGTGCGGAGGCGGTGCGTGAGATCCGCGAACTGCGCCCGGACGTCGTGCTGATGGACATCCGCATGCCCGCGCTGGACGGGCTGGCCGCCACTCGTGAGATCAACGCGGACCCGGCGCTGCGGGACGTGAAGGTGGTCATGCTGACCACCTTCGAACTGGACGAGTACGTCTTCGAGGCGATCCGCTCGGGTGCTTCCGGCTTCCTGGTCAAGGACACCGAACCGGAGGAACTCCTGCGCGCCGTCAGGGCGGTGGTCGAGGGCGACGCACTGCTGTCCCCCGGGGTCACCCGCCGGCTGATCGCCGAGTTCGCCGCCCGTTCCAAGGAGCCCGCGGCCGCCGACGCCCTTGCCGGGCTCACCGAGCGGGAGCGGGAGGTGATGGCCCTGGTCGGCATCGGCCTGTCCAACGAGGAGATCGCCCGCCGCCTGGTCGTCAGTCCCCTGACCGCGAAGACCCACGTCAGCCGCACGATGGTCAAGCTGGGCGCCCGCGACCGAGCCCAACTGGTCGTGCTGGCCTACGAGTCGGGGTTGGTGCGGCCGGGCTGGCTGGGCTGAGCCGCACGCCGGAACCGCACCAGGACACTCACCACCCGGACGACGAAGGCGATCGGCGCGAGCGTCAGGCCCACCCGCAGCAGTACCGCCGACAGCAGCGGGGGCAGACCGAAGAGCAACGCCGGACCGGCGACCGCCCCGAGGATCACCGCTGCCGCGAACGCGGCGCTCACCAGCGCGTACCCGACCTCCACGATCGTCGCGTCCTGCTCGGCCTTGTTGCGCCGTCCCCCGTGACCGTCCATCCGTCCAGTACACAGCCGTGCGTCCGGCGGGGCAACCAACTCCCGCCGGACGCACGGACGTACACAGGGAGACGAGACATCTCCCTGGTCCCCCTAGGGCCTGTTCCAGGTTCGGATCATTGGTTTCGGGGATTCGCCGGTACCGGGCGGCTTGGGCCTGGTAGTTGTCGAGGGTGGCGCGTGGTGATCTCTCGGATGCCGAGTGGGAGTTGGTCGAGCCGTTCTTGCCCGTGGGTGAGCGCGGCCCGGTCCCTGACCTGCGGCGGCTGTTCAACGCCGTGATGTGGCGGTTCAGGGCCGGGTGCCCCTGGCGGGACCTGCCGCAGGAGTACGGCTCCTGGTCGACCGTCTATGGCGCATTCCAGCGCTGGGCGCTGGCCGGGACCTTCCGGACACTGATGGAGGGGATGATCGCCGAGGCGGCAGCCCGGGGGCAGGTCGATCTCGACCTGGTCGGCGTGGATTCCACGATCGCACGCGCTCATCATCACGCGGCAGGGATGGCCGTCGACACCGAGTTGCTGGACGAGCTGGAGAAGGCCGTCACCGAGGAAAAGGGGCTTCTGGAAAGAGGCAAAGCGCGCCGATAGCCTCGCCGGGCGAGGGCAGTGACGACGCAGTGCGTGAGGAGCGGCGGCGTTTATGGCGGCGGCGCAGAGCCCGGCTCCGTGCGGCTGAACTGGGCCGTTCCCGGGGCGGGCTGACCACCAAGACCCACCTCGCGGCCGAACGCCGGTGCCGGCCGCTGTCGTTCGTCGTCACGCCAGGACAGGCCGCCGACAGCCCCCGCTTCATTCCGGTACTGGAGGGCATCAGAGTGCGCGGCCCGGTCGGCCGCCCGCGCACCCGGCCCGGCGCCGTCGCCGCGGACAGGGCGTACTCCTCCCGCGCGAACCGCGCCTACCTGCGGCGACGCCGCATCCGCGGTGTCATCCCGGAGAAGGCCGACCAGGCTGCCAACCGCAAGAAGAAGGGCTCGCGGGGCGGCCGCCCGCCCGGTCACGATGCGGACCTGTACAAGGACCGCAACACCGTCGAACGCTGCATCAACAAGATCAAGGAGTGGCGAGGGCTGGCTACCCGCTACGACAAGACCGCCACCAGCTACCTCACCGGACTCCACCTGCGCGGCGCCATGATCTGGATCCGCAGCCTCCGACCAGCATGATCCGAACCTGGAACAGGCCCTAGTCGCGTGCGGGCACGCGCTCCGCCTCCAGGGAGGTGGACCTGGCGACGACGACCGACTGCTGTCCACGGCGCGTGCGCAGGCCCGTGAGTGTGATGAGCAGGCCGGCCACCGCGACCGCGGTGACGACCACGAAACCGGGCCGGTAGCTGTCCAACACCGCCTGGGCGGTGGCGTGTTCAGGGGCGCCCGCGGTCACCACGGCCGTCACCACGGCGAGGAAGATCGCGCCGCCCACCTGCACCGAGGTGTTGAGCAACCCGGAGACCATGCCCTGCTCGTGGTCCTCGACCCCGTTGGTGGCCTGGATGTTGAGGGAGGGGAAGACCAGCGCGCAGGCCGCGCCGATCAGCAGCATCGACGGCAGGACGACGGCCGCGTACACCGGGTCGAGGTTGATGCGCAGGAACAGCGCGTACCCGACGACCATCAGCGCGAACCCCGCCGCGATCAGCCGCTGGGTGCCGAACCGGTCGACGACGGAGCCGACCTTCGTCGAGGACACGGCGACCAGCGCGCCCGCGGGCAGGAAGGCCAGCGCGGTGTGCAGGGCCGACCAGCCCAGCAGCGACTGCATGTACAGCGTGGTCAGGAACTGGAACCCGACGTACGAGCCGAAGAAGGCCACCGCGCCGAGCTGGGCGCGGATCTGGCTGCCGGAGCGCAGCACGCCCAGGCGGATCAGGGGGCCGGGTGAGCGTCGCTCGACCAGGACGAACACGGTGAGCAGCACGGCGACCGCGAGGAAGGACAGCAGCGTGCGGGCCGAGGCCCAGCCGGCCTGGGGTGCCTGGACGACGGTGAACACCAGCAGCAGCATCGACGCGGTGCCGATGACGGCGCCGGGGACGTCATAGCCGTTGTGGTCCTTCTCCCGTTCGCTGCGCGGCAGCAGCTTCAGGCCCGCCAGCAGCGCGATCAGGGCGATGGGCGCGGGCAGCAGCATGGTCAGACGCCAACTGGCCTCGGTGAGCAGGCCGGAGAGGACCAGGCCCATGGAGAAGCCGGTGGCGGCACACGTGGTGTAGATGGACAGGGCGCGGTTGCGCAGCGGGCCCTCGGCGAAGGTCGTGGTGATGATCGACAGGCCGGCCGGCGCGGTGAAGGCGGCGCTCAGGCCCTTGATGAAGCGGCTGGCGATCAGCAGCGGGCCCGAGTCCACGAGGCCGCCGAGCAGTGAGGCGAGGGCGAAGACACCGAGGGCGACCAGGAAGACCTGACGCCGGCCGAGCAGGTCGGCGGTGCGTCCGCCGAGGAGCAGCAGCCCGCCGTAGCCCAGGATGTAGCCGCTGACGATCCACTGCAGGGTCGAGGTGGACAGGTGGAGGTCGGAGCCGATGGACGGCAGGGCGACGCCGACCATCGACACGTCCAGCGCGTCCAGGAACATCGCGGCGCAGAGCACCAGCAGGGTGCCCCACAGCCGGGGGGTCCAGCGGACCGTCGAGGCGTCCGTGGAGGTGGTGAGCGGAGAGGTCATGCCGGAGACACTACATGCGCATGCATCGAATGCAAACGCATTTAATGCCGATGCAATAAATTCGGTTCTCTGCTACGGTGCGCTGATGGCGGCGAAGAACCCCGAGCAGGCGCTCGTGGACCAGTGGCGGGACATCCTGGCGCTCCATGCGCGCACCCAGTGCGAACTGGACCGCGCACTGCACCAGCACGGCCTGTGCGCCAGCGACTTCGAGGTGCTGGACGTACTGTCGGGCGAATCCTGCGCCTACCGCGTCCAGGAGATCGCCGAGCGCGTCCACCTCAGCCAGAGCGCCCTGTCCCGGCTCATCGCCCGACTGGAGAAGGACCGCCTCGTCGAGCGCGCGATGTGCCCCGAGGACCGGCGGGGCGTCCGGGTCGCCCTCACGGAGAAGGGACGCGCGCTGCACGGCACGGTACTGCCGGTGCAGCGCGCGGTGCTGACGCGGATGCTCAGCTCCAGCTGACGGCCGACTTCTCCCGCCACAGCGCGGCGACGGAATCGTCCCCACTCACCTCAGGGAACGCCTGCCGGTTCCACAGCGCCGCGTACAACCGCGGGGCGGGCCCGGCCACTTCGCAATCGGCGGCGCCCTCCGCGCCCCACACGGTCACCGGCGGCTCCCGAGACAGTCGTACCGTCCACACCGCGCCGTCCGCGTCCGTCGCCCGCACCCGCAGCACCCGGGGCGTGTCGCTGCGGACCTTGCTCCTGGTGCGGGCGTGGAAGCCGCACAGCAGCTCGTCGATGCCGTCCGCCGCGAAGCCGGCGGAGATCCCGGACGGCGTACCACCCCGCGCGGACTCGGCGTCGAGCCGGTGCACGGTCGTCTCGTGCGCCTGCCGCCGGGCCCAGAACGCCAGCGGCGACGGCGCGGGCAGGAAGTGCCAGCACTCCACCCCGGGCGGGGCCGAGGCGAGGGTGTCGACGAGGTACCGGTGCCCCTCCCGGAACCAGCTCAGCAACGCGTCGCCGTCGAGGTCGGGCAGCCCACCGTCGGGGTGGTACGAGGTGTGTCCTTCGGCGACGAAGGCGGCAGCCCACCGATGCACCATCCCGGTGTGCCGCACCAGATCCCGAACCTGCCAGTCCGGACAGGTCGGCACCTTGGCGTCGGTCCCGGCCGCCTCGGCGGCCGCCGCCAGCAGCAGCCCCTCCCGGTCGAGGATCTCCACGAACTCGGCTGTCTCCATGGGGTGAGTGTGCCGGACGGCGCGACGGCGGGACCACCCGGCGGGTCGGCCGTTTGTGCGAACCGCATGCGGGGGGCCGAGCCACGGCCGATGATGGGGGGACCCGGCCGTCACGCCCGCCGAGTCCAGGAGAGCGATGCCGTCATGAGTTCCTTCTCGCCCGGCTTCCGCGGACGCGCCCGTTCGCTGGCGGACCGGCTGCCGCCCGGGCAGTACCCGACCGAGCAGTTTCCGGTGCTGTCCGCCGGCCCCACCCCGCGGGTGTCCACCGACACCTGGACCTTCACCATCACCACCGAGACCGGGGACACCCACGCCTGGACCTGGGCGCAGATGATGGCCCTCCCGCAGCAGGAGACGGTGACGGACATCCACTGCGTCACCCGCTGGTCCAAGTTCGACACCCAGTGGCGGGGCGTGCCGCTCGACGCGTTCTTCGAGGACGTGGAGACGGCCGCGGACTTCGTCACCGTCGACAGCCACGGCGGCTACACCACCAACCTCCCCCTGGAGGACCTCCTCGACGGCCAGGCGTGGATCGCCCACTCCTACGACGGCTACCCCCTCTCCCCGGAACACGGCGGCCCGGCCCGGCTGCTCGTGCCGCACCTGTACTTCTGGAAGTCCGCCAAGTGGGTCCGCGGCCTGCGGCTCACCCACGAGGACGAGCCCGGCTTCTGGGAGTCCGTCGGCTACCACAACTACGGCGACCCATGGCGCGAGCAGCGCAACTGGGGGGACTGAGCATGCGCATCGCCTGGCGCCGGGCCCGGCTCGAGGGGCGTCACCCGCAGACCGCCACCGCCCGCTCCCTGCTGTTCACCGTGCCGGGCTGGCCAGGCCACCTGCCCGGCCAGCACGTCGACGTGCGGTTGACGGCCGACGACGGGTATCAGGCCGTACGCAGCTACTCGCTCGCCGCGCCCGCCGACGGCAACCGCATCGAGCTGGGCGTGCAGGCCGTGCCCGGCGGCGAGGTCTCGCCCTACCTCGCCGACGAGCTGCCGGAGGGCGCCGAGGTCGAGGTGCGCGGCCCGCTCGGCAACTGGTTCGTCTGGCGTTCGGAGCAGACCCGACCGGTGCTGCTGGTCGCGGGCGGCTCCGGGGTCGTGCCGCTGATGGCGATGATCCGGGCCCACCGGACGGCGCGGTCGGTCGCCCCCTTCCATCTGCTGTACTCCGTGCGCACGCCCGCCGAGATCTGGTACGGCGACCAGCTGACCGACCGCGGCCCCAGCCTCGACGTGCACCTCCTGTTCACCCGCCAGGGCCCGCCCGGCGACTCCCGCGCCGTCGGCCGCCTCGCCCAGGCCGATCTGGAGAAGCTGGCCGCCCGTCTCGGGGCGACCAGTCCCGTCTTCGTCTGCGGTCCCACCGCCTTCGTCGAGACGGCCGCCGACCTGCTCACCGGCCTGGGTCTCGACCCCGCCACCATCCGCACCGAACGCTTCGGCTGACCGGAGGCCCCCATGGCAGACGACACCGCCCGTCTCGACGGCAACTGTCTCGCCGGACCGCTCTCGGAGATCCTCTCCGTGGAGGCGACCACGGCCTGGTGGCGCTGCCCCGAGTGCGCCCGCTCCGGCCCGCTCGCAGGACTGCACGTCTACGGCCCCGACCCCGGCCTCACCGCCCGCTGCCCTGGCTGCGCCCACATCGCCCTGCGCCTGGTGCGCGACGGCGACCACATCTGGCTGAGCCTGGGCGGCGGAACGGGCGCCTTCCGCTTCCGCACCGCCTGACGCGCCTTCACCCGGGGCAGCGGATCACGCTGCGTTCGGCGCCGTGCGCACCGGGTACTCGGGGCCTCCGCGGATGATCAGGAGGTGCCGCAGTGGACGCTACGGGCGACCGGATCGCGGACCCACGGGGTGAACGGACGCCCTACGAGCCGGACGCCGCATGGGCCACCCGCCGCGGCTGCTCACCACCGTGGGCGCAGGCAAGGAGTGAGCGCTTCATGACCCGCGAACTGCCCGTGCTGCGTACCCTCGACGAGGTCGCCGACCTGGTGCGGCGCACCCCCTGTCTCTTCGTGCGCTGGTCCCACGGCCCCGACGCCGACCGGGGGTTGTCCGAGAGCCGCGACGCCCTCACCGGCATCCGCATGTCGGGCCTGTCGGCCAACCCGCTCGACGTCGAGCCCTGGTGGGAGGACCGGCCCGTCGAGCTGTGGGTGGCGCGCAGGCTCTACGACTACTCCCATCTGCCGCGCGACAAGGGCGAGGGCGTGCGGCCCTGGATTCTGCGGGGCCGCGTCCAGGGGCGCGGCCCCGACAACGAGCCGCTGGTCGGCGAAGTGGAACCCGTCGGCTGGATCGACGACCAGGTGATCAAGGACGCCGTGTCCGCGGTGGTGGAGCAGGCCGGCCCGTGGGGGCCCATGCGGCGGGCGGAGACCTGAAACCGAGGGCGGCAGTCGTCGTTACGACCGCCCGCCGAACTGCCAGTCATGGACCTCGACGTCGGCGTACCCGCCGGGGGACAGGACGGTTCGGGCCGCGTCCCGGTTTGGCGCGCGCAGCAGCACCGCCGTACCCAGCCATGTGGCGCCGTCGTCGGACAACAGGGGGCCGTAGGCGATGAGTTCGTCCCGCTCGGCGGGCGGAGCGAGGTCGACGGCCGGCCCGGAACCGAGTCCGAGCACCAGGTAACGGTCGCCTCCGGTCCGGCCGCCGGGGAACTCCCACATCGTCCGCCCCAGCACATTGCGCCACCGGCGCAGCAGTACGTCCCGGTACACGCCGGCCTGGTAGTTGGGCTCGTCGAAGGCGAAGGCGCGGGCGGCGGCAGGGTCCGGCAGATCGAGGATGTGCACACTCCCGGACGGCGCGTCGCCCTCACTCGGGAAGGTCGGCCCGCGAGCGATCATCTCCTTCGCGTACCCGTCCATGTACGACCAGTGCGCCTGAAGCAACTCCTCGCGCAGCGCCGCCGATCCGGCCCGGTCACGGTGATGACAGAAGAACTCCATGCTCCGGGACTCTCGCCGACACACGGGCACATCTCAACCGGCTTTTCCCGTGACGGCGTCTCGCGGGGGAAGAGCAGCGGCTGTCGTGGCACGGTGGTGTCATGACCATCGAAGTGCGTCCGGCCTCGGACTTCGCGGACGTCCGTGCCGTGATCGGCCCGAAGTCGCCCACGGCCACTGTCTGCTGGTGTCTGAGCCATCGGCTCCCGTCCAAGCTGAACAAGGAGCTGCGCGGGCCGGCCCGTGGGGAGTACGTCGCCGGTCTGTGCCGCTCGGTGCCGCCTCCCGGCGTGCTCGCCTACGACGGCGACGAACCGGCCGGCTGGGCGGCCGTGGCACCGCGCGCCGACACCACCTACGCGCGCAGCCGCCAGATCCCGCACGTGGACGACCTGCCGGTCTGGTCGCTGTGGTGCATCCGGGTACGCCCGGGCCACCGCGGCAAGGGGGTCTCGCACGCCCTCGTCGCCGGCGCCGTGGACTTCGCCCGCGACCACGGCGCCCCCGTCATCGAGGCGTACCCCCTCGACAACGGCGACGCCAAGGTCGACACGACGATGGCGTACGCCGGCATCAGGAGCACCTTCGAACGGGCCGGCTTCGTCCACGTCGCCGTCACCACCTCGGTACTGGCCGGCCATCCCCGCGTCCTCCTGCGGCTCGACCTGCGTCAGGGGTGATTGGGGGAGGGTCGTGGTGATGTAGCGCCGTCGTGTGGTCATCGGTCCTCCTGCCGGTGGCGGGGGCCGGGTCCGCACAACGCGTCGAGGCCCCGTCCCGGGGTCTCGGACTCGGTACGCGTCCGTGCTCAGCAGCCCCGTCGGCGGGGCATCGTCCGGTGCTGAGGCGAAGGCGTGATCATGGCGTCGACCGTGGCAATGACGGCTTGCGGTGCGCACCGGGTTTTCCGGCGGCGGGCAGGGGGTGCCGATCAGCGCTCCGCCGCGCGTCGGGTCACGCCGCCGATGGCCGCCGCCGTGGCGGCCAGCACGGCCACGCTGGTGAGTGCGGCGGGGAGGGAGAACCAGTCCGCCATGAAGCCGATGGCGGGCGGCCCCAGCAGCATGCCCCCGTAGCCGAGGGTGGACGCGATCGCGACCCCCTCGGGGCCGGCGAGCGTGCCGGCCCGTTCCACGGCGACGGGGAAGAGGTTGGCGAGACCGAGGCCGGTGATCACGAAGCCGACGAGTGCGAGCCAGAGGGCGGGGGCGAGCGCGCCGAGGAGCATGCCGCCCGCCGCGGTCGCCCCGCCCACGACCAGGGTGCGGGTGCGGCCCAGGCGTTCGAGCAGCCGGGTGCCGGTCAGTCGGCCGATGGTCATGGCCAGCGCGAAGCAGGAGTAACCGACGGCCGCGACGCCCGCCGCGGCGTCGAGGTCCTGCTCCAGGTGCAGGGCGCTCCAGTCGGCCAGCGCCCCCTCCCCGTAGGCCGTGCACAGGGCGATCAGGCCGAAGGTGATCACGAGGGGGCGGGCGGTGGTCCCCGGGCCGCTGGGGGTGGATGTGGCCCGGGGCGCGGGCTCCGGCGGTACCGGGGGAGGGATGCGCAGGAGGGCGCGGCCGGCGAGGAAAGTGACCAGCAGCCCGATCACGGTGAGGCCGAGGAGATGCTCCGTGGGGGACAGCGCTCCCGCGACCAGCGCGCCCAGCCCCGCGCCGGCCATGCCGCCGAGGCTGAAGGCGGCGTGGAAGCTGGGCATGATCGGGCGTCGCAGGGTCCGCACCAGATCGACCGCGGCGCTGTTGAACGCGACGTTGATGCCGCCGTACGCGCTGCCGAAGACCAGCAGCACCGCGCCCAGCGTGAGGGCCGAGTGGGTGAGCGGCGGCAGCGCGACGCTGAGCGAGAGCAGGACACCGCAGACCACGGTCACCGGATGGCTGCCGAAGCGCCGGCAGAGCCGCCCGGTCAGCATCATCGTCACCACGGCCCCGGCGGAGACCCCGAGCAGGGCGAGCCCCAGGGCACTGGCCGAGGCGCCGGTCTGCTGCTTGATGGCGGGGATGCGGACGACCCAGCCGGCGAAGACGAAGCCGTCGAGGGCGAAGAAGACGGTGAGGACGGCACGGAGGCGGGTGAGGTCGGTTCGGACGCCCGGCACGACGTTGTGCTGTCGGGCTTTGTTTATTTCCGGCACAAAGTCAGGCTAGATGAGGTCCCCGAGAGGGACAAGGTCGGGACCCTGCGCGTTCGGCGCGCTCTACTGCCGACGTTCAAGTGCCGTCATGGTGCCGTAGGTCGCCAGGCCGTACGTCAGGTGCGGCACCGCGTCCGATGCCCAGTCCCGCGGGACCAACGGGCCGCATCACTCACTCCCCAGCCGTGCCATCGGCAGATCGGTCGCCGCCATGGCCAGAGCGCCGGTGGCCGCACCGCCCAGCCACCAGGGCATGCGGACGCCGGCCCGGTGCAGCAGCGAGACGGCCGCCCCCATGGTGCAACCGACGGCGATCCCCATCCGATCAGTGCGATCCGCCCGGCCATCTGGCCGCATCCGGGTTTGATTCGGGCGGACATGAGTACGCGATTCATATGACCGAGTCAAAGCGTGAGACAGAGCGAAAATACGAAGCTCCGTCGGCCGATGACACCTCGTGGCTTCCGAAGCTGACCGGCGTGGCCGACATCGCTTCAGTCGTGGAGCAGGGCACCGACGAACTGGATGCCGTCTACTACGACACCGAGGACCTGCGCCTGGCGGGCGCCGCGGCAACGCTACGGCGCAGGACGGGCGGGGCCGACGCCGGCTGGCATCTCAAACTGCCGCTGTCCGGCGACAGCCGGGAGGAGGTGCAGGCCCCGTTGTCCCCCACCATTCCCGACACCCTGCGCGACCTGGCCCTCTCCCGCACCCGGGGCGCCGAACTGGTCCCGGTCGTGCGCATCCGGTCCACCCGCAGCACCCGGCACCTCCTCGACGAGGACGGCACACTGCTGGCCGAACTGACCGTCGACGGCGTCCGCGCGGATTCCATGGGCACCACGACGACCCGGGCCGCCTGGGCCGAGATGGAGATCGAACTCGCCGAGGACACCGATCCCGCGCTGCTGGACGTCCTGGACAAGACGCTGCACAAGAAGGGGATCGAGCGCGCGGGCCATCCCTCGAAGCTGGCCAGGGCGCTGGAGGAGACCGGAGTGGGCGCGCCGCGCCTGCCGGACGGCCGGGCCGAGAGCGTGGTCGAGGGCTCGGCGGGCGAGGAGGTCCTCAGGTACGTCGACGCGCAGGTGCGCACGCTGGTCGCCCTCGACCCCGCGGTACGGCGCGACCGGCCGGACTCCGTGCACCAGATGCGCGTCGCCTGCCGACGGCTGCGCAGCACCCTGCGCTCCTACCGGGCGGTGCTCGACCGTGACGTCACCGATCCCGTCCGCGAGGAACTCAAGTGGCTCGGCGGCGAACTGGGGGCCGAGCGCGACCAGGAAGTCCTCGCCGAGCGGCTCTCCGCTCACCTCTCGCACACACCCGAGGAGCTGGTCCTCGGCCCCGTCGCCGCCCGGCTGAAGGCATGGAACGTCGCCTCCGCCGCCGAGGCCCACCAGCGCAGCCTCGACGCCCTGAACTCGCCGCGCTACCTGGCCCTCCTCGACTCCCTCGCCCTCCTCACGGAGCAGCCCCCGCTGCGCCGCAAGGCGGCCCGCAAGCCGAAGAAGGTGCTGGCCAAGGCGGTTCTCAAGGAGTACGACAGGCTCTCGGACCGGGTGGCCCACGCGGTGGAGCTGCCGCCGGGCGCGGAACGCGACACCGCCCTGCACCAGGCCCGCAAGGCCGCCAAGAAGACCCGCTACGCCACCGAACCGGCGCGGGCCACGCTCGGCACGCCCGCCAAGCGGCTCGGCAAGCGCGTGAAGGCCGTGCAGAAGGTGCTCGGCGACCACCAGGACAGCGTGGTGGCGAGGGACAACCTGCGCAGCCTGGCCCTCGCGGCGTACTCGGCGGGCGAGGGCGGCTTCACCTGGGGTCTGTTGTACGGGCAGGAACAGGGTCTGGCCGCGGAGCGCGAACGGGAGCTGCCGTCGGTGTGGGCCGAGGCGGCGAAGCCCCGGTTGCGCAAGGACCTCGGCGGCTGAGGCCCCCGCTCGGGTGAAAGCCCGCGCGGGATCCGGGTCGGCTCCGTGGCAGTCCGCCGCGCGGGCGGCATGGTGGCGGCGACTCCGACACCGGACGCCGTAGGAAAGGGAACCCATGCTTGGCACCGACTTCCGCACCGGATCGCCCAACTGGCTCGACCTGGGCAGCCCCGACCCGGACGCCACCGCCGCTTTCTACGCGGCCGTCTTCGGCTGGCGGTTCGTCTCCGCCGGGCCCGAGGCGGGCGGGTACGGGTTCTTCCAGAAGGACGGGCGGACCGTCGGCGCCCAGGGCCCGCTGGCCGAGGAGGGCGCCGAGCCCGCCTGGACGACGTACTTCCAGAGCGACGACATCCAGGCCACCACCCGTGATGTGATCGCCGGCGGCGGCAGCGTGCGCGCCGAGCCGATGGACGTCATGGGCGAGGGATGGCTGGCCCAGTACACCGACCCGCAGGGCGCGCGGTTCGCGGTGTGGCAGCCGGGGCGGACCAAGGGCCTGGAGAAGGCCTCCGAGGACGACACGCTGGTGTGGGTGGAACTGCACGTCGGCGACCCCGAGGCGGCGATCCGCTTCTACAACGGGCTCTTCGGCTGGCGTTCGCAGGAGATGGAGGCGCCCGGCATGACCTACCGGGTGCTCAGCATCGCCGACGGGGACCAGCAGGAGGGCTCGTTCGGCGGAGTGGCCCCGCTGCAGGGCGACGGGGAGGACGCCCGCTGGGTGCCGTACTTCGCCGTGGCCGACGCCGACGCCGTCGTCGCCAGGGTGGGGGAGAGCGGCGGTTCGGTGGTCATGCCGGCCGCGAACGTCCCGGACGTCGGCCGTATCGCCTGGCTGGCCGACCCGACCGGCGCGGTCTTCGCCGTACTGAAGCCGAATCCGCGCCAGGGCTGAAGGCCGCCCGACAGCGCGAGCGGGAAGCATCCAGGGCGGCCCACGTCGTGAGGACGTGGGCCGCCCTGGTTACGAGGGGCGGGGTCAGGAGGCGGTCTCACCGCCCGCCGCGAGGGGTGCGGTGAGGTCTGCTTCTTCGGGGAGTTCTTCGACGTCGACGCCGCGGACCTGGCTGAGTTCGTGTTTGAGGGCGGCGAGTTCGGCGCCGC
>NZ_JBEXXQ010000083.1:0-32455 GCF_040630525.1 Streptomyces sp. NPDC005799
CCGTGGCCGTACGACACCGCGCGGCCATGTCCCCCGTCCGCGCCGTCCGCGTACGCCTCGCCATCCGGACCGGCGAAACCCCCGTCACCCGCCCCGCCCCGCTCACGCGGAGCGTCCGGGTAGGCGTACTCGGACCAGTCGGTTCGCCGTGTCATGGATCAGCTCTTGGCAGCCGGGACCTTGGTCTTGGCCGCCTTGGCCGCCGGAGCGGGCACGGTCTTCGCCGCGTCGTCCGAGGAGGCGGTGGCGGAGACGGCGGTGGCGTCCGCACCCGGCTCGGCTGTCGGCTCCTCCGGCCGCACGCCCACGCCCAGCTTCTCCTTGATCTTCTTCTCGATCTCGTTGGCCAGGTCGGGGTTGTCCTTCAGGAAGTTGCGCGCGTTCTCCTTGCCCTGGCCGAGCTGGTCGCCCTCGTACGTGTACCAGGCGCCGGCCTTGCGGACGAAGCCGTGCTCCACGCCCATGTCGATCAGACCGCCCTCGCGGCTGATGCCCTGGCCGTAGAGGATGTCGAACTCGGCCTGCTTGAAGGGCGGCGCGACCTTGTTCTTGACGACCTTGCAGCGGGTGCGGTTGCCGACCGCCTCCGTGCCGTCCTTCAGGGTCTCGATGCGGCGGATGTCGATGCGCACCGAGGCGTAGAACTTCAGCGCCCGGCCACCGGTGGTGGTCTCCGGGGAGCCGAACATCACGCCGATCTTCTCGCGGAGCTGGTTGATGAAGATGGCCGTGGTCTTGGACTGGTTGAGCGCGCTGGTGATCTTCCGCAGCGCCTGGCTCATCAGACGGGCCTGCAGACCCACGTGGCTGTCGCCCATCTCGCCCTCGATCTCCGCGCGCGGGACGAGCGCGGCGACGGAGTCGATGACGATGAGGTCGAGGGCGCCGGAGCGGACCAGCATGTCCACGATCTCCAGGGCCTGCTCGCCGTTGTCCGGCTGGGAGAGGATCAGGTTGTCGATGTCGACGCCCAGCTTGCGCGCGTACTCGGGGTCGAGGGCGTGCTCCGCGTCCACGAACGCGACCTGGCCGCCCGCCTTCTGGGCGTTGGCCACCGCGTGCAGGGTCAGGGTCGTCTTGCCGGAGGACTCCGGTCCGTAGACCTCGACGACACGGCCGCGCGGCAGGCCGCCGACGCCGAGGGCCACGTCGAGCGCGGTCGACCCGGTCGGGATGACCTCGATGGGCTCCATCGACCGGTCGCCCATGCGCATGACCGCGCCCTTGCCGAATTGCCGTTCAATCTGTGCGAGTGCGGCATCCAGGGCCTTCTCGCGGTCGGTTCCTGCCATGGGTTCCACCCGATTTGCTTGAGTCGATCGCTTCACGTCAAAGACGCTAACGCCTGCCACTGACAATGCGCCCCGACGCCCGTCCGGCCTGTGGATAACTCGGGTACTTATCTGTCAAAAACGTTTCGAATCACCCGTGGAGAGCCTCGCCGGAGCCTCCATGAGAATGGATGTTCGATTTTAGTGTCAAGCGCACCACGCGGCGCCCCCGAGACTCTGTCAACCCACCGACAGCCCGGGCTGCTCCCGGCGGCGTACGACGGATGCCTTCGACGGGACGACGACCGGGAGGGGGCTGTCCCGGAAGGCTCAGGGGCATGAGGACCGAGAAGAGCACCCGAGGGAGCGGCGAAGCAGCGCGGCGCCCTGCCGACGTCGCGGCACCGGCCGTACCGCTCACACGGTTTCCCGGCTTGCGCCCGGTGGAGCGTCTCTGTCACGCCGTCGGGCTCCTGTTGGTCCTCTCCGGCCTCTCGCATCTGCTGGTGTTCGCCGTCGACGGCGGCCCCTGGTACGGGCCCGTCTCCTGGCGCAAGCCGGTGACCTTCGGGCTGTCCTTCGGGGCGACCCTGATCGCGGTCACCTGGGTCACGTCGTATCTCCGCGTCGGACCACGCCTGCGTACCGTGCTGCTCGCCGTGTTCGCGGCCGACTGCGTCGTGGAGGTCGGCGGCATCACCCTCCAGGCCTGGCGCCGGGTGCCCTCGCACCTCGACATGGAGACGCCCTTCGACACCGTCGTGTCGATGACGCTGGCGGTGGGCGGGGGTGTCCTCGTGGTGCTGCTCACGGTGTTCGCGGTGGTCTCGTTCCGGCACCGGCCCGCGGGACCCGCCGGAATGGCGCTCGCCGTGCGTTCCGGGTTCGCGATCCTGCTCGTCGCGCTCACCTCGGGCGCCGCGATGATCGCGCACGGTGTGGTGCTCACCCGTACCGGCCACCAGGAGGCGGCGTACCACTCGACGGCCCCGCTCAAGCCCCTGCACGGCGTCAGCCTCCATGCCGTCCTGGTGCTGCCCGCGCTGGCCTGGCTGCTGTCCCGTACCTCGTGGAGCGAGCCCACCCGGCTGCGGCTGGTGGCCGCGGCGACCGGCTGCTACGTGCTCGCCGTCCTCGCCGCCGGCGTGTGGGCCGTCCTCACCTACTGAGTCTCGTCAGCCAGTCCGGTCGGCTCCCGCCCCCGGGAGGAGTCCTCGCCGCGCTCCCCCGCCTCGTCCCGTACCGCTCCCGTCCGCGCGGTCCACAGCTGTCTGGCGCGCGCGAAGAGGCCGCTACCCGAACCGCCTCCGCGGTGGCCGTGGACCCGGGGATCGTCGGTGACCGCGTACCGCTTCACGTACGCCCCCAGGAACGCCTGCAGCGTGGCGACCGCCGGGATGGCTATCAGTGCGCCCACCGCACCGAGGAGCGCCGTGCCGGCGATGACCGAGCCGAAGGCCAGGGCGGGGTGGATGTCGACGGTCTTCGCGGTCAGCTTGGGCTGCAGCATGTAGTTCTCGAACTGCTGGTAGACCACGACGAAGATCAGCACCCACAGCGCGTACCAGGGATCGACGGTGAACGCGATCAGCATGGGCAGGGCGCCCGCGAGATACGTGCCGATCGTCGGGATGAACTGCGAGACCAGGCCCACCCAGACGCCGAGCACGGGCGCGTAGGGCACACCCAGGATCTGCAGCAGGATGTAGTGGGCTATGCCGGAGATGAGCGCCATCAGGCCGCGTGAGTAGAGATACCCGCCCGTCTTGTCGACGGCTATCTCCCACGCGCGGAGCACCTCGGCCTGCCGCGCGGGCGGCAGTACGGAACAGATCGCGCGCCGCAGCCGGGGGCCGTCGGCGGCGAAGTAGAACGAGAAGAGCGCGATCGTCAGCAACTGGAAGAGGCCGCCCAGGACCTGGGCGGAGACGTTCAGGACACCGGTGGCGCTGTGCTGCACGTAGTTGCGCAGCCAGGTGGAGCGGAGCAGACCCTGCTGGACGTCCACCCGCTTGAGGTGGGTGTGGAAGTGGGTGTTGATCCAATTGATGACCGCGTCGAGATAGTCCGGGAAGTTCTCGACGATCTTGATGATCTGGCCCGCCAGCATCGAGCCGAGCAGGGTGACGAAGCCCGCCGCGAGGACCATCACGGCGAGGAAGACGATGCCGGTGGCGAGCCCCCGGCGCATGCCGCGCGAGGCCATCCAGCTCACCGCGGGCTCGATGGCGAGGGCCAGGAAGAACGCGATGAGGAGATTGATGAGCAGCCCGGTCAGCTGGTGGAAGGCCCAAGTACCCAGCTGGAAGGCGGCGTAGAGAGCGAGCACCAGCACCACGGCCCGCGGCAGCCAGCGGGGCATGGCGGCGCTCGACCTGTCACCGCCGTCGGCCGGGCGGTCGGGCGGCGTCGTGCCGAACGGGGATGCGTCCTGGGCCGTCGGCCCGGTCTCGTCAGTGGGTGCCACGCGTCAAGTCTCGCCCACCGCTGTGACAATCGGATGCCACCCTGCGATCTTCACGACCGGTCAGCGCTTCTCCCCCGGAACGTCCATGACCGCGCAGACCACGCGCCACACGTCCTTGGCCTCCCAGCCGGCGTTCAGCGCCTCGTGCACCGTGCGTCCGCCGAGCTCCGACATCACGTGGTCGCGCGCGAAGGTGTCGGCGTACCCCGGACCGAAGTGATCCGCCATCCGCTCCCAGAAGACCGTCAACCGCATGCCTCCAGTATCCCGCCCCTGAGGGTGGGCCTGAGCCGGGACCACTTGCCGAGACCGCTTTCCGTCCTACGGTCTGTCGCATGTCCGAAACAGGAGCTTCCCCACTCCCCGCCACGCCCCCGGCGCACTCCCCGCTCTTCCGCGCCGAGCACTTCGTCTGGCTCACCGCGCGCGTGCTCGAGCAGCGCGTCTTCGCACACCACTTCCTGAACGCAAGCGCCGACCCGGTGGAGACCGCACTGGACGCCTACCGCAATGAGGACGGCGGTTACGGCCACGCCCTGGAGCCCGATCTGCGCGGCCCGGTCAGCCAGCCGCTGCACACCGGGCACGCGCTGCGCGTCCTGGACGCCATCGGGCGCTGCGGCGGACAGCGGGTGGAGCACGTGTGCCGTTATCTGACCTCCGTCTCCACCAAGGACGGCGCGCTCCCGGCGATCCACCCCAGCCAGCGCGGCTACCCGGCGGCCCCGTTCATGCCGATCGTGGACGACCCGCCGAGCGAACTGCTCGCCACCGGGCCGGTGGTGGGCCTGCTGCACCGCAACGAGGTGTGGCACGCCTGGCTGTTCCGGGCCACCGACTACTGCTGGCAGGCGATCGACTCCCTGCGGGAGTCGCACCCGTACGAGGTCGAGGCCGCCGTGGCCTTCCTGGACTCCGCTCCCGACCGCCCGCGCGCGGAGGCGGCCGCCGACCGTCTCGGCCGTCTGGTGCGTGAACACCGGCTCGCCGCGCTGGATCCGGGCGACCTCGCCGCGTATCCCGTGGCGCCCGGCTATGCCCCCGGCGAGCATCACTTCCCGCACGACTACGCGAAGACGCCGAGCTCACTGGCGCGCGCGTGGTTCACCGACGACGAGATGGCGCGCTCCCTGGACTTCCTCGCCGACGCTCAGCAGGAGGACGGCGGCTGGCCGGTCCGCTGGCGCCAGTGGGCGCCTGGCACCGCGCTGGAGGCACGCCCCCAGGTGACGATCGAGGCACTGCGCACCCTCAGGGCGCACGGTCGCCTCATCGGCTGACCCCGCCCCGGGGAGGTCACCCGCCCATGGCCCGCACACCGGCGGTGACGAGCACGGCCGCCGCCACGACGAGCAGGAAGGGCGCCCGCAGCACCAACGCGCCTGCGGCCGCGGCGATCCCCGCCAGCCTCGCGTCGAGCACCAGCTGGTGCCCGTCGGCGAACGTCTGCTGGGCGGTCAGCGCGGCCAGCAGGGCCACCGGCAACAGCGCGGCCAGCCGCCGCACGAGCGGGCGCTCCAGAGTGCCCGCGGGCACGAGCAGGCCGATGAGCTTGACGGCGTAACAACCGAGCGCGGTGGCGCCGATCGCGATCCAGGTGTTCAACGACTCTCCTCTTCCGCGTGGTCGTCATGGGCGGCGTCGCCTGGAGTCCCCTTGCGCCGTCCCTCCAGGAAGAGGACGGCAGGGGCGGCGAGCGCGGCCACCAGGACGGGTGCGCCGGCGGGCAGCACCGGCAGCAGGCCGAGCCCCAGCAGGACGGCGAGGCCCGCGACGGCACGCTCGGTGGTGGTCCTGAGCATCGGCGCGAGCAGCGCCAGGAACACGGCGGGCCCGGCGGCGTCGAGTCCCCACGCGTCCGTGTCCCCGATGGCCTGAGCACCGAGTGCGCCGAGCAGAGTGGTCAGGTTCCACAGCAGGTACAGGCTCAGCCCGGTGACCGTGAACCCGATCCGGGCACTGCGCCGCGTCGGCTGCGCGAGCGCCACGGCGGTCGTCTCGTCGATGACCCACTGGGCGGCGAACGGCCGTACCGCGCGCGGGAGGGCCAGCAACTGCGAGAGACGCAGCCCGTAGAAGGCGTTGCGGACCCCCAGGAAAAAGGCGCCGGCGGCGGCCGTGAGCGGGTTGCCACCCGCCGCGAGCGCGCCCACGAGCGCGAACTGGGACGCCCCGGTGAACACCAGGAGGCTGAGCACACAGGCCTGCAACACCGTGACCCCGCTCCCGGCCGCGGTCACCCCGAAGGCGAAGCCGGACAGTCCTACGGCGACGCCTACTCCGAGGGCGTCCCGGACGACGGCGGCGTCGGGCTTGTCCTCGCCCCGGACGTCTGCGAAAGCTGTCTGTTCTGCCACCCGTCCGACGGTACGAGCAGCCCCTGCGGAGCGTCTTGTACGTTCTTGCGCTCCCGCTGGTAGGCACCCGGAGGCACTCCCACGATCCGGGCGAAGTGCCTGTTCAGATGCGGTTGATCGGTGAATCCCACGGCGACGGCCGCCTCCGAGGGCGGCGTGCCTGCGTCCAGCAGCCGGCGCGCCCTGCGCACCCGGGCGTCGGTCAGCCAGGCGTGGGGCGGCATCCCGTACGCGTCCCGGAACGCCCGCAGCAGAGCGAAGGGACTGGTCCCGAGATCGGCCGCGAGCCCCTCCAGGGTAGGCGGCCCGGCCATCCGCTCCTCCAGCACGGCACGCGCGCGTGAGGCGATCCGGCCGCCCGCCGTCCGCACCGCCCGCTGCGGCAGGGGACCGCCGTTGAGCCGCAGCAACCTGGTCACGGCCACCCTCAACAGGGTGTCGGCGGCCAACGCGTTCCCTTCGTCCGCGGCCCGCAGCACCTGGTGCACCAGCCCTACGGAATAGGGGTCGTCGAGCACCGGACTGACGAACCCCGGGGTCCCGCGCAGGGTGGTGGTCTCGGCAGCGATCTCCGCGACCACTTCCGGCGACGGATAGACGGCGCCGTACCGCCACCCCTCCGGCACCCCGGCCCGTCCGGTGTGCGGTGTGTCGGGATTGACCAGGGCGAGTGTCCCCGCGCCCGCGTACTGATCGGCCCCGCGGTGGTGGAAGACCTCGGCCCCGTCCGCGATGGCCGCGATCACGAAGTGCTCGTGGGTGTGCCGCACGAACGCCTTGCGGATGTACCGGGCCCGCAGCAGATCGACTCCCGGCAACTCGGCGTACCGCCAGTGCCGTGCCACCTCACTGCCCGAACCCGCCACACCCCCATTCTCGGCGAGACCGACGAAGCCTGGCGAACCCATTACGACCCGCGACGGCCCGCGACGACCCTGGATGACCGGCTACGGCCCGCCCAGCCGGGGTCCCGGCAAAGGGCCCAGATCACACGGCCAACCGCGAGGCCCCCGATCAGCGGCGCCACACCGCGAGGCCCCCACCATGGGCCCTACCGCCAGAGCCCGGACCGCCCTCGGCTACACCCCACACCCCGACCGCCCACGGCCACGCCACCTCGCCCCCCGACCACCCGCCGACCGCCGACCGCCGACCGCCGACCGAGCCCCCGACCCACCACCCCGGCGGCGCGAACCCGCAGGTCAGGGTCATTGTCAGTGCCCGGGTGCAGGATGGATGCATGGTCAGCTCCGCACACCGAGCCCTGGACGGCTTCTCCCCCGCGACCCGCGGTTGGTTCACGGGGGCCTTCTCCGCGCCCACCGCGGCCCAGGCGGGCGCGTGGAACGCCATCAGAGAGGGCTCGGACGTGCTGGTGGTCGCCCCCACCGGTTCCGGCAAGACACTTGCCGCGTTTCTCGCCGCCCTGGACCAGCTGGCCTCGACGCCCCCGCCGGCGGACCCGAGGAAGCGCTGCCGGGTGCTGTACGTCTCGCCTCTCAAGGCCCTCGCGGTCGACGTGGAGCGCAACCTCCGCAGCCCCCTGACCGGCATCCGCCAGGAGTCCGTCCGGCTGGGCCTGCCCGAGCCCGAGGTCAAGGTAGGCATCCGCTCCGGCGACACCCCGCCCGCGGAGCGCCGCGCCCTGTCCACCCGCCCGCCGGACATCCTGATCACCACCCCGGAGTCCCTGTTCCTGATGCTGACGTCGGCGACCCGCCACGCGCTGACCGGCATCGAGACGGTGATCCTCGACGAGGTGCATGCGGTGGCCGGCACCAAGCGCGGCGCCCACCTCGCCCTCTCCCTGGAGCGCCTCGACGAGCTCCTGCCGAAGCCGGCCCGCCGCATCGGCCTCTCGGCGACCGTCCGCCCGGTCGACGAGGTCGCCCGGTACCTCTCGCCGCGCCGCAAGGTGGAGATCGTCCAGCCGAAGTCGGGCAAGGAGTTCGACCTCTCGGTGGTCGTCCCCGTGGAGGACCTGGGCGAGCTGGGCGGCTCCCCGGTCGCCGACGGCTCGGAAGGCCAGGAGCGCCCCTCCATCTGGCCGCATGTCGAGGAGCGGATCACCGACCTGGTCCAGGGCCACCGCTCGACGATCGTGTTCGCGAACTCCCGCCGTCTCGCGGAACGCCTGTGCAACCGGCTCAACGAGATCGCGTACGAGCGCGCCACCGGCGAACCCCTCGACGAGCACCACGCCCCGGCCGAGCTCATGGGCGGTTCGGGCGCGGCCCAGGGGGCCCCGCCGGTCATCGCGCGCGCCCACCACGGCTCGGTCTCCAAGGAGCAGCGGGCCCTGGTCGAGGAGGACCTCAAGGCGGGCCGCCTCCCTGCCGTGGTGGCGACCTCCAGCCTCGAACTCGGCATCGACATGGGCGCGGTCGACCTCGTCGTGCAGGTCGAATCACCCCCCTCCGTGGCCTCCGGCCTCCAGCGCGTGGGACGAGCGGGCCACCAGGTCGGCGCGGTCTCCACGGGCGTGGTCTTCCCGAAGTACCGCGGCGACCTCGTTCAGGCGGCCGTGGTCACCGAGCGCATGCGCACCGGTTCCATCGAGTCCCTGAAGGTCCCGGCCAACCCCCTGGACGTCCTGGCCCAGCAACTGGTGGCCATGACGGCGCTGGACACCTGGCAGGTCGACGACCTGCTCGCCACGGTCCGCCGGGCGGCCCCCTTCGCCTCACTCCCGGAGTCGGCCTTCACGGCGACCCTGGACATGCTCGCCGGCCGCTACCCCTCGGACGCGTTCGCCGAGCTGCGCCCGCGTGTGGTCTGGGACCGCGTCACCGGCACGGTCACCGGCCGCCCCGGTGCCCAGCGCCTCGCCGTCACCTCCGGAGGCACGATCCCGGACCGCGGGCTGTTCGGTGTCTTCCTGGCCGGGTCCGACCCGAAGAAGGGTGGTGGCCGGGTCGGCGAGCTGGACGAGGAGATGGTCTACGAGTCCCGGGTGGGCGACGTCTTCACGCTGGGCACCAGTTCCTGGCGCATCGAGGACATCACGCGCGACCGCGTCCTGGTCTCCCCCGCGCCGGGAGTGCCGGGCCGGCTCCCCTTCTGGAAGGGCGACCAGCTCGGCCGGCCGCTCGAACTGGGCCGGGCGGTGGGCCAGTTCCTTCGCGAGGTGGGTTCGCTGCCCAAGGAGGACGCCCGGCTGCGCCTCCTCGCGGCGGGCCTGGACGCCTGGGCCGCCGACAATGTCCTGTCGTACCTGGACGAGCAGCGCGAGGCCTGCGGCCATGTCCCGGACGACCGGACGATCGTCGTCGAGCGCTTCCGGGACGAGCTGGGTGACTGGCGGGTCGTCGTCCACTCCCCCTTCGGCGCCCAGGTGCACGCCCCGTGGGCGCTCGCCCTCGGCGCCAAGCTCTCCGAGCGCTACGGCATGGACGCCCAGGTGATGCACGCCGACGACGGCATCGTGCTGCGCCTGCCGGACGCCGATCTGATGGGCCTGGACCTGCTCGACCAGGAGCCCATGAAGGCGGGCACGGAGTACGACGCGGAACAGGCACCGGTCGGCGCGGCGGACGTCGTCTTCGACAAGGGCGAGGTCGACCAGATCGTCACCGATCAAGTGGGCGGCTCGGCCCTGTTCGCCTCCCGCTTCCGCGAGTGCGCCGCCCGCGCGCTGCTTCTGCCCAAGCGCAACCCCGGCAAGCGCACCCCGCTGTGGCAGCAGCGCCAGCGTGCCGCCCAACTGCTGGAGGCCGCCAGCGAGTTCGGCTCGTTCCCGATCGTCCTGGAGGCCGTCCGCGAGTGCCTGCAGGACGTCTTCGACGTCCCCGGTCTCGTGGAGCTGATGGGCGACCTGGAGTCCCGCAAGGTGCGACTGGTCGAGGTCACCACTCCCGAGCCGTCCCCCTTCGCCCGCTCGCTCCTGTTCGGGTACGTGGCCCAGTTCCTCTACGAAGGGGACTCTCCGCTCGCCGAGCGCCGTGCCGCCGCCCTGTCGCTGGACTCGAGGCTGCTGGCCGAGCTGCTGGGCCAGGCGGAGCTGCGCGAACTCCTCGACGCCGAGGTGCTGACCGAGCTGGATCGGGAGCTGCAATGGCTCACCGAGGACCGGCGGGTGAAGGACGCCGAGGGCGTCGCCGACGTCCTGCGCCTCCTCGGCCCGCTGACCGACGCCGAGCTGGCCGAGCGCGGGGCGGAGCCGCAGTGGGCCCAGGAGCTGGCGGGCGCCCGCCGCGTGATCCGGGTGCGTATCGGCGGCGGCGAGCACTGGGCGGCGATCGAGGACGCGGGCCGGCTGCGCGACGCGCTCGGCACGGCCCTGCCGGTCGGTGTGCCGGAAGCCTTCATGGAACCGGTCAAGGACCCGCTGGGCGATCTCCTCGCCCGCTACGCCCGCACTCACGGCCCCTTCACGTCGGCCACGGCCGCGGCCCGTTTCGGCCTGGGCGTGGCGGTCACGGAAGGCGCCCTGCAGCGGCTCACCGCGGGCGGCCGTGTCGTACAGGGCGAGTTCCATCCGGCGGGCATCGGCCAGGAGTGGTGTGACGCGACCGTGCTGCGCAGGCTGCGCCGCCGCTCCCTGGCTGCCCTTCGCCACGAACTCGAACCGGTGGCTCCGCAGGCCCTCGCCCAGTTCCTCCCCCAGTGGCAGCACATCGGCAAGGGCCACGCGCTGCGCGGCATCGACGGACTGGTGCGGGCGGTCGAGCAGTTGCAGGGCGCGTCCGTGCCCGCCTCGGCCCTGGAGAGGCTGGTCCTGCCGTCCCGCGTCACCAACTACACCCCGGCGATGCTGGACGAGCTCACCGCGGCCGGTGAGCTCGTCTGGGCGGGCGCGGGCGCCCTGCCGGGCAAGGACGGCTGGGTCTCCCTCTACCTGGCGGACGCGGCCCCTCTGCTGCTGCCCCCGCCGCACCCCCTGGAGCTGACGGCGCTGCACGAATCCGTCCTGACCGCCCTGTCCGGCGGCTACGGCTTGTTCTTCCGCCAGATCGCCGACCAGGTCCGCGCGACCACGCACCCCGACGTGACCGATCCCCAACTGGCCGACGCCGTCTGGGACCTGGCCTGGTCCGGCCGGCTGACGAACGACACCCTCACCCCCATGCGGTCCCTGCTCGGATCGGGCCGCACCGCGGGCTCGACGGCCCACCGCGCCAAGCGAGCGGTCCCGCGCGGCCGCTACGGCTCCCTGACCGCGGCCGCCCGTCCCGCCTCCCGCAGCGGCCCGCCCACGGTCGCCGGCCGCTGGTCCCTGCTCCCGACCCGGGAGGCCGACACGACGGTCCGCGCGCACGCGCTCGCCCGCACCCTCCTCGACCGGCACGGCGTGGTCACCCGGGGGGCCGTCGCCGCCGAGGGCGTCGAGGGCGGCTTCTCGGCGACGTACCGCATCCTGTCGGCGTTCGAGGACAGCGGGCAGGCCCGGCGCGGCTATGTGGTGGAGGGACTCGGCGCCGCCCAGTTCGCGATGGACGGCGCGGTGGACCGCCTCCGCGCGGTGTCCAACGCCCGCGACCGGGGCGAAGCCCTGCCCCAGCCGCCCGCCGACGGCACCCCGGGAGACAGCGCCTTCGGCTCCCCCCACGCCTTCACCCCGCCGGGCGACCGCGCGGCCGACGGTGACACCCCGCTCGGCCACACCCCCTACGGCGCCGACTTCCCCGACTCCTTCGACTGGACGGACGCCTTCGACAACGCGGACGGCGCCGCCCCGAGCGGCGACCGGACTGACGCAAGCCGTCCCGGCCTCGACGACGACTTCGGCTTCCCGCGCACCCCGTCGAGGGACGAATACGTCTCCCCACGCGACTTCCCCCGCGACCTCTCCTCCCCAGGAGCGGGCGGCCCGCGAGGCGGCTCAGTCTCCCCCTTCGGTTCCTACGACTCGTACGGCGCCGCCCTCCCCAACCGGCGCCGCACGCCCGACAACCGGGCCGTGGTCCTGGCCGCCGCCGACCCGGCCAACGCCTACGGCGCCGCTCTCCCCTGGCCGGAGCCCCCGACCGGCGCGGGTCACAAGCCGGGCCGCAAGGCGGGCTCCCTGGTCGTGCTCGTCGACGGTGAGCTGACCCTCTACATGGAGCGCGGCGGGAAGACCCTGCTGGCCTGGCCCGCGGAACCCGACGGCACAGCGACCGACGACCCCCGGCTGCGGACGGCCGCCGAGGCCCTCGCCGCGGCCGCCCGCGCGGGCTCCCTCGGCACGGTCACGGTCGAGCGGGTGAACGGCGCCTCGGCCCTCACCTCCCCCATCGGCGCCCTCCTGGAAGGAGCGGGCTTCATCGCGACGCCCCGTGGGCTGCGGCTGCGGGCGTGACCAGCACACCGCTCCGGTCCACCGGCTCGTGCCACCCTTGACCCATGCCCGAAGGAGACACGGTCTGGCAGACCGCGAGACGCCTGCACGGCGCCCTCGCGGGCAAGGTGCTGACCCGCAGCGACCTCCGGGTGCCGAAGTACGCCACGGCGGACCTCACGGGCCGTACGGTCCTTGACGTCACCCCGCGCGGCAAGCACCTCCTGACCCGTGTCGAGGGCGGGCTGACCCTCCACTCCCATCTGAAGATGGACGGGGCCTGGAAGGTGTTCGCCAACGGCCTGCGCTGGACCGGCGGCCCGTCCCATCAGATCCGCGTCATCCTCGGCAACGAGGACCGCACGGCCGTCGGCTACCGCCTGCCCGTCCTGGAGCTCATGCGCACCTCGGACGAACAGCGCGTCGTCGGGCACCTCGGCCCCGACCTCCTCGGCCCGGACTGGAACCCCGAGCGGGCGCTCGCCAACCTGCTCGCCGACCCGGCGCGCCCCCTCGGCGAGGCCCTGCTCGACCAGCGCAATCTCGCCGGCATCGGCAACGTCTACAAGAGCGAGCTGTGCTTCCTGCTCGGCGTCACCCCCTGGCTCCCCGTCGCTGCCCTGCCCGCCGAGCGCGCCGCCAAGCTGCCGGAGTTCGCCAAGATGCTTCTGGAGGCCAACCGCGACCGCCCGGTCCGCAGCACGACCGGCCGGCGCGGTCAGGACCTGTTCGTGTACGGCCGCGCCCCGCGCCCGTGTCTGCGCTGCCGCACCTCGATCCGCGTGGCCGACCAGGGCGACGGCTCCCGCGAGCGCCCCACCTACTGGTGCCCGCACTGCCAGACGGGACCGGCACCGACTACCGGCCCACCCCGCGGAACTCCACGCCGTACGACTAATTGACGACCCGTCAGAAACCCTCGTACCGTCCCCTCATGCCCGTCAAGGCGTACGACCTCACCGGACGCACCGCATTCGTCACCGGGGCCGCCGGCGGCATCGGCCGCGCCTCGGCCGTCCTGCTCGCCGAAGCCGGCGCCACGGTCCACTGCGCCGACCGCGACGCACAGGGCCTGCACGAGACGGCCACCCTGGTCAAGGACGCGGGCGGCACCGCGCACACCCACCACCTCGACGTCACCGACCGGGAGCAACTGGGCCGGGCCGTCGCCTCCTGCGGGCGCCTGGACGTCATGGCGGCGATCGCCGGGATCATGCACAGCAGCCCGGTCCTGGAGACTCGCGACGAGGACCTCGACCGGGTGCTGGACGTCAACTTCAAGGGCGTCCTGTACGCCTGCCAGGAGGCGGCCCGCGCAATGCTCGCCCGAAAGGTGCGCGGCAGCATCGTCACCATGGCGTCCGGCGCCGTCGACACCGGCCGACCGGGGCTGCTGTGCTACGGCGTCGCCAAGGCCGCAGTGGTCCAGCTCACCAGGACCCTGGCGAGCGAGGTCGGCCGACACGGCATCCGGGTCAACGCGGTCGCGCCGGGCTGGACCCGTACGCCCATGACCGACCGGCACGAGGCCCAGGCACAGGCGCAGACCGAGGCGATGATGGCCCGGCTGTCCCCGCTGGCCCGGGTCGGTGAACCGGAGGACGTCGCCCACGCCGTGCTCTACCTGGCCTGCGACGCCTCGTCCTTCGTCACGGGCCAGATCCTGCGTCCGAACGGCGGAGTGGCGATGCCCTGGTAGCGCGGGCCACCGCCCGCCAGGCCGCCCGCCACCGCCCCGCCCCCAGCGCCCCTTCCGCCCGGGCCTTCGGCACACAGTGCACCGGCAGCAGGCTGAGCCCCCACCCGCCTGCTGCCACCGCCCCCTCCAGCACTCCGGCACCGGGCGTGAAGGCGAGCCGCAGCACGGCCCACCACCACAGCGCCCCGAACCCGAGAAGCGCCCCCCAGCGCGCTGCCGGCCGTGCCATGGACCACCTCCAGCCCCGAAGCTAGACCGCCGCCGCCACCGACGGGGAGGGCGCACCAACGGCACAGGGGCGCACCGCTCACCATGGGGAGCCACAGTCCCGGGCCTGTCCCGCGACAACGCGCCACAGGCCTCCACCTTGACCGCCCCTCGCCACCCCGGCAAACGGACCGGCACGGCCGTAGCGGCCCCGGGCCAGGGTCACGGAGGAAGAAGACCCCGAACAGCACGAAAACCCCGACCGCACCTCTCCAGGTCTCCCTGGAGAAGCCCCGGCCGGGGCCCCGCACACTTTTTCGGTGCCGGTCAGCGCCTCGTCGGTCTACACCCGCGTGAGAGTCACGCGGCGACCACGTCCACCGCCTCCGCGGGCGCCTTGATGGTCACCCGTTCCGGTGGCACACCGGTCACCGAGACGGAACCCAGCATCGGACGGACCGGTGCCGGGACGGGCTCGGTGGCCGCAGCAGACTGGGCCAGCTCGGCGAGGGCGAGTTCGTCGCTCACTTCTCGCATGAGCTCGGACATCCGTACGTCCAGCGCGTCGCAGATGGCGGCGAGCAGTTCGGAGGAAGCCTCCTTCTGCCCCCGCTCCACCTCGGAGAGATAGCCGAGTGAGACTCGGGCGGACGAGGAGACTTCGCGCAGAGTACGGCCCTGGCGTTGGCGCTGCCGACGCAGCACGTCACCCAGCAGGCGACGGAGCAGAATCATCGGTGGCTCCCTCCTCGGACCGCGTAGCCGCATCCTTCTCGCCCCACCGTACCGCCTCGCGCCGCGGCCGTGCGGGGAGCGATGTCGTGTTCACTCAGGGCTGCAAACATCAAAACCCCCCGTTCTGTTCCGTATCCTGTGCCCGCTCATTCCCATTGTGTTCGCCCGCGAGCTCCCTCAGGAGCAGTGCGAGTACGCTCCGTACACTCTCTCTACGAATTTCCGCGCGGTCGCCGTTCAACCGCAGGGCCAGTACTTTTCCGCCACCGGCAGAACCGGGAACCGTCGCGAACGGCCCGTCGACGGCCACGAACACCGTCCCGACGGGCTGTTTGTCCTGCGGCTCCGGGCCCGCGACACCGGTCGTCGCGATGCCCCAGTCGGCGCCGAGCGCCTTGCGCACGCCGGTCGCCATCTGGCTCGCGACCTGCGCGTCCACCGCTCCGCGAGCGGCCAGCAGGGGGGCGTCGACGCCCAGCAGGTCGTGCTTGAGCTCGGTGGCGTAGGCGGTCACCGAACCGCGGAAGACCTTGGACGCCCCGGGTACCGCTGTGATGTCCGCCGCAACGAGCCCGCCGGTGAGGGACTCGGCGACGGCGAGGGTCTCGCCCCTCACGGTCAGTAGTCGCACCACGTCGGCGGCCCGGGAACTCACGCTTCCGCCTCCTCCAACGCGGCCCTGCGCTCGGCGATTCCCCGCCTGCGCAGCACAATGGCCTGTCTCACATAGTCCAGCCCGGTCACCACGGTCAGGACGACCGCCACGGCCATCACCCAGAACCTCAGGGTGGCCAGCCACCCCGTCAGCGCCAGGACGTACATCCCGACGGCCACGCCCTGCGTGAGCGTCTTCAGCTTGCCGCCGCGGCTGGCCGGGATGACGCCGTACCGGATGACAAGGAAACGCAGGAGCGTGATCCCCAGTTCCCGGCCGAGGATGACGATCGTCACCCACCACGGCAGGTCGCCCAGCGAGGAGAGACAGATCAGCGCCGCCCCCATGATCGCCTTGTCGGCGATGGGGTCGGCGATCTTCCCGAAGTCGGTGACGAGGTCGTAGGTGCGCGCCAGATGCCCGTCGAACAGGTCGGTGATCATGGCGACGGCGAAGGCGGCCCAGGCGACGGAGCGCCAGGCCGGGTCGTATCCGCCGTCGGCCAGCATCAAGGCGACGAAGGCGGGGACCAGGAGCAGCCGGAGCATGGTCAGCAGATTGGCGATGTTCCAGACGCTGGCCTGGTCGACGGCCGCGGCCGCGATCTTGCCGCCCCGCGCGGGCTTCGTACCGCCCGCCGCCTCGGCATCGGTGCCGTCGGTCTTCGGAGCACCCGCCTTGGAGGAGCCGTTCGCCGCCGATGCCGGCACTCCGGTCATCTGCCCGCCTCCTCACTACACGCGAGCGAGCCCGTGAGTGGCTCGGCCACCAGGTCGACACCTTCCGTACCGACCACCTTGGCCTCGACGATACGGCCGACGCTCAGTCCCTCGCCGCTCGTGAGCAGCACCTGGCCGTCGGTCTCGGGCGCCTGGTGCGCCCCGCGGCCGTACACGCCCTCCTCGTCCACGGACTCCACGAGCACGTGCACGCTCTCGCCCAGGCGCTCCTCGGCGCGCTGGGAGACGAGCTCCTCCGCCAGCCGGGAGACACGGGCCAGTCGCTCGGCGACGACGTCCTCGTCCAGCTTGTTCTCGTACGTCGCCGCCTCGGTGCCCTCCTCGTCGGAGTACCCGAAGACACCGATGGCGTCCAGCCGCGCGCCGTTCAGGAAGCGCTCGAGCTCCGCCAGGTCGGCCTCGGTCTCGCCGGGGAAGCCGACGATGAAGTTGGAGCGCACTCCCGCCTGGGGCGCCTTGGTCCGGATGGTGTCGAGCAGTTCCAGGAAGCGGTCGGTGTCGCCGAAGCGGCGCATCGAGCGGAGCACGTCGGGCGCGGAGTGCTGGAAGGAGAGGTCGAAGTACGGGGCGACCTTCGGGGTGGAGGTCAGGACGTCGATCAGCCCGGGACGCATCTCGGCGGGCTGGAGGTAGCTGACGCGCACCCGCTCGATGCCGTCGACCTCGGCGAGCTCCGGCAGCAGCGACTCCAGCAGACGGATGTCGCCGAGGTCCTTGCCGTACGAGGTGTTGTTCTCGGAGACCAGCATGATCTCCTTGACGCCCTGCTCGGCCAGCCAGCGTGTCTCGTTCAGGACGTCGCTGGGGCGGCGGGAGATGAAGGAACCCCGGAAGGACGGGATGGCGCAGAAGGAGCAGCGCCGGTCACAGCCCGAGGCGAGCTTCACCGAGGCGACCGGGGAGCCGTCCAGACGGCGGCGCAGGGGCGCGCGCGGGCCGGAGGCGGGCGCGAGGCCCTCCGGGAGGTCCACGGGGCCATGCCCGGGCAGGGCGACCTCGGCGGCCGACTCCTGCCGCTCGGCGGGGCTGATGGGCAGCAGCTTGCGCCGGTCGCGCGGGGTGTGGGAGGCGTGGATGCCGCCGTTGAGGATGGTCTGCAGACGGTCGGAGATGTCCGCGTAGTCGTCGAAGCCGAGCACGCCGTCGGCCTCGGGGAGGGCCTCGGCGAGCTCCTTGCCGTAGCGCTCGGCCATGCAGCCCACCGCCACGACGGCCTGGGTTCTCCCGTGGCCCTTGAGGTCGTTGGCCTCCAGGAGGGCGTCGACGGAGTCCTTCTTGGCGGCCTCGACGAAGCCACAGGTGTTGACGACGGCGACGTCCGCGTCCTCGGCGTCCTCCACGAGCTCCCAGCCGTCCGCCTCCAAGCGGCCTGCGAGCTCCTCCGAGTCCACCTCGTTACGGGCGCAGCCAAGGGTGACGAGTGCGACGGTACGGCGTTCAGGCATGCGCTCAAGACTACTTTGTCTCACTGACAGCCCATGTCGACGGGGCTGGCGATCTTCGCCAGCCCCGTGGGAACGACCGTGCTGCTAACCGACCTGGGGGTCGCCCTTGGTGTACGTCAGGCGCTCGACCGCGCCCGGCTGGAAGTCGTCCTCGATCTTCTTGCCGTTGACGTAGAGCTGGATGGCCCCGGCGTCCCCGAGGACGAGGTTGATCTTGTCGCTGTCCTGGAAGGTCTTGGACTCGCCCTGCTTGAGCAGTCCGTCGAACAGAAGCCGGCCGTTGTGGTCCTTGGCCGAGATCCAGCTGCGTCCGTCGGCGGCGGAGACCTGGACGGTCACCTTGTCCTGCGGCGCGGCCGCGATGGCGCTGTCGGAGGGATCGGACTTCGGGGTGGCGGGCTTGTTGTTCTTGGGCGTGTGCGAGGCGGACTTGCTGACGGAGGGCGTGGACCCTTCGGCGACCTGCGACTTGGCACCGCTGTCGTCGCCGCCCTTGAAGGCGGTGAACCCGACGAAGCCGACCACGGCGACGATCGCGGCGACCATCGCCGCGGTCCAGTTCGGCCCGCGGCGCTCGGGACGGATGCGTTCCGCCTCGAAGAGCGGCGCCGCCGGGGTCGGGGCGGGACGGCCGCCGTGGTCGGCGTCGTACTGCGCCAGCAGCGGGGCCGGATCGAGGTGGACGGCCTTGGCCAGGGTCCGGATGTGCCCGCGCGCGTAGACGTCCCCGCCGCAGGGGGCGAAGTCGTCCGCCTCGATGGCGTGCACGATGGCGATGCGGACCCGGGTGGCGTTGCTGATGTCGTCGACGGTCAGCCCGGCATCGATCCGCGCCTGTTTGAGGGCGCGGCCGACGGACAGGGCTTGCTCGCGATCGTCTTCGAACGGACGCTCGTCTTCAGGGGAGTTGCCGATGGACACGGGGGCGCCTTTCGAGCGTTTAAGCCACCTGTGCTGGAGGTTCAGTCTATGGGGGGTGCGAAAGGGTGGGGCAACCGGGCGGTGGAGCTTGTTAGCCCATCGGTATGGCCGGACACACCGATGGTGGGGCACGCGCTTGTCGCTTCCCTCAACTTGACGTACGCCGAAGGGAAACGGTTGCTCAATGATCCCTTACGGGTGAGTCACGATCAGACATCGGCGGCCGCGCCCGTTCGGGTCTTCTCTCAAGCCTCCCCGCGGATCACCGCGAGCACGCCGTCCAGTTCGTCGGGCTTCACAAGAACGTCACGGGCCTTCGAGCCCTCGCTCGGTCCGACGACCCCCCGCGACTCCATGAGGTCCATCAGCCGCCCGGCCTTGGCGAAGCCGACACGCAGCTTGCGCTGCAGCATGGACGTCGACCCGAACTGGGTGGAGACCACCAGCTCGGCCGCCTGGCAGAGCAGGTCGAGGTCGTCGCCGATCTCCTCGTCGATCTCCTTCTTCTGCTTGGTGCCCACGGTGACGTCGTCCCGGAAGACGGGCGCCATCTGGTCCTTGCAGTGCTGGACGATCGCCGCGACCTCGTCCTCGGTCACGAACGCGCCCTGCATACGGGTGGGCTTGCTGGCCCCCATCGGCAGGAAGAGCCCGTCGCCCTTGCCGATCAGCTTCTCGGCGCCGGGCTGGTCGAGGATGACGCGGCTGTCGGCGAGCGAGGAGGTGGCGAAGGCGAGCCGCGAGGGCACGTTCGCCTTGATCAGGCCGGTGACGACGTCGACCGACGGCCGCTGGGTGGCGAGCACCAGGTGGATGCCGGCCGCGCGCGCGAGCTGCGTGATGCGCACGATGGCGTCCTCGACGTCGCGCGGCGCGACCATCATCAGGTCGGCGAGCTCGTCGACGATCACCAGCAGGTACGGGTAGGGATGCAGCTCCCGCTCGCTGCCCTCCGGGGACTTCACCTTGCCGTTGCGGACGGCCTCGTTGAAGTCGTCGATGTGCCGGTAGCCGTACGCCGCGAGGTCGTCGTAGCGCAGGTCCATCTCGCGTACGACCCACTGGAGCGCCTCTGCGGCCCGCTTCGGGTTGGTGATGATCGGGGTGATCAGGTGCGGGATGCCTTCATAGGCGGTCAGTTCGACGCGCTTGGGGTCGACGAGGACCATACGGACGTCCTCGGGAGTCGCCCGGACCATGACCGACGTGATCAGGCAGTTGATGCACGACGACTTGCCGGAACCGGTGGCTCCGGCGACGAGGACGTGCGGCATCTTCGCGAGGTTGGCCATCACGTAGCCGCCCTCGACGTCCTTGCCGAGCGCGACCAGCATCGGGTGGTCGTCCTCGGCGGCGGCCGCGAGACGCAGGACGTCCCCGAGGTTGACCATCTCGCGGTCGGTGTTGGGGATCTCGATGCCGACCGCGGACTTGCCGGGGATCGGGCTGATGATCCGCACATCCGGGCTGGCGACGGCGTACGCGATGTTCTTGGTCAGCGCGGTGATCCGCTCGACCTTCACGGCGGGGCCGAGTTCGACCTCGTAGCGCGTGACCGTCGGCCCGCGCGTGAAGCCGGTGACGGCGGCGTCGACCTTGAACTCGGTGAAGACGTTGGTGAGCGAGGCGACCACGGCGTCGTTGGCGGCGCTGCGCGCCTTGCCGGGCCCCCCGCGCGTGAGGAGGTCGAGCGAGGGCAGCGCGTAGGTGATGTCGCCGGACAGCTGGAGCTGCTCCGCGCGCGCGGGCAGTTCGCTGGGCGCCTCGGGCGCCGGTTTGGTGAGGTCGGCGACCTCGACCTTCAGCTTCTCCTGCTTGGGCCGCGCGGCCGGCACGGGTGTGGGCGTCGGCGTGGGCGTCGCCTCCTCGCGGTCGCCGACGCTCACCCCCTGGGTGAGGTCCGCGACGACCGGCGAGGGCGGCATCCCGTGCAGGACGGCGCCGTCGAGCGCGGCCGCGGCGGCCGCCGCGACGTCCACGGCGTCCATGGGGCGCCCCATGTCGGGCTGGGGCACGGCGGAGCGCCGGGGGCGGCCACGACGCTTGGAGAGTGCCTCCTGCTCCGCCCTGTCGGGGTCGTACGCCTCCGGGGCCGAGCCACGCTTCCGCGCGCGCGGAGGCAGCGTTTCACGCCACTGCTCGTCGTAGCGCTGGTCGTCCCCGGTGTACTCGTCCTCGGTCGGGTCGTCGACGATCCCGAGCTTCACACCGAGCAGCCGCAGTCGCTGCGGAATCGCGTTGACGGGGGTCGCCGTGACCACCAGCAGCCCGAAGACCGTCAGCAGCACCAGCAGCGGTACGGCCAGCACGTCGCCCATGGCGTACGTCAGCGGAGTCGCCGCTCCCCAGCCGATGAGGCCGCCGGCGTCCCTTATGGCCTGCATGCCGTCGCTGCGGGCGGGCGAGCCGCAGGCGATGTGGACCTGGCCGAGCACGCCGATGACGAGCGCGGACAGGCCGATCACGATGCGGCCGTTCGCCTCGGGCTTCTCGGGGTGGCGGATGAACCGCACCGCGATCACCGCGAGCAGTATCGGCACCAGCAGGTCGAGCCGGCCGAAAGCGCCGGTCACCAGGATCTCGACGAGGTCGCCGACGGGGCCGCGCAGATCGGCCCAGGTGCCCGCGGCGACGATCAGTGCGATGCCGAGCAGGAGCAGAGCCACGCCGTCCTTGCGATGTGCGGGGTCGAGGTTCTTCGCGCCGTTCCCTATGCCGCGGAAGACGGCGCCCACGGCGTGCGCGACACCGAGCCAGAGGGCGCGCACGAGCCGGTAGAGGCCGCCGGTCGGGTTCGGCGCCGGCTTCGGCGGCGCCGCCTTCTTGGCCGCGGCCTTCTTGGCGGGCGCCTTCTTCGCCGGGGCCCTTTTCGCGGCGGCCTTCTTCGCCGGAGCCGCCGCCTTCTTCGCGGGCTGCTTCTTGGCAGCGGAGGGACGTGAGGCCATAGGTGTGAGATTACCGGTGGAGGCGACGACGGACACGTGTGCCCACGGCTTCACCCGTTCGTGTCGCCTTTGAGTGAACGTGGAACTGACGCGTCCTCATCCGCGGTTGTCCCGCAACTGTCCTCTGGATGAAGGTCAGTTCTGCGAGGTCACCGATGGCGCGCTCCCGGTGCCCGGCTCCAGCGCGTCCAGGGCCCGCCGCAGCCCGGTGAGTTTGCGTTCGAGATGGGCCGCCGTGGCCACCGCGGCCGCGTCCGCCGACTCGTCGTCGAGCTGCTTGGACAGTGCCTCGGCCTGCTCCTCGACCGCCGCGAGCCGCGCGGACAGCTCGGCGAGCAGGGAGGCCGGCTCCTTGCTGTCACCGACCGTGGCCTTGCCGCCGCCCTCCAACTGCAGCCGCAGCAGCGCCGCCTGCTCCCTCAGCTGGCAGTTCTTCATGTAGAGCTCGACGAACACCGAGACCTTCGCGCGCAGCACCCACGGGTCGAACGGCTTGGAGATGTAGTCGACCGCGCCGGCCGCATAACCGCGGAAGGTGTGGTGCGGGCCGTGGTTGATCGCGGTGAGGAAGATGATCGGGATGTCCCGCGTCCGCTCGCGCCGCTTGATGTGAGCGGCGGTCTCGAAACCGTCCATGCCCGGCATCTGGACGTCCAGCAGAATGACCGCGAAGTCGTCCGTGAGCAGTGCTTTGAGCGCTTCCTCCCCGGACGATGCCCGCACCAGTGTCTGATCGAGCGCAGAGAGGATGGCCTCCAGCGCCAGCAGATTCTCCGGCCGATCATCGACCAGGAGGATCTTGGCCTTCTGCACCATGGCCCGCCCTCCTCGCCCCGGATGTGCACCGGGCGCCGCCCCTGGGGACGACTCCCTTTCGCCGCCCGTCCTTGTGCCGGTCATCGTAGCCGCACCCCGCCTGTCGCCACACCCTGTCACCGCGATGTCACTGTGCACGTAGCAGAAACGTAGCGGGAGACCAGAAGGTTCCCCGTATCCCGTACTTCTACACGGCGTCGGCCACACTGAGTCAGCAACTCCGCGTGAACATCGATGGTCCTCCTCACTCCCCTCGCATCCACTGCTCCATCACCGCCAGCAGGTGGTCGGGGTCGACCGGCTTGGTGACGTAGTCGGAGGCACCGGACTCGATGGCCTTCTCACGGTCGCCCTTCATCGCCTTCGCGGTCAACGCGATGATCGGCAGCCCCGCGAACTGCGGCATCCTGCGGATCGCCGTCGTGGTCGCGTAACCGTCCATCTCCGGCATCATGATGTCCATCAGGACGACCGCCACGTCGTCGTGCTGTTCCAGCACCTCGATGCCCTCACGGCCGTTCTCGGCGTACAGCACCGACAGGCCGTGCTGCTCCAGGACGCTGGTCAGCGCGAACACGTTACGGATGTCGTCGTCGACGATGAGCACTTTCTGGCCACCGAAGCGGATGCCCCGATGCGGCTGCGGAGCGGCACCCTGCTCGGCGCCCGCCCACTGCCCCAGCCCGGCGGCCCGGTGGTCGCCGTCGAGGCCGCCCCGGCGGCGGCGCCTGAAGAGCGCCGCCGCGCCGTTCTGCGCCTGCTGGTACGACCGCACCTCGGCGGGCGTCTCCACCTCCACCGCGGACAGCTGGGACAGGTCAGAGGCGGCCACCAGGTCGCTGGCCCCGAGGGCCGCCACGGGCTGCTGGTAGCCCTGGGGAGGCAGTTCGCTGGGGTGCAGCGGCAAATACAGCGTGAAGGTCGAGCCGCGTCCCGGCTCGCTCTGCGCGTGGATCTCACCGCCGAGCAGCTGGGCGATCTCCCGCGAGATCGACAGCCCCAGGCCGGTACCGCCGTACTTGCGGCTGGTCGTGCCGTCGGCCTGCTTGAACGCCTCGAAGATCACCCGCATCTTGCTGGCCGCGATCCCGATGCCGGTGTCGGTGACCGAGAACGCGATCAGACCGGCGTCCGGGTCGGTGAGCGAACCGGCCTCCAGCAGCTGCTCCCGGATCGCCATGGGCACGTCCGCTCCGGCCGGCCGGATCACCAGCTCGACCGAGCCGGAGTCGGTGAACTTCACCGCGTTGGACAGCAGGTTGCGCAGCACCTGCAGGAGTCGCTGTTCGTCGGTGTGCAGAGTGGCGGGCAGCTCCGGGGAGACCCGTACGGACAGGTCCAGGCCCTTCTCCGCCGTGAGCGGCCGGAAGGTGGCCTCCACGTAGTCGACGAGCTGGACGAGCGCGATACGCGTCGGGGAGACGTCCATCTTGCCCGCCTCGACCTTCGACAGGTCGAGGATGTCGTTGATCAGCTGGAGCAGGTCGGAGCCGGCGCCGTGGATCGTCTCGGCGAACTCGACCTGCTTGGGCGTGAGGTTGGCGTCCGCGTTGTCGGCGAGCAGCTTGGCCAGGATCAGCAGCGAGTTGAGCGGCGTCCGCAGCTCGTGCGACATGTTGGCCAGGAACTCGCTCTTGTAGCGCATCGACACCGCGAGCTGCTCGGCGCGCTCCTCCAGGACCTGCCGCGCCTCCTCGATCTCGGTGTTCTTCACCTCGATGTCGCGGTTCTGCTGGGCCAGCAGCTCGGCCTTCTCCTCCAGTTCGGCGTTGGACGCCTGGAGGGCCTTCTGCCGGTTCTCCAACTCGGCCGAGCGTTCACGCAGCTGTTCGGTCAGCTCCTGCGACTGCTTCAGCAGCTGCTCGGTCTTGGTGTTGACGGAGATGGTGTTGACGCTGGTCGCGATCATCTCGGCGATCTGGTTGAGGAAGTCCTTCTGGATCTGCGTGAACGGCGTGAAGGAGGCCAGCTCGATGATGCCGAGCACCTTGCCCTCGAACAGCACCGGAAGGACGATCACCTGGGCGGGCGGCGCCTCGCCGAGGCCCGAGGAGATCTTCAGATAGCCGCTGGGCGCGTTCTCCACGAGGATCGTGCGCTTCTCCTCGGCGGCCGTCCCGATCAGCGCCTCACCGGGCCTGAAGGAGGTCGGCATGGAGCCCATCGAGTAGCCGTACGACCCGAGCATGCGCAGTTCGTACGCGTCCTCGTTCTCGGCGCTCAGGTCCTTGCCGTCGACGAGCGGCATCGCCACGAAGAACGCGCCGTGCTGAGCGGAGACGACCGGCGTCAGCTCGCTCATGATCAGCGAGGCCACGTCCTGCAGATCGCGGCGGCCCTGCATCAGCGCGGAGATACGGGCCAGGTTGCCCTTGAGCCAGTCCTGCTCCTTGTTGGCGATCGTGGTGTCGCGCAGGTTGGCGATCATCTTGTTGATGTAGTCCTGCAGTTCCTGGATCTCGCCGGAGGCATCGACGTCGATCTTCAGGTTCAGGTCGCCCCGGGTCACCGCGGTGGCCACGCGCGCGATGGCGCGCACCTGCCGGGTGAGGTTTCCCGCCATCTCGTTCACGGACTCGGTGAGGTCGCGCCAGGTGCCGTCCACGTCACGCACGCGTGCCTGACCGCCCAGCTGCCCCTCCGTGCCCACCTCACGGGCGACTCGGGTGACCTCCTCGGCGAAGGACGACAGCTGGTCGACCATCGTGTTGATCGTCGTCTTGAGCTCGAGAATCTCGCCCCGCGCGTCGATGTCGATCTTCTTCGTCAGGTCACCCTTGGCGATCGCCGTCGTGACCATGGCGATGTTGCGCACCTGGCCGGTCAGGTTGGACGCCATGCCGTTCACCGAGTCGGTGAGGTCCTTCCAGGTGCCCGCCACGCCCGGCACATGCGCCTGACCGCCGAGGATGCCGTCCGTGCCCACCTCACGGGCCACCTTGGTGACCTGGTCGGCGAACGAACTCAGCGTCTTCACCATCGTGTTGAACGTGTCGGCGAGCTGCTGGACCTCACCGCGCGCCTCGATCGTCACCGTGCGCGTCAGGTCGCCGTTGGCGACCGCAGCCGCGACCTGGGAGATGTTGCGCACCTGCATGGTCAGGTTCTTGGCCATCAGGTTCACGTTGCCGCTGAGGTCCTTCCAGATGCCCGTGACACCCGGAACGTGCGCCTGACCGCCGAGGATGCCCTCGGTGCCCACCTCGCGGGCCACCCGGGTCACCTGCTCGGCGAAGCTGGACAGCTGGTCGACCATCGTGTTGACGGTCGTGACGAGCTCGAGGATCTCGCCCTTGGCGTCGACGGTGATCTTCTTCGACAGGTCGCCCTTGGCGACCGCGGTCGTGACCTCGGCGATCTGGCGCACCTGAATGGTCAGGTTGTTCGCCATGAAGTTCACGGACTGGGTGAGGTCCTTCCAGGTGCCGGAGACGCCCTGGACCTCGGCCTGACCGCCGAGCTGGCCCTCCGTACCCACCTCGCGGGCGACCCTGGTGACCTCCTCCGCGAACGACGACAGCTGGTCGACCATCGTGTTCAGCGTGTTCTTCAGCTCCAGGATCTCCCCGCGCGCGTCCACGGTGATCTTCTGTGACAGGTCACCGCGGGCCACCGCCGTGGCGACCTGCGCGATGTTGCGGACCTGCGCGGTGAGGTTCCCCGCCATGCCGTTCACGGAGTCGGTCAGGTCCCGCCACACACCGGCCACGCCGGGCACCTGCGCCTGACCGCCCAGGCGGCCCTCGGTGCCCACCTCGCGGGCCACCCGGGTCACCTGGTCGGCGAATCCGGAGAGCTGGTCGACCATCGTGTTGATGGTGTTCTTCAGCTCCAGGATCTCCCCGCGCGCGTCCACGTCGATCTTCTGGGACAGGTCGCCCTGGGCGACCGCGGTCGTCACCTGGGCGATGTTACGGACCTGGGCCGTCAGGTTGCCGGCCATGCCGTTGACGGAGTCGGTGAGCTCCTTCCACGTACCGGCCACACCCGGTACGACCGCCTGACCTCCGAGTCGGCCCTCGGTGCCCACGTCCCGCGCCATCCGGGTCACCTGGTCGGCGAAGGAGGACAGCTGGTCCACCATCGTGTTCACGGTGTTCTTCAGCTGGAGCATCTCGCCGGAGACGTCCACGGTGACCTTCTGCGACAGATCACCGTTGGCCACCGCCGTGGTGACCTGCGCGATGTTGCGGACCTGGCCGGTGAGGTTGCGGAAGGCGGTGTTGACGGAGTCCGTCAGGTCCTTCCAGGTGCCGGCCGCGCCCGGCACCTGTGCCTGGCCGCCCAGCTCGCCCTCGACACCGACCTCCCGCGCCACGCGCGTGACCTCGGAACCGAAGGACTGCAGCTGGTCCACCATCCCGTTGACGGTGTTCTTCAGCTCCAGCATCTCGCCGGCCACGTTCACCGTGACCTTCTGGGAGAGGTCACCGTTGGCCACGGCCGTGGTGACGGCCGCGATGTCCCTCACCTGAATGGTGAGATTCCGGAACACCGTGTTGACGGAGTCGGTCAGGTCCTTCCAGGTGCCGGCCGCGCCCGGCACATTGGCCTGACCGCCCAGCTGCCCGGCGGCCCCGACCTCGTTCGCCACGCGCGTGACCTCGTCCGCGAAGATCCGCAGCGTCTCGGTCATCTGGTTGATCGTGTCGGCGAGCTGAGCGATCTCGCCGCGTGCGGACACCGTGACCTTCTGCGACAGGTCGCCGCTCGCGACGGCGGTGGTGACCTGCGCGATCCCGCGCACCTGGGCCGTGAGGTTGCCGGCCATCAGGTTCACCGAATCGGTGAGGTCCTTCCACACACCGGCCACACCCGGCACCTGCGCCTGACCGCCGAGCTCGCCCTCCGTGCCCACCTCGCGCGCGACTCGCGTCACCTCGGAGGAGAAGGACGACAGCTGGTCGACCATCGTGTTGACGGTGTTCTTCAGCTCCAGCATCTCGCCGGCGACGTGCACGGTGACCTTGCGGGACAGGTCACCCTTGGCCACCGCCGTGGTGACCAGCGCGATGTCACGGACCTGCGCCGTCAGCCGGTACGCCATGGTGTTGACGGAGTCCGTGAGGTCCTTCCACGAACCCGACATGCCACGCACGCGTGCCTGTCCGCCCAGCTTGCCCTCGGTGCCGACCTCGCTGGCCACGCGCGTGACCTCGTCGGTGAACGTCGACAGCTGGTCGACGAGGTTGTTCACCGTGCGCCCGACCTTCAAGAACTCCCCGCGCAGCGGGTGCCCGGTCCCGTCGGGAGCGTGGGTCCGCAACTCCATGCGGGGCGACAGGTCACCCTCCGCCACCGCGGTGAGCACCCGGCCGACCTCGGAGACGGGCCGTACGAGGTCGTCCACGAGCGCGTTGGAGGCCTCGATGGCGGCCGCCCAGGAACCCTCGTAGGCGCCCGTCTCCAGCCGCTCCGTGAGCTTGCCCTCGCGGCCGACCATGCGCCGCACCCGCGACAGCTCACCGGTCAGATGCAGATTGCGGTCGGCCACCTCGTTGAACACCGCGGCGATCTCCGACATCACGCCGTCCCCGGACACCGTGAGCCGCTTGCGGAAATTCCCGTCGCGCATGGCCACGAGGGCCGCCAGCAGTCGGTTCAGGGCAGCCGTGTCCACCGCCGTGGTCCCGCCGCGCGGTTTGCCCTGGTTGTTCAGGGACTGTCCGCCTTTCGCGCGCGTCTTAGTGCCCCGCGTCGCTGCGCCAGACTCCACTGTGTCCCTCCCGCAGGGGTCGACCGTTACTGCTGTGTTCCGGTACTACTGCTCGTGGTACCGGTACTGCTGCGCATTTCTGCCGGATATACCAGGTCACACCACGGGCTGCTGCCCGCTGTACGCGGAAGTCACTCAGCCTGCCCGGACCTTCACAAGAAGCTTGCCCAGTGTTTCACCCTGCCTGAACCCGGCCATAACAGTTCGGCAGCTTCGCACATCGTCCGCACACCCTCTGGGCGGAAACACTGCAGACCGGCATCCGCACGGACGGCGAAGGTAAGTAACCTTGCATGCGGCTGTCCAGCCGCACCGGTCCGTCCGGCATGGGCGGTGGCACGAGAACGAGCGGGCATCGGAGGGGCGGCCGCACACATGACCACCGGACTGATCCCCGGGGGACAGCCCCCGGACCCCCGGCCGACGGGCGGCCTGCCGCATCAGCGGCACGAGCCGGTCGGCCACGCAGCCCAGCACGTCGACAACAGGCCGAGGAGTTCTGTGATCACCGCGCGCGCGGCCGCCAGCTTCGAGCCCGTCGGGCGATCGGTAGCGACCGCCCGCTCCTTCGTCCGCGACACCCTCCAGGGCTGGGGCTTCGCCGACATCGTCGACGACGCCGTGGTGCTCACCAGCGAGCTGGTGACCAATGCCGTGGTGCACGCGGGCACCTCCGCCGACGTCCTGTGCCTGCGCACCGACCAAGGCGTACGGGTCGAGGTGGCCGACCGCTACCCGGAGCGCGAGATCCCTCTCCAGGGCCATCCCGTCAACATGGGCAGCCCCGACCGCGAGGGCGGCCGCGGCCTCCAGCTGTGCGCGGCACTCGCCGGCCGCTGGGGCGTGGAGTACACGCCCACCCACAAACAGGTCTGGTTCCAGCTCGACCTGCCCGAGCGCGCGGTGGGCACGCGCGCGGCGGGCCCGTCCCTCCCCGCCGACCTCCTGCCGCTCGCCGACGGCCGGGTCCGTGTCGCCGTCGTCCAGATCGACCGCACCGGCTCCATCACCTCGTGGAACGAGGACGCCGAGGAACTCTTCGGCTACCCCGCCGAACAGGTGATCGGAAAGCCCCTCACCGATCTCGCCGCCTGGCCGCACACCCCCGGCACCAGCACGGGTATCGCCGAGGCGCTCCAACTCTCCCGCTGGGAAGGCAGTTACGGCATAAGGGGCGCCAACGGCCGCGTCACCCCGGTGTACGCCTCGCACCTCCGCGTCCGCGACACGGGCGGCGAACCCTCCACGGTCTGCCTGCTCGTCAGGGACCACGAACGGGCCGTGCTGCAGACGCCGTTGCGCCTGCCGGCCTCCGACACCGCCTCCGCCGCCGACGGCCAGAACACCGACCCCTTCGAGGTGTTCATCGGCTCCCCGGCCCCGGACGACCTCGACGGCCTCCTCCAGCGCACGGTGGAGCGCGCCCGCGACATGCTGGACGCCGACTCCGCCTTCCTGCTCCTCGCGACCGACGACGAGACGGAGCTGGAGGTCCGCGCCTCCACCGGCCTGCCCTCCGCCCGCCAGCGCTTCGCGCGCGTGCCCGTCGAGGCCGGCCCCGGCCGCTACGGCTCGGCCCGCATGCCGGCCGTCCACGACGACCTGACGGCCGTCCCCGGCGCCGTACCACTGCTGAGCGGCACGGGCATGCGCTCGGTCGTCACGGTCCCGCTGAAGGTCGAGGGCCGCCTCACCGGCTCCCTCGGCGTCGCGGCCGAGAGCCCCGGCAGATACTCCAACGAGGAGGCCCTGCGCCTGCAGTTCGCCGCCGACCGCATCGCGCTGGCCGTCGAGTCGGCGCGCCTCGGCGAACTGGAACGCCTGCGCCGCGGCTCCCTCAGCTTCCTCGTCGAGGCCTCCGACCTCCTCGCCGGCACCCTGGACCGCGACCAGACCCTGGCCCTGATGGCCCAGATGACGGTCCCCACCCTCGCCACCTGGTGCGCCGTCTACACGATCGCCGACCAGGCCTCCGAGCCGTACCTCTCCTACGTCCTGCACGAGGACGAGGAACTCATCGACGGCATCAAGTCGTTGCTCTCCAAGGTGCCCCCGCCCGACCCGGTCCCCACCCCCGGCGCCCGCGTCTGGTCCGCCCCGGGCGAGGTCGCCCACCAGGCCGCCCTGCGCAGTTCCATGCGCAGCCTCGGCCTGTCCGGCGGCCCCACCCACCAGATCACCTCCGGCATCGGCCCCACGCTCGCCACGGCCTCCGCCGTCGGCGGCGAGACCGTCGTCCTCCCCCTGGTCGCCCGCAACCGCGTCATCGGCATGCTGACCCTCGGCAAGCCCACCGACGAACACTTCCGCCAGGAAATCCTCGAACTGGCCGAGGACTTGAGCCGTCGAGCCGCCCTCGCCCTCGACAACGCCCGCCTGTACTCGGAGCGCACGGCCATCAGCCAGTCCCTCCAGCGCAGCCTCCTGCCACCCGAGCTGCCCGAGATCGACGGCGTCGAGGTCGAGGTCATCTACCGCGCGGCCGGCGAGGGCAACGAGGTCGGCGGCGACTTCTACGACCTCTTCCCGATCAGCGACGGCGCCTACGGCTTCGCCATCGGCGACGTCTGCGGTACGGGCCCCAACGCGGCCGCCGTCACGGGCCTCGCCCGGCACGCCCTGCGCCTGTTGGCCCGCGAGGGCCTGTCCGGCCCGGCGGTCCTGGAGCGACTGAACTCGGCCATTCTCGACGAGGGCGCCCGCAGCCGCTTCCTGACCCTCCTCTACGGCGAGCTGCGCCCCCAGGAGGACGGCAGCGCGGAACTGAAGGTGGTCTGCGCCGGTCACCCCCTGCCGCTCCGCCTGCGCCAGGACGGCACGGTCGAACCGGCCGCCGAGCCCCAGCCGCTCCTCGGCGTCCTCGACGACCTGGAGCTCTACGAGCAGACGGTCACCCTCGACCCCGGAGACGTCCTCCTGTGCGTCACGGACGGCGTCACGGAGCGCCGTGAGGGCACGCGCATGCTGGGCGACGACGGCCTCACGGACGTCCTCACGACCTGCACGGGTCTGACCGCGGGCGCCGTCGCGGCCCGCATCATGCGCGCTGTGGAACGCTTCGCCTCGGACGCCCCGTCCGACGACATGGCGATCCTGGCGATGCGGGTCCCGGGCCTGCAGAAGGACTGAGACGAGTTACGGGCACGAGAGACGAGTTACGGGTACGAGAAAGGCCCCGCCCAATTGGGCGGGGCCTTTTGGCTGGAGCCCCCTAACGGAATCGAACCGTTGACCTTCTCCTTACCATGGAGACGCTCTGCCGACTGAGCTAAGGGGGCCTGTCGCCTTTTCGAGGTTTCCCCCGCGGCGACGGAATAGATCATACCCCGAACAGACGCCTGCTCCCAACCACGCTCAGAAAGCAGGCTGGAGCAGTCCGCCCAGCGCATTGCAAGCGCCCACGATGCGTTGCATGTCCCGCTTCGTCAACGCGGCATCGACGGGCAGAGCCAGCGTTTCGTCGGCGGCACGCTCGGTCTCCGGCAGAGAAACGCAGCGACGGAACTCCGGCAGTCGGTGCACGGGCGTCTTCACCGGCACCCGGCACTCAACTCCCCTGGCCCGCACGGCGCGCGCGAACGCGTCACGGTCGGGCCGCCCATTGCCGGGCACCCGCACGACGTACTGCTGATAGGTGTGCCCATCGCCCCCGTCCGGGGTGCGCACCCCCCGCAACTTCGCGTCGAGATAGGCCGCCCGCTCCCGCCGCTGCGCGATCTCGTCGTACGGCGCCTCGGACTCGCCCTGCTCCAGCACGAGCAGCCCGTACCGCTGCCCGACACCGTGCAGGCGCGCGATGTCGGCCGGCCGCCCGAAGCGGTGTACGACAACCACCGCTGCGGTACGGGGAGTTAGAGCCGCCTCGACAGCGGAGGCGTCGAGGCAGTACGTCACCGGGTCTATGTCGGCGAACACCGGCAGCGCCCCGGCCATGGCGACGGCCTCGGCGACCTCGACGTTCCCGAAGGCCGGTACGACGACCTCGTCACCGAGTCCGAGGCCGGCGGCCCTGAGCATTGCAGCAGTACCCATGCTGCGGATGGTGGTTGCGCAACGTGAACTTCAAGTGACGCAGAACGAAAAAGGGCCGGACCCCGAACCGAAGTTCAGGATCCGACCCTTTGAATAATTGTTCGGCGGCGTCCTACTCTCCCACAGGGTCCCCCCTGCAGTACCATCGGCGCTGTAAGGCTTAGCTTCCGGGTTCGGAATGTAACCGGGC
>NZ_JBEXXQ010000084.1:0-32116 GCF_040630525.1 Streptomyces sp. NPDC005799
CAGTTGCACGCGAGTCATCCAAGAAGGTCTACCTGTCCAGGCCCCGCCCCACAGACAGAACTCGAAGATTGATCACGACCCAATACGCTCCCTAGGCGAGCCGGTCCGTGTACCGAATGGACACGTATTGCCTAGACTCAACCGGTCGCTGTGATGGACGAGCCCGGAGTCCTTCTTGATGCGGCGTCGCCACAGCGCCATCTCCAGCGCGTACAGCGGGAGTTCGGTCCGAATGTGGTTCGAGACCTGCCAGCCGACGATCGTCCGGGAGAAGACGTCCAGGACGAACGCCACGTACACCCAGCCCGTCCAGGTGCGGAGATAGGTCATGTCAGCCGCCCACAGCTGGTCGGGCCGGCTCGCGGTGAAGTCGCGGTCGACCAGGTCCGGTGGCCTGGGTGCCGACGGCTCCAGCACGGTGGTGCGGCGCCGCTGTCCGCGGATGACGCCCTCCAGACCCAGCTCCGCCATCAGCCGCTCGACGGTTTCAACGGGCAACAGAGCTGACCTGGCCGCCGGTTTCGGGCATCGGTCAGGGGACCGCGGGCCGACCGGCCACCGGGGACGGTCTGTTCAGGGGCGAGGGAACGGCACCGAGGTGAGGTCCTCCAGTGTCGCCAGCAGGTCGTCCTGGAAGCCCGTGTCCAGTGCGGCGAGCGCGGGCACCACTTCCTTCTGGTGGTAGAAGTAGCGGCCGCTCACCTTCGCCTCGGGTTCGTCGCTGACAGCGAGCCACGCCTGCGTGACGTGCGCCTGCGTGATGTCGTCCGGCGCGCCGGCGCCACCCATCTTGGAGCTGAGGCTGACTGACATGACCGAAAGTGATGCGGGAGCTACCGCACCCCATACAGAGGCAGCACGAGCGAGGCTGGTGATGGCCTACGAAGCATGCGAACTGGCCGACCTCGCGCGTGCCGCCGTCCCGATCGGCGAGCATGAGCTGAATCCCGACGGCACCACCGTGCCCCAGGTGCCGTGCTGGCCGACGCCGCCCGAGTCCTCGCCGCTGCGCAGCGGTTCCTCGAAGCCGCCGCCGTGTTCGAGCGAATGGGTGGCGCCGACTGGCAGCTCATCGGGGCCATCCTGGACGTGTCTCCCCACACCGCGCGGGTGTGCTTCGCGGTGTCCGAGGCCGCCTTCCGGGAAGAGCTGTTCTCCCCCGAGGGGACTCGCTCGGGCGGAGCCGCCGAAGAGGCGAGCCGCCTGCGGGCTCACATGGCCAGGGAGCCGCTGGAAACCGCCCTCGACCTCGACGACTGGGTGCTGCGCCACGAGGACGGCGACAGCGACCTCGGCACCGCACCGGTCTCCGAAACGCACCGGCAGGCTGCTGATCCCGGTGAGGAGGTTGGAGTAGATACGACGAACCGGCCCGGCGATCTCGAACCCGGTGGTGAAGTCGCGGAGCGCGAGCAGCACCTCGGAGATCTCCAGCCTCGCCAGGTGTGCGCCGATGCAGTAATGCGGACCGTGCCCGAACGCGATGTGCTTGTTCGGCGACCGGTCGAGTTCCTCCTCGCAGTCGGCCGCGCACGACTGGGGGAAGACCCAGACGATGAGCCTGTCCGTACTCCGTGGCCATGCGGTGCCAGCCCGACACCGGCTCCGAGTCGGAGAAACTGCGCGCGGCCGAGCATCGAGCGTGCCCGCGTGACGCCGATCGGGCTTCGTCGATGCCGTACGCATCGATCCACGGTGTGGGGTGAGGGCACGCTCAGCACCATCGTCATCCGCCCGTTGCATCATCATCCGGCCGTCCAGGGATGCCATCGTGAACTCCGGAACGAAACGATCAGTGAAGAGGGTCGCGAAGCCGCTCCGCAACAAGTCCTGGGGTCTGCCCCGTAGGCTCCCAGCATTCCCACGATCACGTAGCGCTGGTCAAGGACGACGATCACGACCGCCGCGCTCGGGGTCGGCCTACCGTGCCGGGCGGAACGGTTGCAGGAAGCGGATCCCGTCCTCAACGCTGCCGTCCATCAGTTCCAGCAGTTTGGGTACCAGGTCCTGCATGCGGGGTGCCTGCAGGTGGCCTTCGAGGGCCTCGCGGCTCTCCCAGCGCTCGAAGATGACGAACGCGCCCGGTTGTCCCTCGACCTGGTGAGCCTCGTAGTCGATGTTGCCCGCGTCGTAGCGCGATGCGGTGACGGCGGCTGTCATGAACGCCTTCATCGCGGCTTCCTTCCCGGATTTGGCCCGGGCTTCCCACAACACGGTGACGTAGTGGTTCGACGTGGTGGTCACGTTTGCTCCTTTGGACTTCGAACAGCACCGGTGTGCGCCGTTCACGACTCGACACTGAGCCCCCGGGGAGCGTCGGCGGGAGCTACGGGCCTTCGTGGTACAGCGCGTGCCACCCAGCGGGGCGGGGTGTGCGGGAGGATGGTTTGCGTGGATCAACTAGGTGACGCTCTACGAGCGTGGCGGGACCGGCTGGACCCCGCGGCGGTGGGGTTCGCGCACGGCTCACCCCGCCGGGTCCCCGGTCTGCGACGTGCGGAGCTGGCGACCCTGGCCGGCATCTCGGTCGAGTACGTGGTCCGGCTGGAGCAGGGACGGGTGGCGACACCCTCGGCGCAGGTCTGCTCGGCCCTGGCTCGCGCCCTGCATCTGTCCGACGAGGAGTACGCTCACCTTCTGCGCATGGCCGGTCACGCAGAAGATCGGAGCCGGGTTCCGCGAATGATCCCGGGGAGCCTGTACCGGATCGTGGACCAGCTCGCCGGCAACCCGCTGGCGATCTACGATGCCACCTGGCAGTTGCTGCACTGGAATCCGCTGTTCGCGGCCACGTTCGGCGATCCCACGGTCCGCGGTGCGGGCGACCGCAACGTCCTGGTCTGGCAGTTCCTGGGTGAGCTGCCCCGGGTCCGGCAGACGGCGGCCGAGCGGGCGGCGTTCGAGGAGTCCCTCGTCGCCGACCTGCGCGCGACGACGAGCCGGTACCCCGACGATCCCGACCTCACGGCGTTGGTATCGAGGCTGAACCTCAGCCCACGATTCGGCGAGTTGTGGAAGCGCCGAGCGGTGGGCGGTCACCAGAGTGCGCACAAACTCGTCCAGCACCCGGACGTCGGAGACATCGCCTTGAACTCCGACATCCTGAACACCCAGGACACGAACCTCCGCCTCGTGGTGTACACGCCGCAGCCAGGCACCGATGCCCGCAGCAAACTCGAATTCCTTGCGGCCATTGGGGTCCAGAAGATGTCTCCTCGGGGATGAGGGCCCGCGCGTTCTGCCTCGTCCGGTGGACCAGGCTGCTGGGTGGTACGCGCAGTACCAGGAAGTCCCGTAGCTCCCACCAGCCCTCCCGGGGACCCAACATGGGGTGCGTGAACAGCGCACGACCGTGCTGTTCGGACCAGGAGGAGCCAGCATGACCACCACGTTCATCACCGGGGCCAACAGGTCTCTCGGTTTTGAGACCGCTCGTCGCCTCGTCGAGGCGGGGCACACCGTCCTCCTCGGTGCCCGCGACCGTGAGCGTGGTTGGGCCGCGGCCGAGTCGCTCGGCGCCCGGTTCGTTGAGATCGACGTGACCGACGACGCCTCGGTCCAGGCCGCGGCCGCGGATGTCGCCGCGTATGAGGGAACGATCGACGTCCTGGTCAACAACGCCGGCGTCCTCGGCAAGGTCGGCCCCGTCGAGGACTACACCGCGGCCGACGTGAGCGCCGTGCTCGACGTGAACGTCGTCGGGATCGTGCGCGTCACGCACGCCTTCCTCCCGCTGCTGCGCAAGTCGCCGAACCCCGTCATCGTCAACGTGTCCAGCGGGATGGGCTCCTTCAGCATGACCCAGGACCCGGCGCGGATCGAGTCGCAGTATGCCCTGCCTCTTTACTGCGCCTCGAAGGCCGCGGTCACGATGCTCACGACGCAGTACGCCAAGGAACTGAAGGACGTGAAGGTCAACGCCGCAGACCCCGGGCAGACCGCCACCGACTTCACCGGCGGCCTCGGACACAGCGTCGCCGACGGCGCCGAGTCCATCGTGACCCTCGCGACGATCGGCCCGGACGGGCCGACGGGACAGTTCATCGACCGATCCGGGAACCTCCCGTGGTGAACCTGCCCTGAGCTCAGGGTCGGTCGACCCGCCGCCCTGCGTGTACTCATGCTCGCAATCTCTACGCTCAATGATCACGAAGGACGGCCGTGCCCGCGCAGCACGTCGTACTCGCACTGGTCCATGGTTCCGGCTACGAGGGATCTCCACGCGGATGCTCGGACCGCGCCATCCGCCGACGCCTCAAAGAGCGGTCCCGGCAAGGGATTTCCAAAGCGCTGCACGCTTTCGCCCCGGACGCATACGACCGGATGATCGGCCTCGACCTTGGCGAGATCTCGGTGGACGGCTGCATCACCAAGGCCCCGCCCGGCGGGGAGAAGGCCTGCCGCTCGCCGGTCGACCGGGGCAAGCAGGGGCTGAAGCGCTCCGCCGCCTGCAACGCCCGCGGCGTCCCGCTGGGGATCGTCTCCGAGGGGGACAATAGGCATGACTCGCCACTGCTCGGACTGACCCTGGACGCCGCGCAGGAGCAGGTCGGCATGCTGCCGGACAGCGTGAAGGTCAACCTCGACCGGGGCCACGACAGCATCAGTTCCCGTGCGTTGATAGCCAAGTTGGGGTTCACTGCCGAGATTGCCAGCAAAGGTGTGCCCGCCCCGATCCAGGCCAGCAGGTGCCGGCCCGTCGAGCGCACGCATTCGTGGATGAACGGCTACGGCAAGCTTCGGCGCTGCACCGAGAGAGACGGCAGGGGCGTGGACCTCTACCTCTACCTCGCCGCTACCCTCGTCACGCTTCACATGCTGATCTGGCAAGCACGCAGCCGCTACCGCTGGGATGGCCGACCCACCAGCCGCCGCCTCAAGTCAGCCGAAATAGCCTTCCAGGTCGGCGATGACGTTGACAGAGCCGTTGGCGTTGTGCATGTGGATGTAGCCGTCTTGGTCGAGGGGGATCACCGTGAGGACCGGGCGGGTCTCGCCGGTGGTGAGGTTGAGGTTGGAGACGTTGGGCAGGCCGTTACCGCCAAAAGCGGTGAGGTGGGTCGTGGTCGTCGGGCCGGTGCCAGTGAGGTTGACCAGCACTGCGCTTGCTCCGAGCGGGATCCCGTCGATTCCGGCGACCTTGACGGCGAGAGTGTTGCCTGCCCCGATCGGCTTGGCCGGGGCGCCGGTGCCGTTGCGCGTGTCCAGGAAGCGGGTGGGGATGGTCGCAACGAGGGGCGTTCCGGAGGGGGAGGTTGCGTCGTCCGTTGTGCCGGCGAGCTCGTTGGTATACAGGCCCTGGAGGTCGGCGATCAGGTGGACGTGTCCGGCACTGTTGTAGATCTTGAACTTGCCGCCGGTGCAGACGTTCGCCATGACCAGGTTGGAGACGGTCTGTCCGGCGCGGTAGTTCAGGTTGGACGCCGGCGGGGGAGTGCTGGCGCCGCAGTAGACGGTGATCACCCCGTTGCTGGTGCCACCGGTCACCGTGACGTTGAGGACGGCGTTGACCGTGGCGATGCCCCGTCCGGAGGCGGGGAGGATGACGGTCGTGACACTGCCGGGTCCGACCTTGCCTTGGGCGGCGCCGACGCCGGAGCGGGTATCCAGAACCCGGGTCGGAGTCACCGCGGCCAGGCTGCTCATGCGCTCATCGGTGGTGCTGGGCGAGGTGGTGAAGTAGCCCTCCAGGTCGGCGATGAGATCGACGTAGCCGTGGGCGTTGTAGAGGTCGACGTAACCGTCCTTGCCGACCCGGACGGTGACCAGGTTGGGGTTGGTCTGGCCGGCCTTGAAGTTGAGGTTGGAGGCGGCCGGGCGGCTGGTGCCGTCGGGGTAGACCGTGACCACGCTGCTCGTGGTGGCGCCGGTGTCGGTGACATTCAGGGTCACAGCGCTGACTTGGCTGGTGGGGACGCTGTCCACGCCGAGGATCTTCAGCCGGATCACGCCGCCGGGGCCGATGCGTCGTTTGGCCGCACCGATGCCGTACCGGGTGTCGAGCAGGCGGTTGGGGCCGTCTGTGACGTAGGCGGCGCCCACCGTGGTTTTGGTGGTGGCGGTGGCGGTGCGTCCGCCGGAGTCGGTGGTCTTCTGCGTGACGGTGTACGTGCCGGGGGCCGCGTAGCGGTGCGTGACCGTGCCGCTGAGGGCGGTGGGGGAAACAGCCGACGAGCCGTCGCCGAAGGTGATCTGGTCACTCGTGACCGTGTAGGGATCGAAGCCGACGTCGTAAAAGCAGGAGGCGGTGTCCGGAGCCGCGGGGCTGCGCCCGCAGCCGATGGACGAGGTGAGGGCCGGTAGCGGGCTGACCCGGTACCAGGTGTCAGCGCCTCCCACCCGGGTGCCGCCGGCCGTGTCCACCACCACCGAGACGGGGATGTAGCTGCCATCGGTGGCCTGGGTGTAGGTGTGCGTGGCCGAGGCACTGGTGGAGGTGGCGGTGGTGCCGTCTCCGAAGTCGAAGGTGTAGGTGAGGCCGTCGAGCGCGTCCGACCATGGGTTGCTGATCTGTGCGGTGGCGGTGGCGGGTACACCGACGTAGCCGGTGGTGGAGGGGCTCATGCCGACTCCGCTCGCCGTGAGCGGGTCCTGGAACTCCGTGGCGCCGCGGTCGTAGGAGCTGTCGCCCGTACCGGTGTCCGCGACCAGAGGGTCGTTCACTCTGGGTTTGCCGTCGTAGTCCGTGGCGGGTTCGCCCGGTGCGTTCGCGTCGGCCGAGTCGATGAGCGGTGAGTGCTCCGTGAGCGACCCGGTCACGGGGATGGTCAGCTTCGTCTGGTCCAGGTCGTGGGAGCCCTGCCCGGTGCCGGCCTGGAACGCCTGCGTGGTGGCGTAGGCGGTGCCGGCCCAGTCGTAGTCGGTGCCGGTGGACAGCGGATTGACCGCGTTGTAGTCCGCGGTGACCTGGGGGGCCGAGGATGCGTCCACCGTGAACTCGGCCGGTGTGTCGGTGCGGGAGCAGGTCCTCGTCCCGCCCGGCATCACGACCGTGTTCTGCACCGACCCGGAGGTGCCGCCGGTCAGACTGATCGCGTTCCCGCACAGCGTCGAGATGGTGTCGCCGGCAAGGTGGATGCCCGTGGTGCCCGCGGCCGCGATGCCACCCCCCACATCCAAGCTGAAGCGGTCGTCGGCGAGGGTGACGTCCTGCGCTCCGGCCGCACTGGCGAAGCCGAGACCAGCCGTCGTAAGGACCAGGTCATGGGTGAGAGCGATGCCGGAGGAGGAACCGTCGACCGCGATCGCCGGGGTGGTCGCCGTGGTGGCGCCGGTTCTGACCGTGGCGTAGCGGTAGGTGATGTGCTGCGCATCCGAGAAGGTCACAGCCGTGGGTGCGCCCGCCGAGGCTTGGATGCCCGCCATGTCGATGTACTGGGCGCCGGAGAAGGTGATGGCCGTCGCCTGGCCGCCCGCCACGGTGACGATCGTTCCGTTGCCGGGTGCGGTGATGAAGCTGATGGGCGCGTCCGCGGTGCCCTTGGACGCGACGGTCACCGGAGCGTAGGCGGTGTTGTTGCGTGCGATGTGAACGACGCCGCCCGCAGCCACGGCCTGCGCGGCCGGCTGGATCTGGCAGAAGGGCTCTGCCTGGGAACCAGGGCCGGTGTCGCTGCAGCCGGCGGCGAGGTTGTCGACGTACAGGGCGATGCCGGAGGCGGTGTCCGCGTGGACGGATCCGGCGCCGAAGCAGCCGCCGAGCAGGACTGCCAGGACGGTGGACGCCACCATCGGTTGCCTGCGTCCCATATGCGCTTATTCTCCCCCCGGCCGCCGATCAAGGCGTCGGAAGTCGGCGCGCACGGCCTCTGAAATCCAGCCACGTCGACTGGAACCGAAGGGAGAGTAAGCCACGTTCGGGAGGACGGATTCGCAGAGGTATGCGATTTGTACCAACATCCCAAAGGCTTGAAGTTAAATTTGATCAAACGAGAGTCACCGCAAACCAGAGGCACAACAGGAGTTGACCATCCTGGTTCGGTCGGAACTGATCCAAGGATGCATCGACGCTCGTCGGCCTCGCGATGATCGCCCTGACCGTGCCTGCGGTCGACGTCGACGACAAACTCACCAAGCGCCAAAGCCGAGTTCCACCGCGTGCTGCGCCCGACCGGGCGGCTGATCGTGGTCCGTCCCACCGGGCGGCACCTGGCCGAGCTGCGCGGCCGGTTGCCTGCGATGGTCGCGATCGACCCGGCCAAGGAGCAGCGCCTGCACCGGGCGCTGGGCCCCTTCTTCGATGCCGTCGTCACCGAACAGGTGGAGTATCCCGCGACCCTGTCCAGCTGGATGTGCTGGCTCTGGTGGCGATGACACCGAGCGCACGCCACGTGAGTCGTGAAGACCTGAACGATGAGGGCCTCCTGCCCGATCACGTCACCGTCTCCCTGCTGGCCACCGTCTGTCAGCCTCGGTGACCCCGAGCCGGCGCATGTGCCTGCTGACCGACCAGCAGTGGGCACACCTGGCGCCCCGCCTTCCACGCCATGCGGGGAAGGCGGGGCGTCCATTTGCCGACCACCGTCGCGTCGTCGAAGGGATCACTTACCGGTACCGCACCGGAATCCCCTGGAGAGATCTGCCCCGCGACGCGTTGGGTCTCTGGCAGACGGTATGGAAGGGCCATCGCAGGTGGGTGGCTGACGGCACCTGGGACACGGTGCTGGCCCAGTTGGTCGCCCCGGCGGACTCGGCCGACGGAATCGACTGGACGGTCTTCGTCGACTCGACGATCAACCGGGCCCACCAGCACGCCACGAACACGGCCCGAGGGCCTCTCAGGTCGCCGTTAGCGCCGCCAGGGCTCGGTCCATGGCGGCGTTGAAGTCTTCCGGTGTCAGCGGCAGTCGGGACTTGACGTCCCGACTCCACTGGTCGGCGAGGACCTCGGCGGAGCCCGCCTCGACACCGTCGAGCGCCGCGTCGGCCAGGTCCGACGGCGCGATCTTGTCCACGGGCCAGCCCGCGGCCATGTCGGTGTCGGCCAGGCCGAGGTGCACCGCTGTCACGAGCGTGCCCTGCTCGGCGAGTTCCAGACGGACGCCGTTGGTCATGGCCCAGGCGGCGGCCTTGGTCAGGTGGTAGGCATTGGCGCCCTTGCCCCCGAACCACGACATGGCGGAGAGGACGTTGACGATCGCGCCCCCGCCGTTCCTGGCGAGCGCCGGCGCGAACTCCCGGATCATTCCCAGGTGGCCGAACATGTTGGTCTCCAGCTCGTGCCGTACCGCGTCCAGCGAGCCGGTCACCAGGTCGGTCCCCGTCTGGATCCCCGCGTTGTTGATGAGCAGCGAGACGTCCGGGGCGGCCTCGGCGGCGGCCCTCACGGATGCGGGATCGGCGATGTCGAGGGGCAGCACCTCGGCCCCGGGCAGGTCCACGGTCTTTGGTCGGCGGGCTGTTGCGTAGACCTTGCGGGCGCCCCGTTCGAGCAGGCGCTGGGCGAAAGCGCGGCCCAGACCGCGGTTGGCTCCGGTGACAAGGGCGACGGAGTTGTTGATGTCCATGCCCGGTACGCTAAAACCTGACGTTGACGTCAGAGGCAAGTGCTGGTCATCAGGGCCGGGGGAGGAATCACCATGACCGTCACAGAGGCCGCGGCCGAGCGGCTGATCCGCATCGGCGAGGTGGCACGGGCTGCCGGCGTTTCGGTACGCGCCGTGCGCTACTACGAGCAGGAGGGGCTGCTCATCGCGGAGCGCAGCCCGTCCGGCCAGCGCCTCTACCGGCAGGACGCCATCTCCCGGGTCCGCTTCTTCCAGCAGATGTTCGCCGCCGGCCTGACCAGCCGAAGGATCACTGAACTGCTTCCATGCTGGGACTCCGGGCACACCGACGCCGAACAACGAGCCATGCTGCGCGCCGAGCGCGACCGCATCCAGGCCAAGGTCGACGACCTGCAGGCCGCTCTGGACCGCCTCGACGAGGTCATCGCGATCACGGACACGCACCCGTAGGCGCGGTTGGTCGGACGACGCACCAGCGATCTACGGCTGGAGGTGTGCCACGAACACTGAGAGTGAGGTTGATGTAGGCAAAGACCCTGCTTGATGTGGTGCTGTGCGGAAGATGAAGGTCTTGTGGCCCTTCGGCGTCGCCCTGCGGTGGGAGACGTCAAACCGCCCCGAGCTGCGTTGGTTTGGAGACCGTCGTGGTGAGCGTCCGGGGAAAAGGCGCCGGTCAGGCGTCAGGTGGGGTCCGGGAAGGCGAACGCGAGTGAACCGCTGACGACGTGTCGTAAGTAGTAGGTGACATCGAAACCGGGGTGACTTCAGGATCCCGGGACAAGCCTGGCGGGTGACCGCTTATTGGCCAGGCGGTGTCCGGCATGAAGGCGGCGCGAGCCCGGTCTGCGGCTTTCGCATGGAACGTGGGAAGGCGTGAGTAATTGTCAATCCTGTGGATCTGAGCTGCGTTCATGCCGATGTGGGCTTGCGGGCGAGGATCTGGATCCCCGTCGACTCGTGGCCGTTCATGGTGGACACCGTGATGGTCCGGGTGTTGATGGTCTGGAACCCGGCGAGCCGGGTGGCGAACCACTCTCGGGGGTGGTGGCGGCAGACCGCACCGTCGCCGGTTTCGAACACGCCATAGCAGCCGTAGTGATCAGCATGGCGGCCGTAACGGCTGCGGTTGCGTTCGTCGTCCTGCAGCAGAAGATCGCTGATATAGAGGGTCCCGCCGGGGTTGAGGATACGGTTCAGCTCGGTGATCAGCCGGTGCTGGGCTTCGTCGCTGGGAATGCAGGTCAGCACGGCGAAGAGCAGAACGGCGTCGAAGTCTGCGTCTGGACAGGGCGAGGCCGGCGGTGTGTCTAGGGCGGCAAAGCGCATGGTGGGGTGCAGGCGGCGTGCCCGGCTGATCATTTCCCGTGAGGTGTCGACGCCCGTGAGGTTGTCGAAGCCGTGCTGTTCGAGTTCCTTCATGATGCGTCCGTAGCCGCAGCCGTAGTCGAGGATCGCGGCGTGCCTGCTGATCCCGTCGAGCCAGGGCAGGTGGAGCGGGTGGGTGAATGTCTTGGTGGCCGCGGCGGCGTCCCAGTAGGGAACCTGGCTGTCGAGGTCGGACATGGCAGATGCCTCTCTGGGCGCTTGGCTGAAGCCGGTCATGCTGCCAGGTCGGCGGGGCGCTCGACGAGTTGGCCGCGTTCGAAGCGGGCTCCGGCGCGGACGAGGGCGACGAGGTGGGGTGCGTTCACCGCCCGCCACCGCTGCTGGGCGGACTCGAGCAGTTTGAAGACCATCGCCAGGGCTGCGGTGCGGGAGCCAGCCCCGCGGGTGACCTTGGTCCGCAGCCGGACGGTGGAGAACGTCGACTCGATGGGGTTTGTGGTCCGCAGGTGGATCCAGTGCTCGGCCGGGAAGTCGTAGAACGCCAGCAGTTGGTCCTGGTCGTCGATGATCTTCTTGACCGCCTTGGGGAACTTCGCGCCATAGAGCTGGGCGAACGTCTTGATCGCCGCCTCGGCATGGCCGCGGTCCTCGGCGTTGTAGATGTCCTGAATGGCCTTCTTCGCGCCGGGCTGTGCGGACTTCGGCATGGAGTCGAGCGTTTGCGGTTTTGTGAACCCAGCACCTCTGCTCGCGGGTTTCGGGGAAGACCTCGGCCAGGGCCTTCCAGAAGCCGAGGGCGCCGTCCCCGACCGCGAGCGCTGGGGCGCGCATGCCCCGACGGGCGCAGTCGCGCAGCAGGTCGGCCCAGGACTCACCCGACTCGCGGTAGCCATCCTTGAGCGCGACCAGCTCCTTGGAGCCGTCGGCGCGCACCCCGACCAGGACCAGGACGCAGGCTTTGGCCTCCTCCAGGCGGACGTTGAGGTGGATGCCGTCGGCCCACACGTGCACGTAGTCGACCGTCGCGAGGTCGCGGTCCATGAACGCGGCGTGATCGGCCTGCCACTGCTGGGTCAGCCGCGTGACCGTGGCCGGGGAGAGCCCGGCCGAGCTGCCCAGAAACTGCTCCAGCGCGGGCACGAAGTCGCCGGATGACAGTCCGTGCAAGTAGAGCAGCGGCAGCACCTCGCTGATCTTCGGCGACTTGCGGCACCACGGCGGTGCGCCATAAGGACCATCAGCGCCGGCTCCTCGCCCAAGCCGGCGTGCCTTCCCCGGCCTCCCGGAGGGTCAGCCGCGAGGCGGACCTCGAGGACTGCGCGGATCTGCGCTACCCGGTCATCCTCAAGCCCGCGACAGGTGTCGGCAGTCTCTGCGTCTTTCGTGCGGCCGACCTGGTGGAGCTCCGCCAGGTCTACGCGCAGGCCCTGCACTGCTACCGCGCAGACCCACGCCCGAACGGCTCCGCCCCGATCTTCCTGGTCGAGGAGGAGATCCACGGGGCCAACTGGCACGGCGATCCGCGGTTCGGTACCCAGGTCAGCGTCGAGTCCCTGGTGCACCGCGGGGTCGTGCACCACCTGGGCGTCACCGACAAGCTCCCACTTGCCCCTCCCTTCCGCGAGGTCGGGCACATCACTCCCTCTCTGCTCACCGACGAGCAGATACAACGGGCGGAGACCGTCGCGGGCGATGCGATCCGGGCTCTGGGCTTGACCACCGGCGCGGTGCACACCGAGCTGATGCTCACCGTCGACGGCCCGGTCGTCCTTGAGGTGAACGGACGCCTGGGCGGCGGAATCCACGAGCTGATGCAGTTCTCCCGCGGCTACGACGTAGTTCGGGCGATCACGGAGACGGCCTGCGGCCAGGATCCAGTCCTGCCGCAGTGGGCCTCGCGATACGCGGGGTTCGTGAAACCACAGCCCGAGCAAGGAGTGTTTCGCGTCGCCGCCATCGATAAGGCCCGGTCCAGGAAGCGATGCAGCGCGCCGCCTGGGGCGTGTTGGACAAGGCAGAGGGCGCCGTCCTGGACTCTGAGAACGGAACCAACAGCAACCTGGCGCGCTTCGTGGTCATCGCAGCCGACGCGTCGCGGTTGTTCGAAGAGGTCGACGCCGTCGAAAACGGCATCCGCTCCGCCATCGTCCTGGAGGCCACACGATGACAACCGTCGGTGGGTACCACGACCAACTGGCTGCGGCGCGTACGGAGATCGACCGGCTGGACCAGGAGATCACCGCACTGCTTGTGGACCGGCTGCGGGTATCGGCGCAGATCGGACGCATCCGCAAGAGCATGGGAACGGCCGAGGTCGGCGGGCACCACCGCGGTGGCGAAGTCCTGGCCCGTTACCGCCAAGCTCAGGTGGCGCTCGACGAGGCCGGGCTCATCACACTGGAACCGATCGGACTCGCCGTCCTGGAGCACAGCGCCCAGCTCCAGCGCCGCATTCTCGGCGTGACGCAGTGACAAGCGGCCAGACGCACACGTCGACGGGGCAGGGCACCGCGTGTGGGTGCGGAGGAGGATCGTGAGCGTCACCGATGCCGGCTCGCACCGGGGCGAGTCCGTCGCACGTCTCGTGCTGAACAGCGGGCTGGCCCGGACCGAGGCCGCCTCGGTCGCGGGCCGGCTGGGCTTTTGCCTGTCGAGCTCGACGGCTCTGCTGTTCGTGTCGAGCCGGTTGGGCGTAGCGGTCGCGGGCCTCGCAGTCGCACTGTTCACGGTGGCCGCTGCGGTGTGCGCGGCTCCGCTGTGCGCCCTGTATGAGGAGCGCGCCAGGCCAGCGCTTCTCGCAGGTGTGCTCGCCCTGAAAATCGCAGCTGCCGTCCTGCTCGTGGTCGGCGGGCGCGTTCCAATTCTGTGCGGCGTCGCTCTGGCGGGCGCCTCGTCCCCGCCGACCGCCGCCGTCATGCGAGCGATGTGGCAGCAGCACTCGGACGCCGAGGACACCAGCCGGCTTCAAGCCCTCGAGTCTGTGATCACTCAGATCTGCGTGGTCGCCGCCCCCGCCCTGGTCGGAATTCTCTCCTCCGGGCCCTTGCCAGACCTCGCCCCCATCGCAGCATCGTGCTGCTCGTGCGTCGGCGGCGGCCTGATGTGGCGGTGGAGCCGCCCGCACGTCACCACCGCAGCCCCAACCCCCGTTGCCGGTGTTGGCACCCCCGCTGGACGCCGGCTGACCAGTCGGCTGCTCGGGATCTTCGCGGTTATCTGCGCGAGCGCGATGGTGAGTGGCTGTTTCAACATCTCCACAGCAGCCAGGTTCTCCGGGCACACAGGTTTTCCCGATACGCCGGGAGTCGTCATCGCCTCCGCCTCCGTCGGCTCCATTGGCGGAGGCCTACTCTTCACCCGCTTGTGGCGGGCCTCCGGAGCCCGCTGGGGCTACCCGGTGCTGATGGCCGCCTGGGCGCTCGCTTTGTGGTGCCTCGCATTCGCGCACGCCGGCTATCTGGTTCTTGCGCTGGCTTTCCTGAGCGGGCTCCCGGTCACAGGTGTGGGCGCGGAGGAGTTCGGAGCGCTGGGCCGCGCCGCAGGAGGCCGCTCGGCATGGCTGTTCGGCCTCGCCAATACGGCCATCAGCGTAGGAGTGGGGACCGGAGCGGCCATCGGCGCCCAGCTGACCCGCCTCCTGGGCTCGCCGGGGCTCCTCCCGGCGCTCGCAGCCACTCTCGTGCTCATCACCTCGGCGGTGCTCTGGCCGATGCTGGTGGGCGACAGCACACAGGCGGAGCCCTTGTGACCACAATGCAGAACCCGGCAGGAGCGACGACGATGGACAATTCCCCCGTGGAACTCGGCCCGATTGATGCGCAGCACATCGAGGCGGTCAAGGATCTGTGGCTGGAACTGGCCAGGCACCATTGGACATGCGCCCCCCAGATCACCGCGCTCGCCGAACCCGTGGATCCGGAAGCGAGCTGGATCATGCGATGCGCACAGTACCGGCGCTGGGCCGACGAACCCGGCTGGCTGCTCTTGGGCGCCACGATCGCAGACCAACTCGTCGGTTATGCCGCCGCACGGATCACAGCGTCTGCCAGCTCCTGGGAGTTCGGGCCCACGATGGGCAGGCTGGAGACGCTAGTGGTTCGGGACGATGCCCGCGGACACGGCCTGGGACAGCGCCTCGTTGCCGAGGTCCGGCGCCACTGGAGCGCGGCGGGCGTCCGTTACGGCTCCGTCTCCGTCATCGCTGGGAATAGCGGCGCGGAGCGATTCTACGAACGCCTGGGCGCGGTCGAGTTCACCCGCACATCCCACTTTCCGGTATGACCGCAGCAACCGAGAAAGAGTGTGCCGTGGCCAGCCTTCCTGCCGAGTCGCTCAAGCAGTTCGACGAGGACCACGTGCATGCGTTTGAGCTGGAGCGGTGCGTCCACACCACCGGACAGACCGTCCGCGCCGAGTGCCATCCAGGCGGCCGTCTTCGCTCCGTCGATGGCTGCGACCCGCCGACATACGGTACTGAGCGCGTCGATGCGGTGCCCTTCACTGACGGCCAGATCCAGCGAGATCACCTGTGCATACGGCAAGGGCGCCGCTCCGCGCAGAGGCGCGAGCGTCGACGTGGTGGGGGTGGTTTCCTCTTTGAGGACGGCGGCATCGATGGCGCCCAGCCCGCCTATGCCGAGGGCAGTGGCAAGAGAGGTCGTCAGGATGGTGCGTCTGCTGCTCATCGTCGGCCAGAAGCCCTTCGGGGGGCGGGACCATGGGAACGGCGAGGGGCCTGTCCGTTACGCGGGGCGCAGGGCCTGGTGGGCTACCGCCCGCGCGAGGTCGGTGCGGATGCTGTCGTAGACCGCGGTCAGGGCTTCCTCAAAGGGTGCGAGGTCATCGGGCCAGTACAGGTCGCGGTAGTGCATCTCGGCCTGGGCCTGATAGACGGCTGCCTGATCGAGTGCGGAGTGAAGGCCCCGGCGCTGCCTGTCGGGATCTGACATCAGACGGTCGTCCAAGACGGCGCGCGCTCTGATCCGGACCCGGTCCGCGGTCGGTGGCGCGCCCTCGCCGCCGGTCGACTGCTCAAGCAGAACATTGGTCGCCAACTCGCTGAGTGCGCACCATAGTTGGGGGAGGTCACCGTTGCTGTCGCCGATGGCCTGTGTCACGGCGGCGTCGACCAGGCGATGCAGCAGGGTCTGCAGTTCGTCTGGTTGCCAGCTGCGCTCGCGCAGGCCGTACAGTTCGGTGCGCTGCTGTGTGCCGAGCCGGCTCCACTGGGCGATCTGACGGTTCAGCGCCAGGTAGGCGGCCATCTGCGGCGCGTGCTGCTGCTGGGTGCGCAGTTCCTCGGCCTCGCGGCGGTCCCACAGCGTGAGGTTGAAAAGCTCCTCGAGCTCGGTGGTGAACATCAGCTGGGCCAGCGATGTGCCGCCGATGTGGGAGTAGCGCCGGGCGTATTCGAAGACCGAGATGGTCGCCGTGATCCACTGGGTGTCGGTGATGGTCACGCCTTCCTTGGTCTCGATCGCCTGGAGCAGTCCTCCGCGCAGGCGCACCCCACCGGGCAGTGCCCCGGAGGGCAGGGGAGTGACGCTGCCGTCGGCAAGGTCGTAATCGCTGCCCCGCGTGTAGCAGTGGGCCGCGGCGAGCGCCTGCGTGACGCGCTTTTCCAGCAGCAGGGTCTGCATACTCGCGGCATCGGTGACGCCGAAGGCGTCGTGCACTCGCTTGCGTCCTTGCGATGTCAGCCGTACCAGAGCACGGTCGGTGTCGATGGCGTAGTCCTGGCCCTTGTCCAATGTGGCGGCCAGGCGGGCTGCCGGGCGGAGTGCGTCTGCCGGGGAGGCGTCGTCTTCCAGCAGCATCAAGGGTTCGGCGATCGGGGCGATCAGCACGTGTCCCGGGTCCGTCACCACCGCCGCGGGCACGTCCCGGCCGATGCGGTCATACGGTGCCTGGGCCTGCCGGTCATGGAGCACGTCCAGGGCGAAGCGCCGGTAGGGGCCCACCGTGACGTCGGCGCTGTAGGCCGCGCTGCGCTCTGCTTCGTTCATGCCCTTCCGCAGCACGCCGACCGTGATGCCCAGGGGGCGGTAGACGACCGCGGCGAGCTTTCCCTCTTCCTCGGCCTGCCGCTCATCGGGCGTGATCATATGGACGCCGCCGTCGGCCAGCACGTGCAGAGATCCGGCCAGGAACCGGGCACCGCGCAGTCGTTCCTCCCCGGCAACGCGACCGCCATGGATCATGGTGCGGCCGGTCAGGCGGAGGGCCATCTGCCGGGCCTCTTCGTCGAACGCCACACCCGCAACGGCCGCGGCCGGTCGGCTGAGGAGAGCGAGCACGGCGTGGGAGAGGGCCTCCAGCGTCTCTCCTGCTGCGGCACGGCGCCTCAGGTCCTCGATTGCGGAACGCGCGTCCATCCAAGCTCCCAACTCACGTATCAGCCCCCTCCGGGGAAGTGCCCGGGCAAGTGCATGTCGGGCAGCTTGTCAACGAAACGTGCGAAGGCCTCGGTCGCCTCGCCCGTAGGGGTCTTGGGACCCTTCTCATCGATTTCGATGCGGCCCTCGAAGCGTCCCTGCCGACCCGGTCCGTCCCGGGCGGCCGATACAGCGGGGAGTCCTCGGGAATGGTCCAGGTGCCGTCGGCGTTGCGGATCGCTCCTGGGGTGAAGTCCGGGTTGATCGCGGCCGGGTCGACGCCGCAGTTGTGGACGAGAACAGACGTCGTGCCTGCCATCACATAGTAGGTGTGCAGGCGGTCGACGGTGAGGTTGTAGACCGTGGTGTGTTCGGTGTGCCGGCGCAGGGCGGTGATCTGTACCCAGGTGCCGGCGCTGGTCTGCAGCCACTGTCCTGCGGTGAGCTCGCCGGCGCTGATCCACCGGTGAAGCTCGGGAACCCAGAAGGGATGGCCGTCGGCGGCGGTGAGGGTGCTGGTCTTGCTGCCTGTTGGGCCGTCGGCCTCGAGGGTGATGTCGGTGAGGTGTTTGTCGCCGCTGCCCTTGACCAGAGCGGTGACTGTGTGTGGGCCGCTGTCGCCGGTGTCCGGGTCGGTGGCGAGCACGCTGTCGCCGACGTCGACGTCCTTGATGGCCTTGCGGAATGCCGTCGGCCCACAGCACGGGGGTATCGTCGGTGAAGCTGTTGGGGAAGGCGCAGCTGCCCAGTTTGGAGCCGAGTCGTCCCTCGGCCAGGGCGCCGAGGCCTTCGCCGAGCATGCCGGACAGGCAGCCGATGGCGGCGGATTGGCCGACCTGGCCCCAGTTGACCTTGCGTCCGGACAGGCGCTGGGTGAGCCAGTCCGTGCCGCCGCCGGTGACGCAGGCGGCGATCAGGGGGTTGTTGCCGGTGGGGACGGTGTAGGTGGTGGGGGAGGACAGGGCGTACTCGTACAGGTTGGCGCCGCCGGCGAAGCCGCTGGGGTCCTGGGAGGTGAAGCAGCCGGTCTGCGGGTCGTAGTAGCGGTGCGGTAGTAGAGCAGGCCGGTGCCATCGTCCTCGCGGCCGGTGAAGGTGTACGGGTTCGACGACGCACCCGAAGCGGTGGGTGTGCCGTTGGGGTCATAGGTGTAGCTTGTGGCCACCGTGCCGTCCGTGTTCGCCAGTCCCACCACGCTGCCCAGCGCGTCGGTCAGGTAGACCTGTGGTGTGCCGGTTTCGGAGCGGGTGAGGAACGCGTCCAGGCCCGAGGTGGCCACCGTGGCCTTCGTCGCTCCGGGATCGTCTTGCTCGACCAGCGGGTTGGCGCCGTCGGTCAGATACCTGCGGCTGGAGCCGCCGGTCGTCTTGGAGATGCGTCCGCTGAGCGCGTGGTAGCCGAAGGCCGTGCTGGTTCCCCCTTGGGACAGCCCGGTCAACTGCCCGCGGGAGTTCCAGGTGTAGGTACGCAGGCCGTCGCTCGAGAGCTGGCCGTTAGCGTCGTAGAGGAAGGTGCGACCGCCGTAGCCGGTGATGCGGTTGTCCTTGCCCAACTGTGTGCCGCTCTCCGCGGCGGGCAGGGCAAGTTCACAAAGACCGGAGGCTCCGCTGTCCGGACGGTCTGTCATCACGCGTGAAATCGCGGTAGCCGAAGGCGTCTTCGCCCCGGGACATCTGGGAGAGTTGACCCAGGTCGTACCCTTCGCGATGGTCGACGCGGTCCTCGCCGAGTGCGGGGCGGTGCAGCAGCGGCTGCGGAAAGTGTCGGCCCGGGTAGTGGTCTACCTGCTGCTCGCGGCCATGCTGTTCGAGGAATGCGGCTACCCGGCCGTGTGGCGCAAGCTGACCGACGCCCTTGAGGCCCTGCCACTGCCGACGGTTACCGCGACCGCACTGTGGCACGCCCGCACCAGGCTCGGCGTGCGTCCGATGAGGTCTCTGTTCGACCTGCTGCGTGGCCCGGCTTCGGCGATTTGCACCGCCGGGACTCGGTGAGCCGGGCTGCTGGTGGTTGCTATCGACGGCACGAACCCTGACATGTCATCGGTGCGCTTGACGATCTGCAGGGTGAGGGCGAGCTGCTGCCGGCACCGGTCGACCAGGTCGCCGGTGTAGCCGCCGTCGGCCCAGACGAGGGTGATGTCACGGTGCAGGCGGCGCAGCCGGGTCAGCAGGCCCGCCGCGGCGTCCCGGTCGCCGATGTTCGCGGCGGTGACCGCGACGACCAGAAGCAGACCGAGCGTGTCGGTCACGATGTGCCGCTTGCGGCCCGGCACCTTCTTCCCGCCGTCGTAGCCGCGTGAGGCGGCCGGCACCGTCGCGGCGGCCCGCACACCGACAGGGCCCCGCTCCTCCAAAGAGCGGGGCCCGGGCCGTTGGTGGCCTGAGTCCTACCAGAGTCCCGTCGACCACAGACCTCGTCCGTGCGTCCCCACGAGCAGCCGGCCGCCGTCGTCCGAGACGTCCAGGGAGACGATCCCGGCGTTGGGCAGGGCGCCCGCGAGGCGGTACCAGGTGTAGCCGCCAGTCGGGTTGGGCGCGGCCGCGAAGGCGCCGACATCGGTGCCGACAACGACATGACCGTGCCAGAGGGTGAGCGCCCCGACCGGGGCGTCCGGCAGGTCGCCGGTGCGGTCGGTCCAGGTGGTGCCGCCGTCGGTGCTCTCGAAGACGTGGCCCTCGCCCGCGCCGGTGACGTACACCCAGGTGAAGCCGCCGTACGTCGCCCAGACGTGAAGGGGGTTGTGCGGGTCGACCGTGAGGGAGGTGACGTAGCGCTTCGGCAGCGGGGCGGTGAGCCGGTGCCAGGTGCCGCCCGCGTTGGTGTCGATGCCGCTGGCGTAGTGGGAGCCGCTCCAGTCCTCCCAGCCGGCGTAGGTCACGCCGCCGTTCGTCGCGAGCGCGGTGATGGAGTGGTGCTCACCGGTGTCGTGCACGTTCCGCCAGTCGCAGGAGGCCGCGGTGCACCGCGTGTCCCAGCCCTTGCCGCCGTTGTCCCACACGTACCGGCCGCCGGCGACCCAGTGGTTCAGATCGCCCACGTCGGAGGTGTAGGGGGCGATGAACTCGGGGCCCGGGTCGCAGCCGGGGAGGTCGGCGTTCCAGGAGCAGGCGGGCGAGATGTTGGTGTAGGAGGGCGTCGTGCCCTCGGAGCGGCCGCCGTTGGTGGTCAGCTCCATGTCCAGGTCGACGTACTCGTTGACCGCCCGGTCGGCGTTGTGCGGGTCGACGACGACGTAGCCGCCGTCGCCGCCCGCCGGCTGGTACAGCTCACGTGCGCCCGGCAGGCTCAGCACGTTGCCGTTGTCCTGGGTGCCGCCCCAGGTGGACAGGCCGCCGGTCGCCGGGTCGCGGCCGTAGGCGGCGTCGTAGTACTGGAGGGTGTGCAGGCCCTGGTTGAGGTTGGTCCAGCCCTCGGAGGGCAGCACCGGGTCCGGGCGCAGGGTCGCGGAGCGCTCGTAGACACCGCCGTCGTTGCCGAAGTAGACGCGGTGGTCCGTGCCGAAGGCGATGGCGTGCTGGTCGGGGTGGGTGGTCATCGGGCAGCCGCCCGCGATGGGGCCCTGGACGTAGCACTTCAGGCCGAAGTTCCAGTACGGGCCGATCGTCGCCCAGGTCTTTCCGGCGTCCCAGCTCTCGAAGACCTCGGAGAAGGCCGCGTAGACGTGCTCCGGGTCGGTGGGGTCCACGGCGACGTACTGGTTGTACCAGGCGGAATCGGTCGGCTCGCTGTTCTGTGCGCCCGCCGCCTTGAGGACGTCCTCGTCGGCGACCGTCGTCCAGGGGCCGGCCGCGTCACCGGTGGCCGAGCGGAAGACGTCGCCGTCGCTGCTGTTGTTCGTGGCGTCGCCGACGAGGGCGAACAGCTCGTGGCCGTCGGCCGAGTAGGAGAGGGAGGAGCGGCCGGGGAGGACACCCGCGAGGTCGCCGGTCGGGGTGACCTTGTGCCAGGTGCCGGGCTTTCCGGAGTCGTCGGACTCGTAGATGCCGTTTGCGCCGCCGTCGGAGGTGAACCAGCCCGCTATGACGGCGACGACCTGCCGTCCGCCGGTTCCGGGGCGTACGGCGACGTCGGTGGCCGCCGACGTCAAGCCGGCGTCCGGGTCGCCGGGGGCCAGGGCGATCGTCCAGTCGGAGGTGGTGTCGTCGGCGTCGTGGCGCAGGACGCCCTCGTCGGTGGCGGCGTAGACGTGTCCCCGGCCGTCGAAGGTGATCCGGGGGACGACACTGCCGTCCATGCGCTTGCCGACCTGCTTCCAGGTGCGGCCCCGGTCGGTGGAGCGGTAGATGCCGAGGCCACTGTAGGCGTCGCCGGAGTTGCTGGGCTCGCCGGTGCCAATCCACAGGGAGTGGTCGGCGGGGTTGACGGCCAGGGCGCCCATGGCGAGGGTCTGCTGATGGTCGGACAGGGGTTTCCAGTGCCGTCCGTCGTCGTCGGAGCGCCACAGGCCGCCGTCGGCGGCGCCCTCGTAGACCGTGTCCCCGTCCACGGCGAGTGCGGAGACGCGGCCGCTGTTCAGACCGAATCCGGCGCCAAAGTTCGAGGCGACCGGGTCCGCGTACTGCTTGTCCTCCGGCTGCAGCGGGACGTTCGTGACCTCCGACCAGCGTGTCGGCAGGGTCGGCAGCCGCCCGGCCTGCTGACGGGCGTTGACCAGGGCGCCCGGCCCGACCGTGGTGCCAGGGGCGGTCGTCATGCGGTTCTGCTGGGCGAATCCGGCGGTCGGGTCGTCCCGGTCGGTGGCGCCGTCGTCACCGCCGTCGTTCGCGATCAGGGCGTGGGCCGCGGTGTCTGCCGTGGGGTTCACCGGGCCGGGTCTGAGGTGGTCGTGGGGCCTGGCGGGCGACGCGGCGTCGGCGCGGCCGGCCACCAGGAGCAGGGCGCAGACGGCGACTGCGGCCGCCTGTGCGCCCCGAGGGGGGTGGGGGAGGTTCATGCCACCTGATCACACAGCAGCTAATTGAACTTTTGAATGATCATGTGACAATGATCCGGCAAAATTCATCTCCCTTCGTAGGCAAGTGAGTTGAATGGCACTCAGATTCCTAGCCAGCCGTTCCGGCGTGTCCTCCGGCTTGAGGTAGCCGACGAGGATGTACACGACCAGTGAGACGGCAGGCGGAAATCGACACCTGGTACTGCAGCGGCACTCCGCCCTCGATGTTCCAGCTGATCGGGCAGTTCACCAGCCAGAAGGCGAGCAGTCCCATCGACCAGCCGGTCAGGGCCACCGTGCGGCCCGGCCTGTGGAAGGGCCGCAGCAGGCCGACCATCATCGGGTTCCCCATCGGGCCCGTCCGGCCGCATCCGAAATCCTCGCCGGACTGATAGCTGAGCTGATCGCCGTGTGGGACGGGAAACCGGCACGGGGCTACGGGGGCACCGCTGACGTGCTGGCGTACGCTGAACGGACCCGCGTCCCTGTGCGCGTGCTGTTGCCTGAGGGCGCCAGCCGGTGAGTCGTTACGATTCGGTACGCGATTAGGTCGGGGCGTGCGGGCTTGGTCGATTGGCTGGAGTGTGATCAGCAGGCGGTTCCGCGGGAGAGCATGAGTTCGGTGCTCGTGCGCTGCCGAGAGGCCCTGCGAGCAGTGCGGTCGGAGACCGGTCCGGCGATGGCGGCGTGCGTTTCGGCGTAGTACTCCCGGCGGTCGAAGTATCGCTGGAGCGGCCGCCATTTCTTCTCCTCGCTGATGGTGTGTTCCACGCAGATCCGTCACGGCAGCTGTAGTTCTTGATCGTCAGCGTGTCCGTGCCGGTCAGGGCGCCTGCCGGGGCGCCGCGAGCAGAGGAACGGCCACCGTGATCATGAACGTTTGTGACGACGATCAAGGACCAGGTGGCGGCGGAGGCCACGATAGCCGAGCGTGCGTCTGACAGACGTGATACGAGCGGCCATGGCCGCAGCGGCGAGCTGCCTCACTCGACGTGAATTCCGCCTGCTGGCACGGGAAATGTGCGAGGCGATGCTGATGGAGCTGGACACCCGCAACTGCTGGACGCCCGCCGAGGCCCTGGGCCACTCCGGTCCACACCGCCTGCAGCACTTCCTCGCCCGCGCACGCGTCGACCACGACCTGGCCCGTGGCCGCCTCGCCGCGTGGATCGCCGGCGAAACTCGCCGATGACCAAGCCGTGTTGGTGGTGGACGAGACGGGCGACGAGAAGTCCTCCCGCGACGCCGTCGGGGCGGCCCCAGGAGTACTCCGGGGCCCTGGGCGGAGTAGGTCTGTGCCAGATCGCCGTCCACCTCACCTATGCCACCCGGCGCGGCCACGCGTTGATCGACCGGGAGCTGTACTCGCCCGCCGCCTGGGCCGCTGACGAAGGGCGGCGCCTGCTCACCCACGTCCCCGACGAACGGGAGTTCGCCACCAAACCGCAGCTGGCCGCCGACATGCTCGTACGCGCCCGCGCCCTGGGCATCCAAGCCCGCTGGATGGCCGACGACGAAGTGTATGGCGGACGCGAGCTGCGCCTGGCCGCCCGCCGCCTGCGCTTCGACTACGCCACGGCCGTCAAGACGGATCACCGCGTCACCACCTCCGCCGGCACCTTCACCGCCGCCGAACTCGCCGGGCACGTTCCCCGTGCGGTGGCCGCGGGCGCGGAGGAGACTGAATGCGGTGGTCAGGAGTTGGGCGCCGAGGCCATGGCGGCGGTGGGCGGGGTGGACGCCGAACCAGGCGATCCAGGCGCGGTCGACGGGGTCGCGGGCGATGAGGGCGCCGGCGGGGACGCTGTCGAGTTCGGCGAGGAGCCACAAGTCGGGGTTGTAGCCCTCACATCGGCGCTGGGCGTGGTGGAAGGCGTCGAAGTCCGGGTGGGGGTGCTCCCGGTCGCCGGTGGAGGCCTCGTTCAGCACGGAGTGGACGGTGCGGAGGTCGGTCTCGTTCCGGGCCGGGCGCACCGCGTGCGCGGGGTGCTCGGGGAGGCGGATGGCGTCCAGGTCGACGGTGAGGCGGCTGCTGCTGTCCACGACGGTCCAGCCGCGGCGGAGGAGTTGGTCGTGGGGGAAGCAGCCAGGAAGCTGATACAGCGTCACCGGGGTGTCAGGGGTGGGCAGGTCGTGGGCGGCCCAGACGTCGAGGCGGTCCAGGAGTGTCGCGGTGACGGCGGGTGCATCCGGGGACGGGGCGACGACCAACTGGGCACGCAGCTCGCCAGGCTGAGGCGCGGGATGGAGGGCGGCGAAGCCGAGCAGGCCGCCGTGGCACGACGACGCTGACTCAGAGCTTCACAATGGCCTGCGGAGTGTTCGCTCCGGGGCATCTCGGCGCTCTGACCCGTTATCTCTCCTTCGAATTGGCCGACGATGTCCTTGACCGGCCGGGCCCTCGGGGACGGACGCGTACGGTGCCGACGCGGGTGGCGGTGTACTTCGTGCTGGCGCTGGTCCTGTTCCCCGGCGCTTCCTACGGGCGGGTGTGGGGACACCCTGGCCGGAGCGTTGCGGCAGGCGGGGCACCTCGTGGCGTCGGTGACCGCGGCAGGTCTGGCCTGTGTGCGTTGGCGGGTGGGACCGGATCCGTTGCGGGAGTTGTTCGAGGTTGTGGCAGGTCCGCTGGGCCGAATCCCGCATCCGCCGCACTCGTAAAGGGGCATCCGGGGCCCGCGCACCGCTCACCCGAGTGACGATCAACAGTTGCGGAATGGTGTGTCAGGGCTTGCCGGGTTTCAGGTCGCCGGTCACCCCGATCCGGATGCCCAGCCACGGATAGGTGTGGTTGTAGAAGACATTGTCCTGCGGCTGCAGTCCAACAGCGGAGGGCCACATCTGGTAGGCGGATGCGTTGGAGATTCCGCCGTGGAGCCGCCGCCAGACTCGGAGGGAACTCTGCCCGGAAGGGGGCGCTGTGATCGTGTCGGTCCACTCGACCGCGTTGCCGCCCTGGTCCAGGGTGCCCCACGGTGACGCGGTCCTCGCCTGGCCGACGGTGCTGAGGCTTCCCTGGTAGGCCTTGGCATAGACGGCCGGGTCGAGTCCGAGCGGGTTGATGGTGGAACACGCGTCGGGGCTCAGTTGGTTCGGGCACCAGCTCGGTGCTGGTTTGCCGTCCGCGTGATACGAGGCCAGAGGCTGGGTCGCAGCGTTGGCGACGTCGCCGGTGCCCGGGTTGAGGACGGTGGGGCTGGGAGCAGTCGCCTCTCCGTCACCGAAGACTCCAGGATTGGTCGGGTACTTCCAGTAGGAGTAGGTGCCGCCGCCGCGAGGGTCGTAGTAGGCGGCTTTGATCCACTCGTCCTGGCTCGGCAGGACGAACCCCGCACGATGCACTCGGGTCGTCTGCGGCCGAGCCAGGTCGTACATCCCGCGCTCGGTCTGCGACGACAACGCGACCTGGTACGTGACGTACTGGAAGCTGTCCTTGCTGCCGGCCCGCTTGGAGATCAGTCGGCCGTTGTAGAGCGAGTTGACGAAGCGTGCCGCCCTCAGGAAGTTCGCGAAGCCGTATGGCTTGCGTGCCCACTGCGGGAAGGCCACCGAGTAGTGACGGCCTCTGCCTGCACCCGGGGACAGGTTGATCTGGCCGTACTTCGGCCACGCCGCCGGACTCTCGGTCTCGTCGTAGAGACGGAGGCGGTTGCGTCCTTCGGGATCGACGGTGTTGAGGAAGGCCACCCACTGTTCGACGGTGACTTCGAGCTGACCGATCTCGTAGCGATACGGCACGGCGCCCACCCGAAGGCACTCCTTCGGCGAAGGGGTGTCGGCGCACGAGCGATACAGGGCGTCCCTGAACGGGAGAATACCAACCGAATGATTTCCGGGTGCGCCGACCTTTACGGTGGTGAGGGTGATGACTGTGCCCTCCAGGGAAGGGCTCCCTCCGCTAACAGGACGCCGCTCGCCGGCAGCAGCGCCCGAAGTGGCCGTCACCGAGGCGGCGAGCAGGGTCGACAACCCGCATGCGGTCATGACGGTTCTGTTGAGGAGAGTGCGGCGGAACGCGACGTGCATAAGCGCATCTCATTTCGGCAAGGCAGCCTGCTCGGTGGCCAGGCCAGCGTCTATCGACTGCCGATCTCTTGACGGTCGACGCCACGCTAGTCGCATCCATTGCTTTCTGCCTTTATTACGGCACGAAAACCGCCCAGTCGGACGCACGTCGGCATACCGCGCAGCCGGGCCCTGTCCGGTCGGAGAGAAGGCTCCACCCAGTCTCGGCGTGCGGTGGTGACGCCGGTGTATGTGCCAGAGCACACCACCCCGGCGAAGACCGCTGCCCGCTTGGGGATTGGCGAGTCCACCGCACAGACCTACACCAGCGCGCTTGCGCGGAGCTGACGCGGAGTTCGACCTGGGTACCTGGGCGGCCACGGGCCGCGGGGTGTCCGCGGCACGGCCGTGTGGTGCATCTTCCGCAGGGGCCGGAGCAGCCGAACCGCGTGTCGTCCATTGCACCTCCCGTTCCCTCGTTGGAGCGGCTGGTTGGGAAGGATCATTGGCCGTCCAATTTCGTTGGACGTGCGGCGGACTGCTGAATTAATGCACAGACTCAGAAAGAGATGTGCTGTCGCATCGGAGACTCCTGTCATCGGTGGCGGGGGCACGGTGCAATGGGTGGGTGTTGGCTTCCAACGCTTCGATCATGCAGTGACGTTGGCGCAATTCGATGACGTCAATACGCCACATTCGGCCGAACGCACGGCACCCCAAAAGAGACCCTACTGTACAGAAAGCAGCGCATGCGAGAAACGTCCACATAACGGTATTCCACATCGTCCTTTTCTCCGTTGCTCCGGGTTTCACTGGCGTAGTGCGAAGGGGTGCTGCGAAAACGTAATTCGCGGCACACGGATAACCTTCGGATGTATACGGGGACACGGGCGGGGTGGAAAACAACCCATGCAGAGCAACTGGATGACGTTCCGTGCATCCCATTTACGGACAGCGGCCGGGTCAGACACGGCAGCTGTAGATCGAGATCTGTAGCGCGCCGTCGCTGTTCAGCGGGCCGGGGAGGACTGCTGAGCGCTTCGGTTGGCGGGTGAGCAGTTGACTTGGCGAGCTCTAGCACTATCGAAGTGCCCGGCCGGGGCGGTGACGCGATGGCCGGCGGGGACGGCGATCGCGTCGCCGTAGCCCAGTTCCCGTCACGCTACGACGACGCCGAACCCGTCTCTCGGCCGGGCGGGGTGTCGTCACTCGTGATGCTGATCATCGCCCAGTCGTAGTGGCGGTGGCCCTTGGTGCCATGCCCGGTCCGTAGCCGCTGCCAGGCTCGCTGGGGAAGCTTGGCCAGCAGCGCGGCCCAAAGGGCTTGGACAGGACGACGGCCCGCAGGAGGTTGAGCAGTTCGGGCCGGGTAAGAGGGATCAGCTCCGCGTCCGGAGCCGAGTCGGCGGAGCGGGTGCGGGCGAGGGCAACGGTCAGCAGGGCGGCGGCGACCAGGCTGATCAGACTCCAGCGCATCCAGGAATTCCGGCAGGTCACCTGTCCTTGGTAGTCCTGTCAGGTTCTTTGCCTGGTGCCACACGGCGTCCTCGGCGAACATCCGGATCGCCTCGCTGACCGTGAACAACTCCTCGCTCCCCGAGGGGTTCGTGCCCCGTAGGAGCGCATCGGCTCGATCTCCAGAGCGGCGTCCCCGAGCTGCCACTGGACGCTGCTCATCGTCTCGACCCAGTCCCGCCCCAGCTTGACCAGCTCGTCGTAGCGCTGCCGGGTCACACTGCTGACCATCCCGGTCATCGGGACACCACCCCCACGAACTCCGGGGACAACACCCTCGTGTGCCGTCAACTCACCTTGGACGCCCGTTACTTCGCACCATCCGACCTGCTCGCCCGGCAGAGAAGGGCGTACGGTCCCGGCGCCCGAAGCGGCCCCAGTTGCACCGAACGCGCAGGCTCACACCTCGCCGAACTGTGCGCGCCGTGTGTGCCAGGCCCGTTTGCGGCAGGCGGGAGAGCAGTAGACGGCAGAGACCGGGCGGTCGATGCCGACCGTCCACACCGCCTCGCACTGCTGACAGGAGGCCGTCACGCCGGCCTTCACCGCCTCGGTTCGAGTCCTCGCCCGCCGCATCCGCCGCCAGTGCCGCGAACGACACGCGTCCTCGCAGAACACCGCCGTCGACTTCGCCGAGGGCATCAGCGGACCACCGCACCCCCGGCACAACCGCGGCCCGGAAGCGGCATCCGTGATCACGATCAGCTTCAGCCGGGGCGGCCCGTCCCTGTCCATGCAGTCACCGTACGTAGCGAGAGCAGCCGCCGGGAGCCCCACCGCTGAGTTCCTGCTCAGCTGCGACGCGACCTGTCCGTATCGGGGGCCCGGCGGAGCGCCTCCAACGGGTACGGGGTCTGCCTGCTCTCACTCTGGACCTTGCCGTAGAAGTCCGTCATCACTGCGGCGAGCGGTGCATGGAGAGAGAGGATCGCCCTGGCCTCTCGCGGTCCGCCCAGCGGGTTCTCCCCTTCCGCACATGCCCGAATGAGTGCGCAGCGTCCTTCCCGCTCGTACTCGTAGCCGTACAGGTGTCGGTGTGTGGCTTGGCCGGCGCCCGTCAGCCACGGGCCGACCCTCCGTGGCCGGTCAGAGACCGGGCAGCTCGAACCCGAGGGCGGCGAGGGCCTCCTCGGCGGCCTGCTGGTCCTGGGCGTAGGTGCCACCGGATATCCCCAGCCCTCCGACGCACTGGCCGTTCTCGATGATCGGGTAGCCGCCGCCGACGGCCATCACACGAGAGTGGCCGCCCAGCGGCGCGATCTGCGGGTTGGCGAGCAAGTCGTTCCACGTGTGGGTGGGAATGCGGAAGGAGGCCGCGGTCCAGGCCTTGTCGAGGGCGACCTCGGCGGTGAGAAATGGCGCGTCGTCGGCGCGGTCGAAGGCCTTCAGATGTCCGCCCTGGTCGGTGACGGCGATGGACGCCGTGAAGCCGATCCGGGCAGCGGCGGCGTGCACCGCCGCGATGAGTGTGCCGGCGGCGGCCTGGGTGATGGACGAGGCGGGGGCCGACTTCTGGAGTGTCTCGGTGCTCATGATAGTTCCTGTGTTCCGCTGTTGCTGTTGCTGTTGCTGTTGCTGTTGCGGTGCTGTGCGGTGGTGGATGAATCGGCCGTGAGCCGGGTCATCGCAGGGGTGAGGCCGGGGTGGGGACCACACGGGTGATGACGGACTTCTCGGGGATCAGCAGGTCGTAGACGACCGGACCGATCTCGTTCTTCCAGCGGTCGTGCTCGTACACGGCCGCGTACAGGGCCTCGCTCTGGGCCTCGTCCTCGAACCGGCGAATCCACACGTAGCCGTCCTCTTCCTCGGCGTCGACGAAGGAGGCGGTTACGTCCATTCCCAGCGAGGCCTGGAACGGGATGACCACGTCCTCCATGTAGCGCACCCACTCCTCGCGGCGCCCAGGCTGCGCCTGGTAGCGGCGGATCTCGTAGTACACGGTGCTGCTCCTGACTGTTTGCAGGGATGGTCAGTCGGTCACGGTGAGGACGACCTTGCCGCGGGTGCGGCCGGCCTGGACGTGGGCGTGGGCCGTGCCGACCTGCTCCAGCGGGAAGGTCTCCTCCACCTCGACGGCGACCTCACCGGCGTGGATCAGCCCGGCGATCGTGGTCAGCGCGGGACCGTCCGGCTCGACCAGGTACGCAGTGACGCGCACGCCCGCCGCCTCGGCGGCCCGGTCCAGGTCCGGGGAGACACCGGCCGGCACGGCGACCAGTAGGCCGCCCGGGCGCAGGACCTTCAGCGAGCGGGTGCTCGTGTTGTCATGGGCGTCGCCCACCAGGTCGATGACGACGTCGACGTCCTTGACGACGTCCTCGAAGCGCGTGGTGGTGTAGTCGATGGTCTCGTCGGCGCCGAGTTCCTTGAGCCAGGGGTGGCGGGCGGCGCTGGCCGTGGCGATCACGTGGGCGCCCAGGTGCCGGGCGAACTGGACCGCGAAGTGGCCCACTCCGCCGGCGGCGGCCGTGATCAGGACGCGCTGGCCGGCCTGGACGTGGGCGGTGTCGACCACGGTCTGCCAGGCGGTCAGCGCCGCCAGCGGCACGGCGGCTGCGTGCGCGTGGTCGAGGGTGGCCGGCTTGCGGGCCCACTGGCGGGCCGGTGCGCTCACGTACTCGGCGTAGCCGCCGGCGGCGCGCGGGAACCACGGCATGCCGTACACCTCGTCGCCGACCTTCAGGGTGGTGACGCCGAAGCCGACCTTCTCGACGACGCCGGAGACGTCCCAGCCGAGGATCAGCGGGAGCGTCTGCAGCCCCGCCATTCCCTGACCCTCGCGGGTCTTCCAGTCCACCGGGTTGATCCCGGCGGCGTGCACCCGCACCAGCACCTCGGTCGGCAGCGGCTCGGGGCGCGCGACCTCCTCGACGGTCAGCACCCCCGCTCCGCCGAACTCGCTGATGGTGACTGCCCGCATGGTGTTCTCGCTCATGATGTCCTCGCTCATGCCTGTCTTGCTCTTCCTTCAGCGGAGACCGCGTCCCCGCTGCACAAAGAGTGGCGTGTGCTTACCAAGGCGGGTGAGTGGCCGGAGGGCCACCTGTCGTACCATTCCAGCCATGCCGCATCGTGTCGCTGTTCTCGCCCTCGACGGAGTCCTTCCGCTGGATCTGGGCATCCCGGCCCGGGTGTTCAACGAGGCCCGTAAGCCGGACGGGACTCCTCTGTACTCCGTCGTCACCTTCTCCCTCGGCGGCCGGCCGGTGCGCACGCGCGAGGACTACCGGATCGTCGTCGACCACGACGAGTCGGTGCTGGAGAGCGCGGACACCGTCGTCCTCGCCACTCAGGAGCCCGGCGAGGACCTGCTCGCGACCGGCGCGCTTCCCGGGGAACTCGCCGCGGCGCTGGACCGGATCGGGCCGCGGACCCGCATCGTCAGCCTGTGCACCTCGGCCTTCCTGCTCGCGGCGGCCGGTCTGCTGGACGGCGGCCGGGCCACCACACACTGGACGCTGTGCGACGAACTGGCGCGGCTGTTCCCCGACATCGAGGTCGATCCGGACGTGCTGTTCGTCGACAACGGACGCATCCTGACGTCCGCCGGCGGCGCCGCCGGCATCGACCTGTGCCTGCACCTGGTCCGTCTGGACCACGGAGCGGCGGTGGCCTCGGCCGCCGCGCGGCGCTGCGTGGTGGCGCCATGGCGCGAGGGCGGCCAGGCGCAGTTCATCGAGCACCCGGTACCGCAGGACACCGACCGCTCCACCTCGGCGACCCGCCAGTGGGCGCTGGGCCGGCTGGCCGAGCCGATCACACTGGAGGACATGGCCCGGCACGCGCACATGAGCGTGCGCACCTTCACCCGGCGCTTCCGCAGTGAGGTGGGCAGCAGCCCACTGAAGTGGCTGGCACAACGACGGCTGGCTCACGCGCGCCTGCTGCTGGAATCCACCGACCTGACCGTCGCACGGATCGCCACCGCCGCCGGCTTCGGCGACCCCGTCGCCCTGCGCAAGCACTTCCACGCGCACCTGGGCCTGTCACCACTGGCCTACCGTCGCGCCCACAACGCACCCGAGCTTATGACGGCGCAGTAACCACCCAGCCGGGCCATGGCCGCGACAACACCCTAAGCTAAACACTGAACGTGAACATCGATGACGAGGAGTTGCAGGCACTGCACTGTCATGACCGGTTCAGGCTGCGGCAGTACGAGTCGCCCAGCACGCCGCGGATGTCGCGCAGCTTCATCATCGACTTGCCGGCGAAGCCGCCGACGGCGAACTCGCGCTCCAGGTCCCACAGGGTGAGGCCGCTGCCGCAGCTGCAGCGCCGGGCGGCGATGGTCGAGGACGGCACGATCGACTGGGGCATGGGCGACAGGCACTGAACTTGTTCTTTATGGTCTGGCCTCGAACGATGCCCCGAACGTGATCGCTCGTACGGGGATTCCGCGGACGTGAACACGGCCTCCGTCCGATCCTGTGCTCCGACCAAAGAGGCAC
>NZ_JBEXXQ010000085.1:0-31982 GCF_040630525.1 Streptomyces sp. NPDC005799
GCCCCGGCCCCCGCGCCGGCCGCTCCCGCTCCGGTCACCCCGGCCGCCGCGCCCAGCGCCCCGACCGCCGCCCGGGCGACCGACGACGGCGCCTACGTCACCCCGCTGGTGCGCAAGCTCGCCGCCGAGAGCGGGGTCGACCTGGCCTCTGTCAAGGGCACCGGTGTCGGCGGCCGTATCCGCAAGCAGGACGTCGTCGCCGCCGCCGAGGCCGCGAAGGCCGCCGCCGCTCCGGCTCCGGCCGCCGCTGCCGCTCCGGCCGCGAAGAAGGCGCCCACGCTGGAGGCCTCCCCGCTCCGTGGCCAGACCGTCAAGATGCCGCGCATCCGCAAGGTCATCGGCGACAACATGGTCAAGGCGCTGCACGAGCAGGCGCAGCTGTCCTCCGTCGTCGAGGTCGACGTCACGCGCCTGATGCGCCTGCGCGCCCAGGCCAAGGACTCCTTCGCCGCGCGCGAGGGCGTCAAGCTCTCCCCGATGCCGTTCTTCGTGAAGGCGGCGGCCCAGGCGCTGAAGGCCCACCCGGTCATCAACGCCAAGATCAACGAGGCCGAGGGCACGATCACCTACTTCGACACCGAGAGCATCGGTATCGCGGTGGACTCCGAGAAGGGCCTGATGACCCCGGTCATCAAGCACGCGGGCGACCTGAACATCGCCGGCATCGCGAAGGCCACGGCGGAGCTGGCCGGCAAGGTCCGCGCCAACAAGATCACGCCCGACGAGCTGTCCGGCGCGACCTTCACCATCTCCAACACCGGTTCGCGCGGTGCGCTCTTCGACACGATCATCGTGCCGCCGGGCCAGGTCGCGATCCTCGGCATCGGTGCCACGGTCAAGCGCCCGGCGGTCATCGAGACCGAGGAGGGCACGGTCATCGGCGTCCGCGACATGACCTACCTGACCCTCTCCTACGACCACCGTCTGGTGGACGGCGCCGACGCGGCCCGCTACCTGACCGCGGTCAAGGCGATCCTGGAGGCGGGCGAGTTCGAGGTCGAGCTCGGCCTCTGAGGTCCCGCAGCAGTACGTGTGGTGCCCCCGTCCGGAGCGATTCCGGCGGGGGCACCGCCGTGTCCGCCGCTCGTGTCCGCTACCGGCGCGTGAGGGTGTGGTCGCTCCAATCCCAGAGGGTCTCCACCCACACGTTGGGCACGTCCAGGTGCGGCGCGTACGTCAAGTGCCGTGTCCGGTAGGCGCGCAGCACGTCGTAGGTGGCGTCGAGGCAGTCCCGGGACGTCAGTTCGCCCGTGCTCGGGTCGACGCCGACGAGGAAGCCGCGGCTCTCGACGGTGCGGATCATCCGCCGGGCGGCGCCCACGTCACTCGTCGAGGACGGTACGCAGCGGTAACGGCTGTACGGGTGGGTGGACGTGCCGGGGGTGGGGGTCCCCCCGCTCGAGCGAAGCCGAGAGTGGGGGAGGGCGTCCCGGGACATCTCGCTGAGCATGCGGGCGTACGTCCCCTGTGCGTGCCAGGCGCCGATGTAGCCGCCGGGCGGAGTGTAGAGCTTGTTCGTGGGGTTCTCGACGGCGCCGTACACCCACTGGTCGGTGCCCGTGATCCGGAAGCCCCAGCCGACGTGCCCGAACTTCTGGGCGCCGTCCGGCTTGACGAAGACGCAGGCCCCGCCGCTCGCGCCGCCGCCCCCGGCCGCGGCCGCCATGTTCGCGATCTCCGCGCCGCCGGCGCTCGCGGCGCCGCTGCCGCTCGGCGGCCCGGACGCCGCCGTCGGTGTCGGCCGGCACCCCGTGACGCCGACGACCGTGCAGGCGATCGCCGCCGCCACGACCGCCCAGCCGATCCTGCCGCGCTGTCCCCCGATGTTCATGTCTTACCCCCGAAGTTCCAGGAGCGCCCCGCGCGGGAACTCCCTGCCGACCGCGACGGCGCGGGCGGCCGGGGGGTTCTGGCGGTGACACGGCGGTGACGACTCCGGGTCCTGTCCGGTACGGGTCTTTACAGGCGGCCTTGCCCTGTGAGGCGTGTAAGTCTCGTCTCACCTGCATGAAAGCGCCCCCGTGCGCCCCTCCCGAAAGCGCTCGCGGCCTTATTGTCTAATCGTCAAACGCCCTTAAGGAGCTCTCATGACCGCGCCCGTCGTCCACTCGCTGCGCGAACAGATCCGCGAGCACATCGTGGAGGGGATCGTCAGCGGGCGCTGGAAGCCGGGCGAGCGGATCGTGGAGCGTCGTATCGCGACCGAGCTGGAGGTCAGCCAGACGCCGGTGCGGGAGGCGCTGCGGGAGCTGGAGTCGCTGCGGTTGATCGAGTCCGCGCCGAACAAGGGCGTACGGGTGCGGAACCTGACGGCGGCCGACCTGGAGGAGAGCTACCCGGTGCGGGCCGGCCTGGAGGCGATCGCCGCGGAGCTGGCGGCGGAGCGGCTGGCGCAGGACTGCTCGGCGCTGGAACCGCATGTCAGCGCGCTGTACGAGGCGGACCGGGACTCCGACGGCACCGGGCAGGTGCGGCACACGGTCGGCTTCCATCGCGAGCTGGTGCGGGCGGCCGGCAACTCGGTGCTGCTGCACACCTGGGAGGGCCTGGGCATCGAGGTCTTCACGGCCCTGTCCATCCGCTGGCTGGGGACCGTCCAGCAGTCGTACGCGGAGGAGCACGAGGAGCTGGTGGCCGCGTTCCGGCGGCGTGACCCGCGAATCGCCGAGATCGTCAAGGCGCATGTCCTGGGCTGCGCGCCACGCGCCTGACCGCAGCCGAGCGCAACCCCGCTCACCTGCGAAAACGCCTCATTATCGGCGGCACCCGGTGTCTTGGGGCGAGACACTCCGTGCCGACTTTCTCGTAATCAAGATATTTTGCCCTGGACCCTTTGATCGATCATCGATCAGGGAGTTATTGTCGCCGACGGACCTCCACCGAGGTCCCAGCCCTGTCCTGCCAAAGACCGAGGGCACCCCCGAACCCTTGCCGATGAGGGAACCCCCTTCGACTGAGGAAGGCGGCGACATGACCGACCCCAACGCCATCCAGCCGAGCGAGCTCGACCAGCTCCCGGACCGGGACCCGGAGGAGACCGCCGAATGGCAGGCCTCCCTGGACGCGGTCGCCGAGGCGGCGGGCCCGCACCGGGCCGCGTACCTGATGCGCCGGACGCTGGAGAGGGCCGAGGGCACCGGCATCGCGCTGCCCAAGCTCCTCGAGACCGACTACGTCAACACCATCCCCACCGCCGCCGAGCCGTCCGTGCCCGGTGACGAGGAGATGGAGCGCCGTATCACCGCGTGGAACCGCTGGAACGCGGCCGCGATGGTGACGCGGGGCTCGAAACACGGCGTCGGCGGCCACATCGCCACCTTCGCCTCCGCCGCCTGGCTCTACGAGACCGGCTTCAACCACTTCTTCCAGGGCAAGGAGTCCGACGGCTCGGGCGACCAGCTCTACATCCAGGGCCACGCCTCCCCCGGCATCTACGCCCGCGCCTTCCTCGACGGCCGCCTCACCGAGGCGCACCTCGACAACTTCCGCCAGGAGGCCGGCGGCAACGGCCTGCCGTCGTACCCGCACCCGCGCCGGCTGCCCTGGCTGTGGGAGTTCCCGACGGTGAGCATGGGCCTCGGCCCGCTGTCCGCCATCTACCAGGCCCGCTTCAACCGCTATCTGACGGCGCGCGGCATCAAGGACGTCTCGTCCTCGCACGTCTGGGCCTTCCTCGGCGACGGCGAGATGGACGAGCCGGAGTCCACGGCGGCGCTCGCCCTGGCCTCCCGCGAGGGCCTGGACAACCTGACCTTCGTCATCAACTGCAACCTGCAGCGCCTCGACGGCCCGGTCCGCGCCAACTTCAAGATCGTGCAGGAGCTGGAGGCCCAGTTCCGCGGCGCCGGCTGGAACGTCGTCAAGACGCTGTGGGGCACGGCCTGGGACGAGCTGTTCCAGCTCGACACCACGGGCGCGCTGGTACGCCGGCTGCGCGAGGTACCCGACGCCCAGGTGCAGACGTACCAGACGCGGGACGCGGCCTACATCCGCGAGGACTTCTTCGGCAAGGACCCGGCGCTCGCCGAGATGGCGAAGCTGCTGAGCGACGACAAGATCCTCGAGTGCTTCCACCTCTCGCGCGGCGGTCACGAGGCCCGCAAGGTGTACGCGGCCTACAAGGCGGCCGTCGAGTTCAAGGGCGCGCCGACCGTGATCCTGGCGCAGACCGTCAAGGGCTTCACCCTCGGCGAGGGCTTCGCGTCGAAGAACGCCAACCACCAGATGAAGAAGCTGACGGTGGACGAGTTCAAGAACATGCGGGACCTTCTCGAACTGCCCATCTCCGACAGCCAGTTCGTCGACGGCGTGGTCCCCTACGGCCACCCCGGCGCCGACTCCCCCGAGGTGCGCTACCTCCAGGAGCGCCGCGCGGCCCTCGGCGGCCCGGCCCCGGCCCGCCGTACGCACGCGCTCGCGCCGCTGCCCGCCCCCGCCGAGAAGGCCTTCGCCTCCTTCGACAAGGGCTCCGGCTCGCAGAACGTGGCCACCACGATGGCCTTCGTCCGCCTCGTCAAGGACCTGGTCCGCGACAAGGAGACCGGGAAGCGCTGGGTGCCGATCGTCCCCGACGAGGCGCGCACCTTCGGCATGGAGTCGCTCTTCCCGTCCCTCGGGATCTACTCCCCCAAGGGCCAGACGTACGAGCCGGTCGACCGCGACCAGCTGATGTACTACAAGGAGGCCAAGAACGGCCAGATCCTCAACGAGGGGATCACCGAGGCCGGTTCGATGGCCGACTTCATCGCCGCGTCCACCGCGTACGCGACGCACGGCGAGGCGATGATCCCGTTCTACATCTTCTACTCGATGTTCGGCTGGCAGCGCACGGCCGACCAGATGTGGCAGCTCGGCGACCAGCTCGGGCGCGGCTTCCTGGTCGGCGCGACGGCCGGCCGTACGACCCTGACCGGCGAGGGCCTGCAGCACGCGGACGGCCACTCGCCGGTGATCGCGGCGACGAACCCGGCGGCGCTGTCGTACGACCCCGCCTTCGCCTACGAGATCGCGGTGATCGTCCGTGAGGGTCTGCGCCGGATGTACGGCGAGGCCAAGCCGGGCGAGGACCAGAACGTCTTCTACTACCTCACGGTCTACAACGAGCCGCTGCCGCAGCCGGCCAAGCCGCAGGGCCTCGGCATCGACGAGGGCATCGTCAAGGGCCTGTACCGCTTCAACACGGCGGAGTCCGCGGGCGTGACCGTCCCGGCCAACGCCCCGCGCATCCAGCTGCTGGGCTCCGGCACGGCGATCCACTGGACGCTGACGGCGCAGCGGCTGCTCGCCGAGGAGTGGGGCGTGGCGGCGGACGTGTGGTCGGCGACGTCCTGGACGGAGCTGCGCCGTGACGCGCTGGAGGCGGACGCGGCGCTGCTGCGGGGCGAGGAGCGCGTGCCGTTCGTCCGTCAGGCCCTGCAGGGCGCGGAGGGCCCGGTGCTCGCGGTCTCCGACTACATGCGGCAGGTCCCGGACCAGATCGCGCAGTGGGTCGAGCAGGACTGGTCCTCGCTCGGTGCGGACGGCTTCGGCCTCTCCGACACCCGTGAGGCGGCCCGCCGCCACTTCGGCGTCGACGCCGAGTCGATCGTCGTGGCCGCCCTCGCCCAGCTCGCCCGCCGTGGCGAGGTGAAGGCGACGGCCGTGAAGGAAGCGCGCGAGAAGTACGGGCTGTAACACCTGCCGATCCACCGGCCGATCGACGAGGCCCCCGCCACGGCGGGGGCCTCGTTGCATCATGACCCCATGCGCGCTGCCCGTCTCATCAAAATGGTGTTGTTGCTCCAGAACCGGGAGTCGATGACCGCCGCCGAGCTGGCGCGGGAGCTGGAGGTATCGGAGCGGACCGTGACCCGGGACGCGCAGGCGTTGTCCGAGGCCGGGGTGCCGGTGTACGCCAACCGGGGGCGGGCCGGGGGGTACCGGCTCGTCGGCGGGTACCGGACGCGGCTGACGGGGCTGGCGCGCGGTGAGGCCGAGGCGTTGTTCCTGAGCGGGGTGCCGGGGGCGCTGCGCGAGATGGGGCTGGAGGACGCCGCCTCCGCCGCGCGGCTGAAGGTGTCGGCCGCGCTGCTGCCGTCCCTGCGGGACGCCTCCCGCAGCGCGGCCCAGCGGTTCCATCTGGACGCGCCCGCCTGGTTCCGGGAGCCGGAGACGCCCGAGCTGCTGCCGGTGATCGCCGAGGCGGTGTGGGAGGACCGCCGGCTCACCGCCCGCTACCGGCGTGGGGAGGGCGAGGTGGAGCGGTGCCTGGAGCCGTACGGGCTCGTGCTGAAGGCGGGCGTCTGGTACCTGTGCGCCCGTGTTCCGGACACCGCCGCCCATCGCACCTACCGCCTCGACCGGTTCACCTCCGTCGTCCCCGACAGCGCCCGCTTCACCCGGGACGAGACCTTCGACCTGCCCGGTTTCTGGGCGGCGCACGCCGTACGGTTCGCGCGCTCGATCCTGCGCGCCGAGGTCGTCGTACGGCTGTCGGCGGCCGGGGCGCGGGCGCTGCCCTACGCCGTCGATCCGCAGGCCGCGCGGGAGGCGCTCGAACAGGCCGGTGCCCCGGGCGAGGACGGGTGGGTGACGGTGACCCTGCCGGTGGAGTCCGAGGAGGTCGCACACGGGCAGCTGGCGGGGCTGGGCCCGGAGGCGGAGGTGCTGGCACCGCCACGTCTGCGCGAGCGCTTCACACAGGACGCGGCCCGGCTCGCCGCGCTGTACGGGACGTAACAATCCACCACCCGCCGCTGGTCTCCGAGCAGATCACCCACGCCCGGCCGGCCGGCCCGAGCCCGCAGGCGGACGTGCCGACGCCACCGCGACTGCGCGAGCGCTTCACACGGGACACGGCCCGGCTCGCCGCGCTGTACGGGACGTAACAGTCCACCACCCGCCGCTGGTCTCCGAGCAGATCACCCACGCCCGGCCGACCCGAGCCCGAAGGCGGACGTGCCGGCGCCACCGCGACTGCGCGAGCGCTTCACACGGGACACGGCCCGGCTCGCCGCGCTGTACGGGACATAACAATCCACCGCACTCCACGTGCGCCCCACCCGCCCAGGGCCGATGCTGGACCCGTGATGGACGAGACGGAGTTCTGGGAGCTGGTGGACGCCACCCGCGAGGCCGCCGAGGGCGACCCCGAGGAGCAGGCCGACCTGCTCGTGGACCGGCTGCTCCAGCTGGAACCCGACATGGTCCTCGACTTCGCCCGTCATTTCGAGGCCCGCTACAACCGCGCGTACACCTGGGACCTGTGGGGCGCGGCCTGGGTGCTGCTCGACGGCGCCAGCGACGACGCGTTCGACTTCTTCCGCTGCTGGCTGATCGGTCAGGGGCGGGAGGTGTACGAGGGTGCCGTGCACCATCCCGACGCGCTGGCCGAACTCCTGGACGACTTCGACGAGGAACTCGACGGTGACGGCGAGGAGCTGGGGTACGCGGCCGACGACGCCTACCAGCAGCTCACCGGTACCGTCGCCCCCGACCTCGGCATCGCGCCCGCCGCCCCCGAACCGGCGGGCGCGCCGGTCGACTTCGAGAACGAACGGGTGCTGGCGGAGCGGTATCCCAAGTTGTGGGAGCGTTTCAGGGACTGACGCACACCACGTGCGCCTCAGGGACAGACGCGGACCACTGCAGACATGGACTGTGAGGGGGGCCATGGCCCGGATCCCGTACCCGGAGCGCGACGCCGACGCCGTCGCCAGACTTCCCGTACCGCTCAACGCCTTCCGCATGCTCTCCCACGCCCCGCCCCTGACCGGCCCCGCGATCGACCTGGGCATGGCCGTGCTCGGCGAGTCCACGCTGTCCGCCCGGCTGCGGGAGCTGGTGATCCTGGCGGTGGCGGCCGGCACGGAGTGCGAGTACGAGGCGGTCCAGCACGGCCCGGTCGCGCTGCACTTCGGGGTGACCCCCGAACAGCTCGCGGCGATCGCGGAACGGCGGGCGAGCGGCGCGGAGTTCGACGCGGCGGAGTCGGCGGCGATCGGCGCGGCCTTCGAGCTGGTCTCCCGGTACACGCTCGCCGAGGAGACCCTGGCGGCGCTGCGGGCCCGCTTCACCGACCGGCAGGTCGTCGAAGTGGTCACGACGGTCGGCTACTACGTGATGCTGGCGGGCCTGATGAACGGGCTCGGGGTGGACGTCGACCCGTCCGGCGAGCGGTTCCTCGGGCTGTCGGGCGACGGGGACCGGTAACGGGGGTCGGGCAACGGAGGTCGGGTAACGGAGGTCCGGTCACAGCGTCAGGCCGGGCGGCGGCGGGCGGTGTCCGAGGGGATGTACGCCTGCGTCTGGTCGGCCCTGACGGCGTGGTGCATCGGGGCCGCGTTGGCCTGGTCCAGGGCGGAGGCGGTGACGGCGGCCGGGCCGAGGACGACGGCCGCGGCGGCGCAGAGGGCGGCCCAGGGACCGCGGGCCACCCGGCCTCGACCGGCCGCCTTCTCCCCGGTGTTCGGGGTTTTCGTGATGTTCGTGTGGCTGCTGTTCATTTTCCCCACCTCCAGTCAGTGCGTGTGCATGACCATAGGGAGGCCACCTCGGGGGGATCGGTGAGGCGGCTACGAGAAACCTGTGAGGCCCCATGAGCAGCCGGCCTCCGGTCGCCGGGGGCGTGAACTGCGGCCCAGCAGCCTGCTGTTGTGGCGGATGCTGTGCGACGCGCGGGCCGCGGGCGCCGACGTCTACGACCTGCGGTCCATCACGCCGACGCTCACGGAGGACCGTATCTGGGCCGGCTGCGCTTCAAGACGGGTGCGGGTGGCCGGGCCGTGGAGTACCTCGGGGAGTGGGAGCTGCCCGTGGGGAGTCAGGGGAAGGTGCTGCAGCGGGCGTTGAACGCCTGTCTCGGACGCCGGTGAGCTACCCGGTCCGGCCCTGCAGCCGCGCGGCCCGCTCCCTGATCTCCGGGAGGCGGGCGAGGAGGGAGGCGCCGGGGCAGCTGGTCATGTAGGCGTCCCTGTGGCCGGCGAGGGCCGGGAGGGTGGCCGTGGTGCCGGCGCGGTAGCGGCTGAGGCTGTTGCTGGAGGTGAGCCGTACCCGGGCGCGCGGGTCGATGTCGGACAGGCCGAGTTTCCAGGCGGCGAGGGCGGCGATGGCGTCGGCCATGGCCGGGGGCACCGGGACGCCGGCGGTGAAGGTGCCGAGGGCGGCGATGCCGGCCGTGCGGTGGTTGAAGCCCTGGGTGTGGGCGCCGGTGACGGCGCGGTCCGTGCCGCCCGCGCGGCCCTCGTAGATGGTGCCGCACCGGTCGACGAGGAAGTTGTAGCCGATGTCGTCCCAGTTCCGGGCACCGGTCTGGCCCGCGTAGAGGTAGCGGATGATGCGGGGCGCGTCGGCGCAGTCGTAGCCGTTGGGCGAGTCGGTGTGGTGGACGAAGACCGCGAGGACCTTGTCGTCGTAGCGCGGGGGCGGCTGCGCGTGCCGGGCCAGATCGTCCAGCCAGGCCGAGCGCGGCACGATACGGGGCTTCGGCGCGGAGTGCGCGGGAGCGGCGGGACGGGCCACGACGGCCGGCGGGGCGGCCTGGCGGTCGGTCGCGCGCTGGACGCCGTCCACGCACAGCACGAGCCCGACGACCGCGGCCAGACCGGGCAGGCAGGCGACGAGCACGCGGGCGGCACGGGCCCCCCTCGACCTCCCCGCTCCCCCGGTTCCCCGCGATCTTCGGACACGCATGCGTCCACTCTCGGCCGTATCCCCCGCGCCCGCGATGTGTGCTGTGCCACCCGGTGGAACCATCGTCCTGGTCCGCGACGTTTTTCCGGGTGGAAGGAGCGGGGGGAGACACACACCCGCGCGGCTGATCATCGGGCCCTTGTCGCGCGTACTTAGAGGTCTGAAGAGAAAGGCGGCTCTGTGGACCTGCTCGACATCCTGCTGATGCTGGTGGTTCTGGCCTACGCGGCATCCGGCTACCGGCGCGGACTGGTCGCCGGCTGTGTCTCGTTCGCCGGGTTCGTGGGCGGGGCCGTCATCGGCGTGTGGGTGCTGCCGTGGATGATGGACCTGGTCGAGGCGGGGACGACCCGGGCGACCGTCACCGCGGTGCTGACCGTACTGATCCCGGCGGTGGTGGGACACGAGCTCGCGGGACGGCTGGCGCTGCGGCTGCGGCGGGAGCTGGACGAGGGGCCGCTCAGGGTGGCCGACGGGATCGGCGGTGCCGCCGCCAACTCGATCGCCGTGCTGATCGTGGCCTGGGTCGCCGCGAGCGTCCTCGGTGCCTCCTCCTCGCCGCTGGTGACCACCGCGATCAGGGACTCGGCGCTGCTGCGCTCGGTGCAGAACCTCATGCCGGACACCACGCCCACCTGGTTCTCCCGGGCCACCACCGCGCTGACGCAGGCCGGCTTCCCGCAGGTGTTCAACCCGTTCGAGAACGAGTCCACGGCCGAGGTGGCCAAGCCCACCGGCGACAGCGTCACCGCCCGCGCCACCAGTGCCGCCAAGCTCAGCACCGTCAAGATCGAGGGCGTCTCCGGCGACCAGGGCCGCGAGGGCAGCGGCTTCGTGTACGCCGACGAGCACGTGATGACCAACGCGCACGTGGTGGCCGGCATCGACGACCCGACCGTCCGTATCGGCGGGGTGGGGCGGTCGTACGACGCGCGGGTGGTGCTCTTCGACCCGAACAGGGACGTGGCCGTGCTGTACGTGCCGGGGCTGAGCGCACCGGTGCTGAAGTTCGACGACGGGGCCAAGCGGGGCGACTCCGCGGTGGTGGCCGGCTATCCGCAGGACGGCGACCTCGATCTGCAGGCGGCGACCGTGGCCAACCGGGTCAACGCCACCGGGCAGAACATCTACAGCGACCGCATGGTGACCCGGGAGATCTACTCGATCCGCTCCACCGTGCGTCCCGGCAACTCCGGCGGGCCGCTGCTGACCACCGACGGCCGCGTCTACGGCGTGGTCTTCGCCCGCTCGACCTCCGACAACGAGACCGGCTACGTCCTGACGGCGGACGAGGTCACCTCCGACGCGGCCCGGGCGGCCGGCGCGACGGCGCCGGTGGACACGGGCGACCTGGTCAGTTCCTGACCGTCACAGGGCGCACCCCATGAGGACGTCGTCCACGTACTCGCCCTCCAGCAGGAACTCGCCGGGCAGCACGCCCTCCACCACGAACCCCTCGGCCTCGTACAGCCCCCGGGCCGGGGTGTTGTGCCCCAGCACGCGCAGGGTCAGCCGGCGCGCCCCCTGCCGGCGGGCCTCCTCCCGCACCGCCCGCAGCAGCGCCCGCGCGACCCCGGCCCCGCGCGCCTCCTCGGCGACGACGAGCCCCTGGATCTGCCGGACGTGGGAGTTGCAGGCCAGCGGGGTCGGGTAGCCCAGCCGGACGTAGCCGACGACCGCGCCGTCGACCTCGGCGACCAGATGGTCCCGGGGTCCGAACCGCTCGTTGTAGAAGGGCTCGTACGGCGGCCGTGGGCGAGGCTGCACGGAGTGCAGCGGCGACCAGGTGACCCGGTCGAGGCGGCCCAGCGTGTCCTCGTCGTCAAGGGTGGCGTGGCGTATGTGCGGTACCGGCATGACGGCCACCTTACGGCCGACCCGACCGGGGCTTTACGTGCGCGGCCAGCAGAATGGGGTCATGGAACGTGCGCGAATCGCGGTGGCCGGTGCGTCCGGGTTGATCGGGGGTGCGCTGGCGCGGTCCCTGACCGCCGACGGGCACCAGGTGGTGCGGCTGGTGCGGCGGGCCGCGCGGGCCGCGGACGAGGTGTGCTGGGACCCCGAGGGGCGGTACGTCGACACGGCGGGCCTCGCCGGGTGCGACGCCGTGGTCAACCTCGCGGGGGCCGGTGTGGGGAACCGGCGCTGGACGGACGCGTACAAGGCGCGGATCCGGGCCGGCCGGGTGCTCGGCACCGCCGCGCTGGCCGAGGCGATCGCCTCCCTCGACGACCGGCCGCGGGTGTTCGTCAACGGCAGCGCGATCGGCTACTACGGCGAGACCGGCGACCGGGTGGCCGACGAGAGCGCGCCCGCCGGGAGCGGGTTCCTGCCGGAGCTGTGCGTGGAGTGGGAGGCGGCCGCGGCACCGGCCCGGGAGGCGGGCGTGCGGACGGCGTTCGTGCGGACGGGGCTGGTGGTGTCGAGCAAGGGCGGCGCCTGGGCCCGTCTGTTCCCCCTCTTCAAGGCGGGGCTCGGGGGGCGGATGGGAGACGGGCGGCAGTACTGGTCGTACGTCTCGCTGCACGACGAGGTGGCCGCGATCCGGTATCTCATCGACACCGACGGGCTGTCCGGGCCGTTCAACGTCACCGCCCCGAACCCGCTGACGAACCGTGAGATCACCGAGGCCATGGGGCGCGTGCTGCACCGGCCCACGTTCTTCACCGTGCCGGCGCCGGCGCTGCGGACCGTGCTCGGCGAGATGGCCGGGGATGTGCTGGGCAGCGCGCGGGTGGTGCCGACGAGACTGCTGGAATCGGGGTTCACCTTCGCGTTCCCGGACATCGAGGGGGCCGTCCGGGCGGCGTGAGGCGGGGCACGGCGAGGACGCCACCACCACCGGCGACCGTATGCGACCGGTGTGCGACCGTGCCCTGTTCATGCGCGACTCCCCTTGACCGATCACAGCCCTAACCTCGACCCGAACTCGGGTATCCCCGGAGCCAGTTGGGGGCATGACGTCTCCACCGGCCGCGCAACCTCGAGGAGGGGCACGTGCTTGAGCCCGCGTACCAGGCGGACGTCGTGATCGTGGGGGCCGGGGTCGCCGGCCTCTCGGCGGCGCATCGGCTGACCAGCGCAGGAGTGACGACCGCGGTCCTGGAGGCCGCTGACTGGGTCGGGGGCCGGATGTCGACCGAGAAGGTCGACGGCTTCCGGCTCGACCGCATCGGACAGCTGTTGTCCACGGCGTATCCCGAACTACACCTCACCCCCGGCCTCGACGCCCTCGTCCTGCGCCCCTTCGCCCCGGGCGTCCTCGTCCACAGCGACGGCCGCCGCCACCTCGCCGGTGCGGTGCCGAGCGCGGGGGGCGCACGGGGCGCACTGCACGCCGTACGTGCGCTGGCGAGTGCGCCGAGGGTGACCTCCCCGTCCTGGGTGCCGTCGCTCGGCCGGGCGGGCGGTCCGACGGCTCCGGACGTGCCGCGGGTGCGCGCCGCGGCTCCGCTGGGCAGCGCCGTCGACCAGGCGCGGCTGACCGCGGCGCTGGCCCGGCTCGCGGGCATGCCCGTCGAACGCCTGCTGTCCCGACCCGAGTTGCCCGCGGCCCGGGCCCTTGCCGCACGGGGTGTACCGGCCCGCACCATCGACGGGTTTCTGCGGCCCCTGCTCGCCGCGCTGCTGTGCGACCCGGAGCTGACGACCTCCAGCCGGTGCGCCGATCTCGCGCTCAGGGCCTTCGCGGGCGGGCGGCTGTGTCTGCCGGAGGGCGGCGCCGAGACGCTGCCGGAGCTGCTGGCGCGGGCGTTGCCGCCGGGCACCGTGCACACCGGCGTCCGGGTGACCTCGGTGTCCACCAGCTCCGTCGCCACGGCCGAGCACGGGGAGATCCGGTGCCGGGCCGTCCTGTTGGCGACGGACGCGCGGGCCGCGGCCGAGCTGCTGCCGGGCCTGCGCGTGCCGGACTTCCACCGGCTGACGGTGGTCCACCACACCACGGACGAGCCGCCGGCGACGGGTGCGGCCCTTCTCCTCGACGCCGACCGCGGGGGGCCGGTGGCGCACACGGCCGTGGTCAGCGCGGTGGACCCGAGCCGGGCGCCGGCGGGCCGGGTACTGGTCTCCTCCACGGTCCTGGGTCCGCCCCCGGCCGACCTGGACACCGCCGTGCGCACGCATCTGGCGCGCCTGTACGGCACGTCGACGCGGCGCTGGGAGACGCTGGCCGTCCACCACACCGCCGAGGCCGTGCCGGCCATGCGGCCCCCGCACGACCTCCGCCGCCCGGTGCGCCTCCTGGCCGGCCTCTACGTCTGCGGCGACCACCGGGACACCAGCACGGTCCAGGGAGCCCTGCACTCCGCCCACCGAGCCGCGACAGCCATCCTGACGGACCTGGGAGCGGCGGGCTCGAGGCAGCAGGCGGACCCTCTCCCATCAGCGAGGGCCGCCTGAAGAACTACCCCAGCGCCGCCACCTTGTCCCGATAGCCCCGCACCGGTGCCGCGTCCTTGTACGGCTCCAGGCGGCGCTCGAAATCCCTCACGTACTCGGTCGCCCGGACCGACCGCATGTCCGCCGCGGCGCTCGCCGCCTCCGCTCCCAGCGCGCACGCCTGGTCCAGCTCGCCCAGGCCCAGGCGGGCGGAGGCGAGGACGACGCGGCAGAAGAGGCGGCTACGGGCGTACGCCGGCGCGCGCAGCTGCAGCGACCGCTCGGCGTGCTGCACCGCGGCCCGGAACTGCTGCAGATCCCGGTGCGCGTGCCCGAACTCGTCGGCCAGCTGCGCCTCGTCGAAGAACCGCGCCCAGTACGGCACCTCGTCTCCCGGGCGCGCCACCTCCAGCGCGCGCTCGGCCCGTACCAGCGAGGCCGTGCAGTTGCGGACCTCGCCGAGCACGCCGTGCCCCCGCGCCTCCGCCGCGTGCAGCAGGGCCTGCACCACGGGCGGCGCGTTCGTCCCCACCCCCTGCTGGGCCACGCGGGCGAGCTGCACCGCCTCCCGGCCGTGCCCGAGATAGACGGCCTGCCGGCTCATGGTCACCAGGACGTAGGAGCCGTATGCCCGGTCCCCGGCCGCCTGCGCGAGCCGCAGCGCCTGAACGAAGTACCGCTGCGCGAGTCCGTGCGCGGCGATGTCGTACGAGGTCCAGCCCGCGAGCCGGGTGAGGTCGGCCGCCGCCGCGAACAGCTTGCGGCCCGTCTGCTCGCCGTAGGTGCCGCGCAGCATCGGCTCGCACTCGTGCTCCAGGTACCGCACGAGGGCCTGCCGGGCGTGCCCGCCGCCGTACATGTCGTCGAGGGTGCGGAAGAGGTCGCCGACCGAGCGGAGCGCGTTGATATCGCCGCCGGTGACCCGCTGCCCGGGCCCGCGGTCGCCCTGTCCCCGCTGGCGCGGTACGGCCGGCCGGCCCTGCGGGGGCAGGAGGGCGGGCTGTTCGGCGCGGGCCACCTTGTCGTCGGGCCGCCCGATCAGCCAGTCCCGGCTCGGTACGACCAGCCCGGCCGGTGTGAACGCGATCTTGCGCAACTCGGCGTGCGAGCCGGAGTCCTTGCGCCACAGCCCGCTGACGATGTCGATGGCCTCCTCGGGCGTGCCGGCGAACTCCAGCCCGGCGTACACCGGCGCACACGCGTCGAGGCCGAGGTCCTGGGCCGTGAGTCTGCGCCCCAGGCGCCGGGTGAACACCTCGGCGATCAGGGCGGGAGTGGTGCCGCGCGGCTGCTGCCCACGCAGCCAGCGCGTCACGGAGGTCTTGTCGTATCTCAGATCAAGTCCGTGTTCGAGACCGAGTTGGTCCACGCGCCGGGCGAGCCCCGCGTTGGAGAACCCCGCTTCTGCGATGAGCGCGGCGAGCTGTCGGTTGGGAGTGCGCTGCGCGGGTCGTTCCGTCATCTGCGGTGCGGTCTCCTGCCTTTCGGGCCTTCCCCGGGGCCGAGGTGGCCTCCGAGTGGCCCGGATTGCCTGTGAGCAGCCCTTATGGCCTCTGTGAACGGCGCGAATGTAGCGGAGAGTGAGCAGGCGGTCGCTCGCTTCCCCGTTCGTTCATCCGATCGTGTGAGGATTGGCCGCTGGGCTGACGCATGACGGCCGGTCGTACAGTGGCGTAGGCACGTTTCGTGCCTTACGACCTTCTAGGGAGGCGCTTGCCGTGAGTGAGCTGCGGTTCGTCCGTATGGGATTCGGTGCCGAGGCCGTGGACTACCAGGTGGCGTGGGACGAGCAGCGCCGGGTGCACGCGGCGCGCTTCGCGGACGAGATCCCCGACACCGTGCTGCTCCTGGAGCACCCGCCGGTCTACACGGCCGGCCGGCGCACGGCGGACAACGAGCGCCCCCTCGACGGCACCCCGGTCATCGACGTGGACCGCGGCGGCAAGATCACCTGGCACGGCCCCGGCCAGCTGGTCGGCTACCCCATCCAGAAGCTCCCGCGCCCGGTGGACGTGGTCGCGCACCTGCGCCGGCTCGAAGAGGCGATGATCCGGGTCTGCGCGGAGTGCGGCGTCGAGACCAGCCGGGTGGAGGGCCGGGCCGGCGTGTGGGTCCTCGGCGACCCCGTGGAGAAGCGCCCGGCCCTGGGCGGGCTCTCCCTCGACTTCGACCCCCGCCTGGCCGACGAGGAGTTCGACCCCCGCCTCAACGGCCCCGAGTACGCCCCCTCCAACGCCGGCCAGCGCCGCGAGGACCGCAAGATCTGCGCCATGGGCATCCGGGTCGCCAAGGGCGTCACGATGCACGGCTTCGCCCTGAACGTGAACCCGGACACCTCCAACTTCGACAAGATCATCCCCTGCGGCATCCGCGACGCGGGCGTCACCTCCCTCGCGCACGAGCTGGGCCGCGAGCTGACCATCGCCGACGTACTGCCGGTCGTGGAGCGCCACTTGACGGACGTCCTCGGGAACGCGGACCTCAGGCCGAGGGTGATCGAGAAGACACCGGCGGCCTGAACACAGCCCTGGGCTTTCAAATCCACGGGCGTACCCTTGAGCACGCCGAAGAATCAATCGCTAGGGAGCCGGTCGTGTCCGCAGTCAACCCCGACGGACGCAAGATGCTGCGCCTGGAGGTCCGCAACAGCCAGACCCCCATCGAGCGCAAGCCCGAGTGGATCAAGACGCGGGCGAAAATGGGTCCCGAGTACACCAAGATGCAGAACCTCGTGAAGAGCGAGGGCCTGCACACGGTCTGCCAGGAAGCCGGCTGCCCCAACATCTACGAGTGCTGGGAGGACCGCGAGGCGACCTTCCTCATCGGCGGCGACCAGTGCACCCGGCGCTGCGACTTCTGCCAGATCGACACCGGCAGGCCCGAGGCCCTCGACCGTGACGAGCCGCGCCGCGTCGGCGAGTCCGTGGTCACCATGGACCTGAACTACGCCACCATCACCGGCGTCGCCCGTGACGACCTGGCGGACGGCGGCGCCTGGCTGTACGCGGAGACGGTCCGCCAGATCCACGCCCAGACGGCCGGCCGCGAGGGCGGCCACACCAAGGTCGAGCTTCTCGCCCCCGACTTCAACGCGGTCCCCGAGCAGCTGGCCGAGGTCTTCTCCTCCCGCCCCGAGGTCTTCGCGCACAACGTCGAGACGGTCCCCCGCATCTTCAAGCGCATCCGCCCCGGCTTCCGCTACGAGCGCTCCCTGAAGGTCATCACCGAGGCCCGCGACGTCGGCCTGGTCACCAAGTCGAACCTCATCCTCGGCATGGGCGAGACCCGCGAGGAGGTCAGCGACGCGCTGCGGCAGCTGCACGAGGCCGGCTGCGAGCTGGTCACCATCACGCAGTACCTGCGCCCGAGCGTCCGGCACCACCCCGTGGAGCGCTGGGTCAAGCCGCAGGAGTTCGTGGAGCTGAAGGAGGAGGCCGAGCAGATCGGCTTCTCCGGCGTCATGTCCGGCCCCCTGGTCCGCTCCTCCTACCGCGCCGGCCGGCTGTACCGGATGGCCGTGGAGCTGCGTCAATCAGCTGCTCCGCAGCGGGGCGGCGCCTACGTCGCATCCCAGGCGGTCTGATGGCACGGAGTGCCACCCCAAACGTGTGAATCTGCGCACAAGTTGCTACCCATGAGTAGTGGCCGATTGAACGCGGTCCTGAACGTCCTCGCTGCTAGCGGCGTCGTCAGGACCGCGTCAGTGTTTTCGCGCCACGAATCAAGGCTTCATTGGTGTTTGACCGGTCGGTCACGCCCTGGTAACACCAATCAGTGACCCTGGTTGTACAGCCCGTGCACCACTCACGACAGCCCGCCGACCCCGAGGGGGGACCTCGACCATGCAGGCCGCGCCGGTTCGCGCCACCGCCATCCCGTCGTTCACCGATGCACTCCGTGCCGTCGAGTCGTTGCTCATGAGCGGCGGCCAGCGCACCGCCCGCCGCAACGCCTGGACCTCCGTCCTGGAGGACCGCCGCCGCGCCAAGGACCGGGTCGAGGCACAGCGCGTCCTCGACCAGTTCCCCTCCGCCCGTCCCTGAACCATCTCTCCCCTCCCTTCCCGCTCCTTACCGGCACTGCCGTCGTCGGCGCTCGTGGGGCCACGTAGACTTCGTGGCATGGCGAGGAAGGACAACGCGGCGGATGCCGCTAACCCCGGGCGACTGAAGCAGATCGCCCTGACGTACAAGATGACCCGCAAGGCCGACAAGAAGATCGGTCTTGTACTCGCGGCTGTCGGCATCGGCATCTTCGGTGTTTTCCTCGCGATCGGCTTCTTGATCGGTCACCCCATCTATCTCGGCATCCTGGGCCTGCTGCTCGCCTTCCTCGGAACGGCGATCGTGTTCGGGCGCCGGGCCGAGCGGGCCGCCTTCGGGCAGATGGAGGGCCAGCCGGGCGCCGCCGCGGCCGTGCTGGACAACATCGGCCGGGGCTGGACCACCACCCCCGCGGTGGCGATGAACCGCAGCCAGGACGTGGTGCACCGGGCCGTCGGCAAGGCCGGCATCGTCCTGGTCGCCGAGGGCAACCCGAACCGGGTCAAGACCCTGCTGGCCGCCGAGAAGAAGAAGATGAACCGCATCGTCGCGGACGTGCCGGTGCACGACATCATCGTCGGCACGGGCGACGGCCAGGTGGAGCTGAAGAAGGTGCGCACCACCATGCTGAAGCTCCCCCGCGTGCTGACCGGCCCCCAGGTGACCGCCACCAACGACCGGCTGCGCGCCTTGGGCGACCTGATGAGCAACATGCCGCTGCCCAAGGGCCCGATGCCGAAGGGCATGAAGCTGCCCAAGGGCGGGCCGAAGGCCCGCTGACCTTCCCTCGACCGACCTTTCTTGACGTGAAGGGGCGCCCGCAGGTGCGGGCGCCCCTTCACGTTGTCCGGTGCGCTACGACGGGTCGGACACGCACCTCGACTCAGATACGCACCTCGACCGTGCGGGCCAGTCGGTCGTGCAGGCCCCTGCCGTCGCGGTCCCAGATGAGGGCCGGGATGGCGACGCACAGCAGGGCCGTGCGCAGGACGCTCCGCAGGAAGGTGGGCTGCCCCGTGCCCAGGTCCACCACGCGCAGGCCGAAGAGGCGCTTGCCGGGGGTGAAGCCGATCGTGCCGACGGTGAGGACGCCGAGGACGAAGAAGACCAGCAGGGCCCAGTTCCCGGTCGCGCCGGGTTGGTAGCCGTGCGTGATGAGACCGTATGCGATCAAGAGGCACAGCCCCCAGTCGACGGCCAGGGCGCCGAACCGGCGCCCGGGGCGGGCGATCGAGCCCGGTCCCTGCTCGGGCAGACCGAGCTGTTCACCTCGGTATCCGAAGTCGACACCGGCGTCCTCGGCGGCCGCCCGGGGGCCCGAGAGCCACGATCCCACTGCTTCCCTCTTGTCCACGCGTCCACGGTACTGCCACCGTTTCGGGATACGGACAGGTGGGGTCAACCGGACGCGCTCCGGTTAACTTGTGCGAAACAAATGGGTCACGCCCGAGAAATCACGCGTCCCTAGGGTCGAGGTCAGCGTGTGCCACCGCACTGGCCGCACGAACGAACTACCACCCCGGCAAGGCGGTCGGGAGTAGGAGGAGCTGGATGTTCCAGAACGCCGACGAGGCCAAGAAGTTCATCGCGGACGAGGACGTCAAGTTCGTCGACGTCCGCTTCTGCGACCTGCCGGGCGTCATGCAGCACTTCACGGTGCCCGTCGAGGCGTTCGACCCGGACGACGAGCTCGCCTTCGACGGATCCTCGATCCGTGGTTTCCAGGCGATCCACGAGTCCGACATGGCGCTGCGCGCGGACCTGTCGACCGCCCGGGTCGACCCCTTCCGCCGGGACAAGACGCTCAACATCAACTTCTTCATCCACGACCCGATCACGGGCGAGCAGTACTCCCGTGACCCGCGCAACGTGGCGAAGAAGGCCGAGGCCTACCTCGCCTCCACCGGTGTCGCGGACACCGCGTACTTCGGTCCCGAGGCCGAGTTCTACGTCTTCGACAGCGTGCGTTTCGCCACCACGTCGAACGAGTCCTTCTACCACATCGACTCCGAGGCCGGCGCCTGGAACACCGGCGCCCTCGAGGACAACCGTGGCTACAAGGTCCGCTACAAGGGCGGTTACTTCCCGGTCCCGCCGGTCGACCACTTCGCCGACCTGCGCGCCGAGATCTCCCTGGAGCTGGAGAAGTCCGGCCTGAAGGTCGAGCGCCAGCACCACGAGGTCGGCACCGCCGGCCAGGCGGAGATCAACTACAAGTTCAACACGCTGCTCGCCGCGGCCGACGACCTCCAGCTCTTCAAGTACATCGTGAAGAACGTCGCCTGGCGCAACGGCAAGACCGCGACCTTCATGCCGAAGCCGATCTTCGGCGACAACGGCTCGGGCATGCACGTGCACCAGTCGCTGTGGGCCAACGGCGACCCGCTGTTCTACGACGAGGCCGGTTACGCGGGCCTGTCGGACACCGCCCGCTACTACATCGGCGGCATCCTCAAGCACGCCCCGTCGCTGCTGGCCTTCACCAACCCGACGGTGAACTCCTACCACCGTCTGGTGCCGGGCTTCGAGGCGCCGATCAACCTGGTGTACTCGCAGCGCAACCGCTCGGCCGCGATGCGTATCCCGATCACGGGTTCGAACCCGAAGGCCAAGCGCGTCGAGTTCCGCGCGCCCGACTCCTCCGGCAACCCGTACCTGGCCTTCTCGGCCCTGCTGCTCGCGGGCCTGGACGGCATCAAGAACAAGATCGAGCCCGCCGAGCCGATCGACAAGGACCTCTACGAGCTGGCTCCCGAGGAGCACGCGAACGTCGCGCAGGTCCCGACCTCGCTCCCGGCCGTCCTCGACTCCCTCGAGCGCGACCACGAGTTCCTGCTCGCCGGTGACGTCTTCACGGCCGACCTGATCGAGACCTGGATCGACTTCAAGCGCGCCAACGAGATCGCCCCGCTGCAGCTGCGTCCGCACCCGCACGAGTTCGAGCTCTACTTCGACGTGTGATCGGCCCCTGAGCCGTCTTCTCGGCCTCGCCCCCGTTCCGGTTTCCCGGGACGGGGGCGTCGTCGTATGGTGTGCAGCACAGCTGTTCGACGGGGGCGGCGGTGTCGAGGGGGAGAGACGGGGATGGCCCAACAGGACGATGCCGAGCGGGAGTTCGACCTCAGGTGGGCGGACCGGGCGGAGCACAAGGAGCCCTCTGCGCGGGCCCGGATGCTGGCCGCGCGCTGGCGGGAGAACCCGCCCGAGCCGCAGCCCTTCCGCGCCGACCCCGGGCCGGTGACCCCGCGCAGGTCCTCGTGGATGTCGACGGCGCTGGTGTTCGGGACCGTGGCGGCAGTGATCGTACTGCTGGGATGGGTGCGTTTCCGGGCCCCCTACTAGGACGGCCGCCGGGCCTCCCACAGGGACCTTTTGCAGCCCCTAGGGCCGTTCGGGACCACTTCATGGGACGCGCCAGGTGCACACTGGCAATGGGACGAGTGCCTGACTGCGGGGTGATGCACAATGCAGAGCCGTTTCCGGAGCGACCGGCGGCTGACCGTGCGAATGACGGTCACGATGTTCCTGCTCGGATTGCTGTACGTGGCCTTCGTCGCCGCGTTGATCGTGTTGCTGAAGTCCTGGCTGCTGGTCGTGGTGCTGATGGCGGCCATGTTCGTCGCCCAGTTCTGGTTCTCCGACCGGATCGCGATGTTCGCCATGCGCGGGCGGGTCGTGGAGCGCGAGGAGTATCCCGAGCTGCACGCGGTGATCGACCGGCTGTGCGCGATCGCCGACATGCCCAAGCCCGTCGTCGCCGTGTCCGATATGGACATGCCCAACGCGTTCGCCACGGGACGCAACGCCGACCATGCCGTGGTCTGTGTGACGACCGGACTGCTGCGGCGGCTGGAGCCCGCCGAGCTGGAGGGCGTCCTCGCGCACGAGCTGTCGCACGTCGCGCACAAGGACGTCGCCGTCATCACCATCGCGTCGTTCCTGGGCGTGATCGCGGGACTGATCGTGCGGTTCGCCTTCTACTCCCAGCTGTTCGGCGGCGGGCGCCGGGACCAGAACACCGCGGTGATCTTCGCCGCCGTCATGGGTGTGTCGGCGGCCGTCTACGCGATCAGCTTCCTGCTGATCAGGGCGCTGTCCCGGTACCGGGAACTGGCCGCGGACCGGGCGGCGGCGCTGCTGACCGGGCGGCCCTCGGCGCTGGCCTCCGCGCTGACCAAGGTCTCCGGCGACATCGCCCGGATCCCGACCAAGGACCTGCGGACCGCGCAGGCCTTCAACGCCTTCTACTTCACCCCCGCGGCCGGCAAGGAGCCCGGCATCGAGCGGTTCTTCTCCACCCACCCGAGCCTGGAGCAGCGGCTCGACCAGCTGGGCCGGATCTCGGCCGAGCTGGGTGAGGCACCCACCCCCGGAAAGGCGTGATGCATGGGGCTCCTGGACATCCTGCTCGGCCGCACCAAGCCGGCCCTGCCCGACCTCGACCAGCTCTTCGCGCTGCCGTCGGCGGCCGTGACCCTCGAGGCCGCGGCCGGTTTCACACCGACCGGCACCGGCGCGGTGTGCTTCGCCACGGTCGAGGGAGCCGCCTTCGAGCAGACCCACCGGGAGGTCCAGGCCCTGCTGGACGCGGACGCCGACCGCGACGGACCGCCGGTGGAGCTGAGCCAGGACGAGTTCGGCTACTCCTGGCTTGTCTCGCGCCGCTCCCCCGAGCAGCTGTCGGAGCTCGTCAACGACCTCCACGCGGTGAACAGTTCGATGGAGGTCAACGGCTTCGGGCCGCAACTGCTGTGTTCCCTCGCCGCCTTCGAGGGCGAGGGCGGCAAGCGGCTGGCGCTGGTGTACCTCTACAAGCGCGGCACGTTCTATCCGTTCGCGCCGCTGCCCGGTGCCGGACAGCGGCGCGACAACGCGCTCGAACTGCAGATCAAGGCCGCACTCGCCGGGGACCTGCGGATGGAACAGGACCTGAGCCGGTGGTTCCCGGTATGGGGCGCACCCGGCCTGTAGTTCCGCCCTGTGGTCCTACTTGCCGCGCTCCTGCCGGCGCGCCTCGAAGGGGTGCTCGCGCCGGTAGCGGCGCTCCCACTTGGCCTGCTGGTCACGGCGCTTGCGGTACGCCTGATAGGTGGCGGGGGCCGATCCCGACGCGCCGCCTCCCCCGGAGGACGACGGCGAGGAGTCGCGGCCGTACTGCAGGTAGAGGAAGAGGACGCCGGCCGCGGCCAGCCACCACACGTGGTTTCCGAATCCCAAGAGGACCAGGACGACGGTCCCGGCGATCAACATGGTGCCCATCACGGGCCTCCGTGAGCGTGGGTCGATGAGCGATCTGGACGTCCGACGGGGCGCTGGGGGAAGGCGTCCGTCCATCGGTGCGTAGAGAGTAGCCCTGGATGCGGGGGGTGATGCCTGCCCGGGGACAAGCGGTGGTGAGCGGCTCCGCAACGCCTGTCCAGCGTAGGGAGACGGTCACTCCGCGTGCATCCCGTTTTTTCGGCGGCTACTGCGACCGGAGGTCCAGGCTGTGCTCCACCACCTCGCGGGCCACCTCGCTGAGGCGGCGGCGGTGGGAGCGGGCGTGGGAGCGCAGCAGGCGGAAGGCCTCGTCGACGGTGACCGAGAGGCGGGCGGCCAGCGTGCCCTTGGCCTGCTCGATGATGACGCGGCTGGTCAGGGCCTCACCGAGCTGGTCGGCGAGGGCGCGGCTCGCGGACAGGCGCCGCTCCCGGTCCAGGGTCCACCCGGCCACGTCGGTGAGGGACTGGCCCAGTTCCAGCAGCTCGGGGCGCGGCGCGGTCCTGCCGCGGCCCAGCAGCACCAGGGCGCCCAGGGTGTCGGCGCCGACGTGCAGGGGCAGGGCCGCGACCCGGCCGTAGCCCAGCTCCAGGGCGCGGGGGGTGTAGCGCGGCCAGTCGCGGCGCGCCCGCTCCCCGTCGAGTTCGGTGTCCGGCACCGGGTGGCCGGTGCGGCGGGCATGCTGCCCCGGCCCCTCACCCCACACGGCGGCGTCCCGGGCCAGCCGGAGGAGGTCGGCGCCGGTGCCGGCCACCTGGGCGGCGGCGTGGTCGTCGGGGACGTACACGACGGTCGCGGCGCAGTCGCCGAGCAGTTCGGTGCCGTGGGTCGCGAGGGCCTCCAGGAGACCGGTGGGGTCGGAGGGCTCCGAGGACGCCCCTCCGGCCGCGAGGTCGACGAACGCCTTCGCCAGCCGTTGCTGTGACACGGGGTCGGTCATGACCTCTCTCCGCCTCCCGGGACGATCGCCTCGACCGTGTCGGTCACGCGCTCTCCGCCGCCCTTTACGGGTTCCCGCTTCCGCCGTCCGACACCTCAGCCGAGCCGCAGCTCCCCGTTCAGCACCCGCTCGGCCACGGAGCGGGCGGAGACGCTCTCCGCGAAGGCGTGCGCCCTGATCAGTTCCAGTGCGTCGGCCACCGGGCAGTCGAGCTGCACGGAGACCATCCCGGCGGCCTGGTGCACCTGGGCCCGCAGGCTGGCCGCTCCGTACAGGTCGGGCTCGCCGTCCGGGCCGAGGATCATCGAGCGGGTGAGCGCCTCGGCGATCTCGATGAAGGAGTCCGTACCGACGAGACCGGGGACGGGGTCGAACACGGCGAGGGCGCCGACACAGGCGCCCGAGAGGCTGAGCGGTACCGCGGCCACCTCCTCGATGCCGAGTTCGGTCACCGCGGGACCGTAACCGGGCCAGCGGTGGGCCAGCGCCGCGCCGGCGGCCGTGATGGGGCGGACCTCGGCGGCCGCGTCCCGGGCCGGTCCCTCGCCGAGCAGGAACTCCAGTTCCTGGGCGGCGCGGGCGTGCTCGTCCGAGGCGGCCACGGTGAGCTGCTCCGAGGCCGCTGAGACCAGGGTGAGGGCGGCGCTGCTGGTGCCGCAGGCCTCGGCGACCCCGGTCATGAAGCGGGGCCGGGGAGTACCGCGCTGTCCGGCCCATAGGGCGAGCCGGCCCGCGTAGTCGTCCTGGAGGCGTGCCGCGGTCAGATGGCAGTGCGCGGTGGACCGGTGAAGCTCGGCCATGCGCAGGTGCGCCGCGCGCAGGGCCTCGGTGGGCGCCTCGGCGGCCAGGGCCTCCCACCGCTCGGCGCGGATGGTCTCATGCGCCGAACGGGCACGGGCGATGGCGGCTTTCCGCTCCGCGGAAATCTTGCTCTGCGTCGCCCCGCCTTCGGTGGCCATACCGGAATCGTACGCCCCGCCCGTCATCCGCAGGCGTCCCTGCGACCCTCCTCCATGAGCAGGACCAGATCTCCAGGTCCTGGAAGGGCCGCCCGATGTCGTTCGGGTGAGACCGAACCGCACCCGGGCCTGGCTGCTGACGAGGACGACCGTGCCCCTGGAGTCCACGACCAGGCCGCGCACGACCCCGGCGATCTCGTCCAGAGGTAGCACGAAGTCCACTGTGCCCGTACCCACTGCCGCCTGCGGCATACCGCTGAACTCCGCGGTCGCCGGATCCTGCACGATCACCGTCCCGCCGCGCGTCTTGACCGCGTCCACGCCCATCGCGCCGTCCCGTCCCGTGCCGGTCAGCACACAGGCCGTGGCCTGCGGCCCGTAGGCGCCCGCGACCGACTCGAAGAGCAGATCGGCGGAGGGGCGGACGAAGTGGACGAGTTCGGTGTCGGTGAGCGCGATCCGTCGCCCGGGCGCACGAGCAGATGCCGGTCGGGCGGCGCGATGCAGACATAGCCGGCCCGGGTCTGCTCGTGGTCCTCGGCGAGCTTCACGGTCAGCGGCGTACGGCGGCTCAGGACGTCCGCGATGACCGTACGATGCCGCGGATCGAGGTGCTGAAGGACCGGCACCGGCACCGGCAGGGCGGCGTCCGGGCCGCCGAGCAGGGTGATCAGGCCGTTGATGCCGCCGGCCGAGGAGGCGACGGCGACGACCTCGAACCCGTCGGACGGGCTCGCGGAAGGCTGCACCCGGCCAGCGTAGACCCGCAGGTCACACCTCGGGGGCCGCCCGGATCACGCCGGCGGCGATCGCGGCGCCCAGGGCGGCGTGGTCCGCGGTGTTCTGGTCGGCGTAGGCGAGCGCGAAGTCCGCGACGGCGTGCTCGAAGGTGTCGGCGCCGCCGAGGTAGGCGGCGATGGCGACGCGGTCGCCGGAGCGGGCGTGGGCGCGGGCCAGGGCGGTGCCGCACAGCCGGGCGTAGGCGAGCAGGTCGCCGGGGCCCATCCCGGCGACGTCGGCGGAGCCCTTCATGTCCCGCAGCTGCCGCCAGTAGAAGGCGCGTCCCTGCGGCCCGCTCATCCATCCCAGGAACACGTCACTGGCGGCCTGCAGCAGGCGTTGCCCGGCGACCACGCGGTGCCCGGGATGGACGTACGGCCCGGTCGGCAGATGGTCCTCCAGTACGGAGGTGCGGGCCTCCTTGATCTGCAGGAACAGCGGGTCGTCGGTGTCGCGGCCGGCGAGCAGCACGACGAAGCAGCGCAGGCCGACGCTGCCGACGCCGACGACCTTGCGGGCTGCGTCCACGAAGCGGTAGCGGTCCAGGAGCAGACGGCGCTCCTCGGAGAGGGTGGAGCGGTAGTCGCTGAAGATCTTGCGCAGGGAGGCCGTGTCGGAGGCGCCGGCGGGTTCCAGCAGCGGCGGATCGTGGACGATGCGCCGCCTGCCGTCGACGACCTCGGTCAGCTTGCCGACGGCCTGCAGGCTGGTGCGGCGGCGGGCGCGGGTGAGGCTCGCGGCGACCTGGCGGCGTCGGCGGGCGGAACGCGCGAGCGGCAGCAGGCGGTCGGCGTCGATGCGCTCGTACCAGACCTCCAGCTCACCCAGCGCGGCCAGTCGCCGCATGGTGGTCCGGTACGACGTGACCGCCTCCGTCGCCGCGCGGCGCACCTTGTCCTCGGTGTGGCCGTTCTCCCGGCCGGCGACGACGACGCTGACGGCGAGCCGTTCGACGTCCCACTCGAAGGGGCCGGGGAACGTCTCGTCGAAGTCGTTGAGATCGAAGAGCAGCGTGCGTTCCGGGGACGCGTACAGCCCGAAGTTGAGCAGATGGGCGTCCCCGCACAGCTGCACGGTGAGCCCGGTGTGCGGCCGGGAGGCCAGGTCGGCGGCCATCACGGCGGCCGATCCGCGCAGGAAGGCGAACGGCGACGCGGCCATCCGCCCGTACCGGATCGGCAGCAGTTCCGGCAGCCGGTCCCGCCCCTGCCGTTCCAGTACGGCGACGGGGTCGTCCCGGTCGACGGGCGCCACCCACCCGGCGTGCGCGGACCGCGAGACCCGCTTACGGGCGGCCTTGCCCTGCTCGGCACGGTCGACAGGGGAACTCACGCGACCCACCGCACAATCCCGTACCGCCCCATCACGCCTCCCACCACCTCGGCTCATCGCCGCGCCGCCTCTTTGATCGCAGTGAAGGCGGGGACGGGGGTGAGCGCATGCCGGGTACGGCGATCGGGTGACGGGAGGGGGTACGGTCGCGGATGCGCGTGCCCGGACGGCGGGCGGACGCCGGCGGGAAGGAAGGCCGATCCATGATCCTCCCGAAGGTCAGGGACCCTCGCTTCGTGACCGTCCGCCGCGGTGGGACCCTGACTGACACGGATCACCGTCTCCTCGCCCTCTGGGCGGCGGACTGTGCGGAGCACGTCCTCGGCCTCTTCGAGTCGGCTCGGCCTGAGGACCCCCGACCGCGCCGGGCGATCGAGCAGGCCCGCGCCTGGGTGCGGGGCGAGGTCCGGATGATGCAGGCCCGAGCGGCGGGCGGTCATGCGATGGGGGCCGCTCGAGACCTGCGGGGCGCGGCACGGCACGCCGCGTACGCGGCCGGTCAGGCCGCGGTCGTGGCGCACGTCGCCGCGCACGAGCTCGGTGCGGCCGCCTATGCGATCAAGGCCACGCGCGCTGCCGTGCCGGAAGAGAAGAGTGCGGCCGCGGGACGGCTGGAGTGCCGGTGGCAGCGCGACCGGCTGCCGGAGGCGATCAGGGAGCTCGTGCTCGACGACCAGTGCCTGCGCAACGACATCTGCTGGTCGGTCTTCGACTGCTGAGGCCGATCCACGCGGGCGGCGGCGGAGTCCGGCGGGGGCGTTGTCAGTGGGGTCCGCGAAGATGGGAAACACGGGTGCCGTGACGGGCGGAGGGTGTGATGGGTGACGGGGAGCGGTACATCGGGGTGGCCGAGCGGCGGGCGCGGCTGGCGGTGCGGCATCGGCTCGCGGTGGGCGCGCGGGGCGGCTCCCCGGAGGACGTCGCCGGTTCGCTCGTCGCGCTGCACGGGACGGACCCGGCGACCGTGTATCTCGCGGTGGGCGCGCGGCTGACGGACGCCGAGCGGACGGTGCCCGAGACGGAGCGGGCGCTGTACGACGACCGTTCCCTGGTGCGGATGCACGGCATGCGCCAGACGGTGTTCGTCTTCCCCACCGACCTCACCGCGGTCGTCCACGCGTCGACCGGCCTCGCCGTGGCCGCCAAGGCCCGCGCCAAGCTGGTGCAGGACATGGCGAGCGCGGGGGCGCCGGACGCGGCCTGGCTGAAGGACGTCGAGGAGTCGCTGCTGGCCGCCCTGGCCCGGCGCGGCCAGGCGACGGCGACCGAACTCGCCCAGGACGAGCCCCGGTTGCGGGAGCAGTTCGTGTACGCGGCCGGCAAGAGCTACGAGGGCGTCCACACCGTCTCGGGCCGGCTGCTGCGAGTGCTGGGTATCGAGGGCAAGGTGGTCCGGGGCCGGCCGCTCGGCTCGTGGACGTCGAGCCAGTTCCGCTGGGCGGTGGCGCCTGCGCATCCGGAGCTCGATGTGGCCGAGGCGCAGGCGGAGTTGATGAGGCGTTGGCTTGCCTCGTGCGGACCCGCGACCGAGGCCGACCTGAAGTGGTGGACGGGGTGGAGGGTCACCGACGTCCGGCGCGCGCTGGCGGCGATCGGGGCGCGGGAGGTGTCGGTCGACGAGGGCCGGGCGTACGTCACCGCGGACGACGTCGCTCCGGAGGGTCCCGTGGAGCCCTGGGCGGCACTGCTGCCGGCGCTGGATCCCACGGCGATGGGCTGGCAGGCGAGGGACTGGTATCTGGCGCCGGAACTGCGGCCCTTGCTGTTCGACCGCAGCGGCAACGTGGGGCCGACGGTGTGGTGGGACGGACGGGTGGTCGGGGGCTGGGCCCAGCGCGCCGACGGGGAGATCGCGTGGCGGCTCCTCGACGACAAGGGCGTGGGACGCGAGGCGAAGGCGGCGATCGCCGCGGAGGTGGAGGGGTTGCGGGCATGGATGGGGACGAGCCGGGTCACACCCCGCTTCCCGACGCCGGTGGACAAGGAGTTGGCGAGGGGGTAGGGGGCGGACGTGCCGGGCGCCCCGTGTGCGGCGCCCGGCACCGGCCTCATCGGCTGTAGCGCATCAGCGCCCGCACCATGTGGCACGTCGTGTCCGACGGCGGGTGGACTCCGATCAGTTCCGCCGTGTGCCGGATCGTCTCGTTGCGGGCCTGGTTCGGCATGTAGACGCCCGAGTCGAGCAGGGCGATGGCGAGACGCATCGCCTTCAGGCGCCGGTTGTGCGTGACGTACCACTCGCGGGGCCGGCCGGGCGGCAACGGGCGCTTCTCCACGGGTTCGTACGGCAGGTCGAGCAGGACGGGGCGCTTCACAGTGGACTGGGTCGGCTTCGGCTTCAGTGCGGCAGCGGGCACAGGCATCCTCCTGTCGCGGACAGGGTGTCCACCAGGGCCTTCGACGCCCCGGCAACACCCTCGAACACTTCTTCTAGTGTACCGCCCGCCACTGACAAAAGCCCCTGGCCACAAGGGCTTTCGGCGCTCCCCTCACGTACCGTTGACCCCATGGAGATCTGGATCAACCCGGCCTGTTCCAAGTGCCGCAGTGCCATCAGCCTGCTCGACGCCGAGGGCGCGGAGTACACCGTCCGCCGCTACCTGGAGGACGTACCGAGCGAGGACGAGATCAGGGACGTACTCGACCGTCTCGGGCTCCAACCGTGGGACATCACCCGCACCCAGGAGGCGGACGCGAAGGAGCTCGGTCTCAAGGAGTGGGCGCGGGACGCCGTTTCGCGGGACCGGTGGATCAGGGCGCTCGCCGAGCGTCCCCGGCTGATCCAGCGTCCGATCATCACGGCGGACGACGGCACCGCGGTGGTGGGCCGCACCGAGGAGGCCGTACGCGAGGCGCTGTCGCGGGAGTGACCGACGGTCGAGTGACGAAGTTTCGAGTGATCAACGCACGTGTGACGCAGGTTACTTCAGAGACTCGTGTAACCACTGAGTAACCTCGTTCGGTATCTCGTACATAGCGACGTACGCTCCCCTACCTCTTCAGGAGGCGCGCATGTCGCGTAGGAGAACTGTCAGTACGAAGAAGAAGCTCGCGGTCCTGCTGAGCGCGGCGGCGGTGGCGGGCGGTGGAGCCTTCGCGATGGCGTCGAACTCGAACGCCGCACAGACCCCGCCATCTGCGAAGACCCTGTCGGCAGCGAACTCGACGGTCTGTCAGGGGCTCGCCACCGCGCTCGGCAACAACCAGAGGTTCATCGCCGGGCAGAAGGCGAATCCGGACGCGCAGTCCGCGGCCCGGATCGCCAACCGTGAGGCGGTCATCGCGCAGATCAAGGTCCAGCAGCAGGCGTCGGGGTGCGCGGTTGGGGAGTCGGCTCAGGACTCCCAGGCCACGCAGCCCGCACAGCCCTCGCAGCAGCAGACCGCGCAGCCTGCGCAGACGGCTCCCGCGGGAAACGCGAACCCCGGGGCGGGCGCGAACTCCGGTGGCGGTGCCGCCTCCGGCTCCGCCCAACAGGTCTGCAAGGGCTCCACCGTGACCCTCTCCGGCGAGGCCGGCGCGCCTGCCGCGTCCAGCAACCAGTTCCCCGCGGGGACGACGCTGAAGGTCACCAACCTGGACAACAACAAGTCCACGACGGTGAAGGTCACCTCGGTGTCCGGCAGTTGCGCCCTGCTCAACAACGCGGCCTTCGAACAGGTCCGGGAGCCCGGCAAGTTCCTGATCCGGCGCGCGCTGATCGAGAAGGTGGGGTGAGGCTCAAGGGTTCAAGAACTCCGTGAGGCGGCGGCCGAGTTCGGCGGGTGCGCACTGTTGCGGCAGCAGCGCATCCGCCGTCCCCGCCACCTCGTACGTGTCATGTGTCCTGCTGTTCTCGGCCAGGAACAGCAGGACCGGCATGTCCAGCGCGCGCAGCGCGTCCGGGGCCGGGCGCGGACCGGTCACCGGCTTCGACACGGAGGGGAAGCCGGCGGCCGCCTCTTGGAGGCACCTGCGCGGTTCGGGTGAGGATGCGCCCGGCGCCTACGGTCCGGATGCGGGTCAAGGCCGGGGCGGGGTCCGTCCCCGGTCGGGCGGTGAGGTTCGATGGGGGGCGCTCGGTGCCTGACGCCAGATTCTGCGGGCGGGCACCCCACCCCCGCCCCCTTGCCGCCGTGCGCGAGTGGGCTCTACGGCATCGCGCTTCCCTTACCCGCGTTGCCGCGGCAGCACCTGGTGCTCGTCGCGGTGGAGGAGCGGGCCGTCGCGCTCGGGTGGGAGCATTCTGGGCCGTCGATCGGCCGCGTGGCGGAACTGCTGCGTGTGTACGACGAGCAGGAGCGGGCGGCGATCCGGGGGTGCCCGGAGGGGGTGCGGGAGGCGACGGGCGCGGAGGACTGAGCGGGGTGGCGGTCTCACACCGTGAATCGCGCCACACCATCGCCAGGTAACGCGGGGTTCACATTCGAGCAATCGACGGGAAATCGCCTGTTGACAGGCTCGCGGGCATCACCGCGGCGCCCCAGTGCCGCAGCGCCGCAGCACCCGCAAGTGCGTCAGACACACCCCCGAAGGAAGTGGCCCGTGACCTTCAAGGCTGAGTACATCTGGATCGACGGCACCCAGCCGACGGCCAAGCTCCGTTCCAAGACGAAGATCATCGCGGGTGAGCCCGCCGGT